>CAYRWT010000001.1:0-30742 GCA_964428105.1 uncultured Candidatus Peribacteria bacterium
GAAACGGTCGTTCTTACGCTTGGTGCAAATGTCACATTTGAACAAGCACAGAAGATTGTTGCAGCGAAGGCACTGCGCTATGACAAAACTGGCGAAGATCACTACGATACGGTCTCTGCATTCATCAAATCCATGCGTGGGAGTGACGCGGATGCCGCACTACTCTGGATGTGGAAGATGCTCAAAAGTGGAGAAGATCCGCGGCTTGTCTTCCGTCGTATGATGATTTTTGCCAGTGAAGATATCGGTCCTGCTGACCTTCTTGCGTTGCAAATTGTCGTCGCTGCGTTTCAGGCGTACGAGATGGTGGGCTTACCAGAAGGAGAGTATTTCCTCGCGCATGCCTGTACGTATCTGAGTTCAGCAAAGAAAAGTAATGCAGTAAAGCGTGCGATGGAGTCCTCGAAGGCAGCCATAGAATCTGCAGCGTCTCTCGAAGTGCCATACCATTTACGTAATGCGCCGGTTGCTGCCATGCGTGATCGACATGAATATGGCAAAAATTACAAATACCCTCATGATTTTGCTGATGCCAAACTCGAGGAACATTACTTCCCAATTGGTGTTCAAAAGCCGAGTGAACCATTTTGGAATCCGTAAATACGGAAATCATCTCACGATATCTGCTCTTACTGATGTCAATTTTATGAATATTGCATAAATACTATAAATGTTATATAATAATACTACGTCAATTACTCATACCCATATCAATCCCTTATGCTTACTCTCTCTCGTGCTACCACTTGGCTGAAAGACATCGCTCGTGATCACGATGAAATCCCAGCATTTCATGCGACATATTTAGTTCTTTCCTTCGTCGTTGCTGCGATTTTTAGCTTAGGGTATTTCGCTATTTTGATTGGTGTGCACATGGCACTCGACTTCGTAAAGTATCGTGATGTGTACAAATACAATATGTCATTAACATTGAAAGGTGTTCTACTCGAAAGTCTCTTCGATATCGTGCTCTTTATGGTTGCCCTTGTTTTTGCTATTTATTTCCATCACACGTTTGCACTGACAGCGGTGAGTGGTCTTGCAAGGGCGGAGCTGACGATGATTCGTGCATTTGGAACGATTGTCCCAAAAATCGAAATTTTCCAGCATGTGTTCTGGGTTTTTGCACACTTAGATACCTATCTTCACAATAAGAGCGCATCGAATCTCGCTAAACCTTTTACTTCAGGGCAGCGTTGGTGTCTCTACATTATTGCTTCTTGCAGCGTACTTATCGCTCTAGCATTCGCAATTTCGTACCAGAATATTGGCTTGCTACTCGCAATTTTTAGCAAAGAGTTCTCACTCGCCCTCTAGAGCTTTGGTGTTCCGGTAGGGTATAGCTCTTGTTCGATGGTTTTCATTGCCGCATGCCATTGCTGAAAGAATTTCTTTGATGCTGCGTTATGTTCGTCGGAGCCATAGCGTTTCTCTATATCAGAAAAACGCTCCTCAAGACTCACTATTTTCTCAAATGTTACACGTTTGTCGCTATATGCTAAGAGTTTCTGTTCAGTTGTTAGAGGAAGTGGTGATGGCAAACCCTCTTTTGCGCCATGAGTTGCAATAATACTCCCGATCTCACTAAATCCTCGCTCTATGAGAAACCGTTCCGCAGCAGTTTCGTGTGGTGTCCCGTATCTTTCCTTGAGCATTGACCATATTCTTTTTTGTTCTTTTGTTGGCTGTACATAGCGATCATCATCGAAGGATTTGAAATCGACAAATCGTAGCAGATCATGGAGCTTTGCAGCGGCAATGAGTGCATTTTTCCTTACAATGATACCACGACTGATACAGTCATTTGCAAGAATACCTGCCACCATAGCGACTGTTTCTGCATGGCGCTGAATATGCGCAGGCAGAGATACTTCCTTGATCCATTCCTTGATTTTTTGTTCTTCTGGAATAGCAATATCGCGAAATTCAATTCGTATCTCTCGTTGAGATTTTTCTTGTATTGTTGGCTGTAAATGTACAAATATTCCCGGTTCAGAGAAGAGTTCAGGTGCACGTTCTGGCCACTCAATGATTGTGAAACAATTTCTATCCTCTAGCTGCTGTATGAATTTTTTCGCTTCTGTTTCTTGTAAACGATAGAGATCGATATGTCGTACATTGGGATATTCATTGCAGAGGGTAAATGTCGGACTTGGAATCAGTGTAGAAATGCCTATGGCATGAGCAAAACCCTGTGTAAATGTTGTTTTCCCTGCCCCGAGTTCACCCTGGAGAAGTATGGTGGTATTTTTTCTATAGAGAGATAGCGCAAGAGAGGCAGCGATTTTGGCTGTTTCTTGAGGATTCCTGAGGGTAAATTGTAACATTTCGATCATTGACTATTTTGATAAAAAGTAATATAATAATATTATTAACTAATAAATTAATAAAAAAGTCTAAAAATCTATATCCATTCTACATCCTTCGCTCATGGCGCTCCAGCGCGCAAATTTCAGTAAGCGGCCCGTCTACAAACCACGACAAGTGAGCCCGATGGTGTTTGCGCGAGAACGTGTTTCTTTCATCATCGCTTCGTTTACGTTACTTTCTTTTGTTATCGGTAACATGGTAGGACAACATGGTGTGTATGCATTCTGGAGGTCTGTGATGGGGAAAGGTGATGACTCAGTAATTGTCTTCACTGGAACGGTATCTCCAATTGCCCTTGTTCCAGATTACAGTCGTTGGAGTGGTGTGGGGATAAAAGATGCAACATTCCGTCAGGTCCCACGAGACTTACTTGTCGAGTTGCCACACTATGATGCGAAAGTACTTTCTCATCGTGAGAATCATCTTCGTGATGTGTATTCCGTAGGAAATCTTGGCAGCTATGCAACTGGCGAAGATCATGGCGGTAGCCACATTGGAGTGGATATTCGTACTCCAATCGGCACACCAGTACGCTCTATCGCAAATGGTGTAGTAGAGAAAGTTGTCTCTCAAGAACATGGGTATGGTAACTACGTCGTTATTCGTCATCCAAATATGCCGGATCCTTCTGTAGCTGGAAATACGACTACACTCTACTCTGCCTATGCTCACCTCGATGTATCGATTGTGAGTGTTGGACAAGTTGTTTCTCGTGGTGAGCAAATCGGTACTTCGGGTAAGACAGGATTTGCAGCAGGTCCTCATCTTCATTTCCAGATCGACTTAGATACTGCTCCATTCCATCCATACTGGGCATTTACGAGTACAGAGATGCGCAGTGCTGGTTTGGACTTCGTTGGCGCGATCAATGCAGGACTTGGAAAAGAGCGTGGAGAAGTCTTTACAACAAGCCCACTTGTCTATGTACAGCAATATAAGGATTTTGTACCTTCGACACTTGTTGCTCAAAACAATAGTAGTGCTGCTTCTGATCGTGTTTCGGCAAGAAGTTCTTCTCGTGCATCCAGTCTTGCAGCGCGTCGTGAAAATGCAGTGGTCGCAAAAGTTGTAACAAGTAGCAGTGCATCTTCTTCATCTTCGTCCTCTTCTTCGTCTTCATCATCGGTAGCATCGCTACAACAATTTCCGATCGTTGTGAGCGGGAGATCGGATGTCTCATCACTCAAAATTGAGTCCATAAGCAAAGTTGCACGTGGTTGGCAGAAACTTCGTATTACAGCACTCGATGCTGCTGGCTCTGTTGTTACGAATCCAACATTTGCAGGTCGTCTCTATGTTGTTTCTCAATTTGGCGATGCAGAAATTCGCCCTCGTGAACTCTCTGCGTTGGACTTCGTAGGAGGAGTCGCAACGGTCAACGTTCTTCCGAAGGGCAAGAAAACACTTCTTATTAGCACAAAGGGAGCGATAGAGTCAGTCAGTGGTCCGATCGTTGTTCAGAAGTAGTAAATTTATAGAGATTTTTTCATTCGCATCCTACTACGAACATATTGTAAGAATACGATTAGTATAACTCCAAGAATCGCCTTTTCTAGTGTTGTTGCAAAGAGCGCAAGTGAGCCGAAAATTCCTCCGATTGTGACAGAGAAGAGCACGATCATTGTAGGGTGCCATCCGCGCGAACATAAAAGATCATGAAGGTGATCGTGCCTTCCTTTGAGAGGAGAATGACGATGGATGATTCGTTCGATGGTGACAAGGAGTGCATCGACGATTGGTACACCGAGAGCGAGGAAGACCGTTGCGACTTTTCCTCCTTGTAAGATCCCTAGGACGCCAAGCATGAGTCCAAAGAACATCGCACCAGTATCACCAAGTAGTACACGTCGATAGGGGAGCTCAAAGAATATGCATGCAATCGCGCACGCTGCGAGGATAAATGCAATCATTGCAATGTCTGGTTGCTGATTGCGTAGGAGGGCAAGTAATCCGATGAGAAGAAATCCAATAGAGGAAATAGCACTTGTATTTCCAGGAATGCCATCAGACCAATTCAACGCATTGATTGTCAGCAAGATCCATCCAATAGTAAAAAATGCACTGAGGAGTGGTAGTGGACCGATGCCTGGCAAGAGAAAATCTATGCTATCAAGTTTGAGAATACCTCCGAGTGGATTTGTAATTGTAAAAATATGTGTGCCACTAACGAAAATAATAAGGGCACTAAGAGTATGTAGAAAAAGCCGAAGCCAAGCGGGGAGGGGAGTGCGATCATCGATGAACGATGTGCATCCGAGAAGTAGTATCCCAAGAAGTAGGCCAAGAGTTTGTAGGTTGCTCGGAAGAATAATTCCTATGAATATACTTGCGACAATAAGGGGAATAATGCCAGTAGGGTAGGGGAGCCGAGGACGCGAGAGTCCATAGCGCTGCGGGAAATCGAGTAAATTCAACTTTGGAAATATTTTACAGCTCATAGCGAGCAGAATGATCGTTGTGCTAAGCCCGAGAAGAGGGAGAAAGAGGAATTTCATTACTGGCAGAGAAGGTATCTCCATCGTAGGATAGGAATGTGTTGGAGCGTACAGTCATCGGCTGCATCGGGACTCCAGATGACGGAGGACATCATACCTGTAGAAAGTTTTGGAATGCGATATTTTCTCAGCAGAATATTTCTGCCACATTTGAAATTTACCCACTGACGTTAGCAAAAGATGTGCAATTGCGCCTTGCCGAGATGGAGCTCCATGCACGCCGAGCGTACATCCTCCATGGTACAGAATTACAGCGTTTAATCCTTCCATTCCTTGATCGGATTGATGCTCATGCTCAGCAAGAGCAGCGAGTTGATACTGTCCTCAATAATTCTGGGGTTCTTGTTGGCTACGCGTTAGAGACAAATGATGATCGCTATGCTGTTACTCCTCGTTTTGCACATTGGTTTCCTCGTAAGTGATATTGCAAGATGATCAACTTAGTTTGAAAGTGATTGCGCTTCTCTTTATCCTGCATAGAATGATTGTATGAAGAAGCTCTATCGCACGCTTGATTCTGCAAATTTCCAAGAAAAAAGAGTGTTTCTACGAGCGGGGTTTGATGTTCCAATCGAAGATGGCAAGGTTCTTGATCGTACGCGCATCGAAGCAATTATTCCTACGATGCGTGCAGTTCTCGATGCTGGAGGAATCTTGGTTCTTGCTGCACATCAAGGAAGGCCAAAAGACGCTCCAGATTCGGCATTTTCTCAGCAACCACTTGTTCCAGTGCTCAAGGAATTACTCGGATGTCCTGTGCATTTTGCCCATGACTGTATCGGTCCTGGAGCTGCAAAAGTTATCCAGCATGCAAAGCCAGGAGAAGTCGTACTGCTAGAAAATTTACGTTTCTATCCTGGCGAAAAAAAGAATGATACTTCGTTTGCAAAAGCATTAGCTTCTCTGGCTGATGTCTATGTGAATGATGCGTTTACAAATTGCCATCGTGAACATGCAAGTATGGTAGGAGTTGCTAAGCTCCTTCCTGCGTTTATGGGGAAAAATCTTGAGCGTGAAATTCTTGAACTTGATCGCATCGTGCATCATCCTGAGCATCCACTGACACTCATCGTTGCAGGATCGAAGATGGAGACAAAGGTGCCAGTGATTCAGCGTTTTCTAAAAAAAGGAGATCATGTTCTCGTCGGAGGCTGCATCGCCAATACATTCATTGCCGCTCGAGGATTTTCTGTTGGTGATTCTAAATATGATGAAAACGAAGTTCCTCTTGCACAGAAGTTTATGTTGGAAAGCTCGAAAAATGGGAGAGCAAAAATTCATGTTCCTCCAGATGTTGTGTGTGCAGATGAGCTCAGTGAAACGGCACAGAAAGTTGATTTGCCGGTTGAGGATATCGAGGGCGATATGAAGATATTTGATATTGGAAAAGTAACAATCAAGAGATACTGCGAGATTATCGAAAGCTCAAAGATGATTGTATGGAATGGTCCACTTGGCGTGTATGAATACAACCGTTTCTCTCACTCCTCGAAGCGCATTGCCGAGGCGATTGTGCGTGCGACCAGTGCAGGAGCTCGCAGTATCATCGGAGGAGGGGATACGATCGATTTCCACCTTCGATACAAATATCCGCTTTCGAAATACTCTTTCGTAAGTATGGGTGGTGGGGCGATGCTTGAGTACATCGCAGGGACACATTTCGCTGCGCTGAAAGTTTTAGAAGCAAAACATCGTCGTTAAAATATAGAACACCATTCATCATTCCATCCCTTCTGCTTCATCAAAAGATCGGGCATACTCTGCTTCCGTGGGATCTGCGCTACACTCCATCGTTGTTCTGCTTGTAGACAAGAGCAAAAAACTTGAGGAAATAGTGTCTGAAATTCGCTCTACAAGTGGCCCTCTCGTGCTTGTTGTGTCTCCAGAAGGATTTTCTGATACAGATGACAACGCTCTTCGAGAGGCGTTCAGTGGACTACGATCTCTCAATCAAGATCGTCAACTATTCTTGGCAACGAAGCATCTCCCTCTCATTGCTATCGCTTCTGAAACTGGATGGCAAACGCTTCGTACTCTCAAAGATCTGAGGTTTGTATTACGAGGACATCCATTGTTATCCCAAGCATCACGAACCTTAAGTCCCTCTCTCTGGCGACAGGGAATTCGTTCGAAATTACAAGCTGTTGGCGTTCTTTCTCTACCAAGGCTTCGTATTTGGTTATTATTCCTCGGAAGCTTCATTATCTTCTTCTTCGTTGTTTGGAGGATTTTACCATCTGCACGCATCATCATTTGGCCGAAAATGGAGGTGGAAAGTTTTACCACAAATGTCTTCCTTGTTGCTTCTGGAAGTATCGTCCCTTCCTCTTCTGAGCGTGTAAGAGTTTTGCCGTTATATCCTCTCACGGTAGAGGTGGAACGCACACTGACCTTTGATCAGGTGAGTAAAACATTTACAGGGAAGAACGCTCAAATGACACTGACAGTACAGAATGATAGTGATGAACCATATTCTTTTCGTAAAGGTACGAGATTTACAAACCAAGCTGGTATGCAGTTTCGTATAACAACAGATGTGGTCATTGATCCAAAAACTTCCATAGATGTTCTGGCAATTGCAGATCCTCTTGATCAGTATGGAGAAGTAGTAGGGGAACGAGGAAATGTCCCTAAAGATATTCGTTGGGATATACCGGGGCTTTCTCTTCCAGAACGTCGTCTTGTGTATGCACGCAATAGTGCTCCAGCACAAGGGGGGACTACTGCGTATATGAATGTACTCAAAGCGGAAGATATTGATTTGGCTCGTAAAAAACTTGAACAAGACCTTATTGTTGTTGCGCGTCAGTTATCGGATGAAGAACGCATCACCCGCAATGCGCTTTCTGGGAGTTTTCTTGTGGAACTGCAGTACGATGATTTGACAAAAATTCAATATCACGACATTGACCTCCCTACTTCATTCATCGGGAAAAATGTAAATTCTATACCGGTTCGTGGTGGCATAAAGTACACCGTCTTGCTCTACGATGACCAAAAACTGATGGATCTTATGATTGAAGAAATTCGTCATCGCATACCTCAGGGTAAACTCATCGTTGATTCCTCACTCAATCGCAATAATCTGCATCTTCACGTTATTCCCCCATGGGATGATGATTTTGCTTGGGTGAAAATTACTGCAGACTTCAACTATCAACAGCGTTTTGTTCTGAGTCCTATTACACCAGAAGGTGCTCTCTTCGCTCGTGAGATTCGTGAAAGCGTCATTGGGAAGACGGTACAGGATGCACTGCGTGTCGTTCGTAACCTTCCAGAAGTAGCACGTGCAGAAATTCGTCTTTGGCCTCCATGGTCCAATTCCGTTCCGGCACTTCCCGAAAGTATTATCGTCACTGAGGTGACAGACGATACTAATGAATAGAACTCATTCTAGAATGATGTACAAGATACATTGTGCATCATTCAATAAACACAGGGAAAGACTCCCCCGTTTCAATCTTCAGTATTCAAGCTACATCTGTATCTTGAGAAATTTTCTTTTTCCAACTTTGAGGATTCCTATTTCAACTTTTGCATCAATTGACGTTACAGCTTTTTCATTGAGCTTTATGCCACCTTGCTCGATAAGTCGACGTGCTTCCCCTTTTGAGGTGACAGTCTTGCTCGTGAGTAGGGCATCGATGAGTGACTCCCCTTTTTTCGCTGTGTACTCAGGCATGTTCTCTGGCACACCTTTGTTTTTAAAAACATTCTCAAATGCTTCTTCGGCAGACTTCGCAGCATCAGCTGAGTGATACATCGTTACAATCTCACGTGCGAGGCGCATTTTGAGAGTCTTGGGATTGATAGATCCTTCCTTCAACGCTTTCTCGGCTGCTTGCACTTCCGCTACTACGAGATCTGTACAGCATTCCATGTAGATTGGAATCAGGTTATCCGGCATGGACATGAGGCGACCGTACATCTCATTTGGCACATCGGTGAGGTAAACACAGTTATTGTAGGTTTTACTCATCTTTCTGCCGTCTGTACCGGCGATCAGCTTTGTTGTTAGTACGAACTTGTCACGCTTTTTAAAAACTTGTTGCAGGGTTCTGCCGGCAAGCATATTGAAGAGCTGGTCATTTCCCCCTAGTTCCACGTCGACATCGAGCATCACGGAGTCGTACCCAACCATGAGTGGGTACATAAACTCTGTGACACTGATTGGAGTATCTTCACGCATGCGTTTTGCAAACATATCGCGCTTGAGCATTTGCTGAACTGTAAAATTACTTGTGAGACTGAGGATTTCCTTGAATGATAGTTTTTCAAGCCACTCATGGTTATAGCGTATTTCTAGCTTACTTATATCAAGAATCAGCTTTGCTTGTTCGATATATGTCTCGAAATTCTTGCGCACGTCTTCAGCACTGAGTGGCTGGCGCATTTCATCTCTTCCACTTGGATCTCCAATCATTGCTGTAAAGCTTCCAATCAGTAAAATTACATGATGTCCTGCGTCTTGAAATTCTCGCATCTTTCGCAGTGGAACAGAGTGGCCGAGATGGAGTTTTGCACCAGTAGGGTCTATGCCAAAATAGAGCCGGAGTTTCTTCCCTGATGCCAACTTTTCCTCAGCAACTTTCTGGGGTACAACTTCTTCGACTGCCCGTGTAAGGAGTTCACTACGAGTTCCCATGCCTGCTAGCCTACGGCATACTCTCTCTATCGAGCAACTCCCTACCATCACCGGCGTCGTAAGCTCATCCTCTCGTCTTGATGCATACCTTGCAAGTCTTCCGGGAATCACAAGTCGCAATGCAGGGTCAAAACTTATCGAAGGTGGATACGTCACAGTGAATAGTAAAATTATCCTCAAACCATCTGCAAAAGTAACAGCAGGAGACTCTGTTATTGTGGGTACTCCTCCCCTCTCCTCCCCTTCAAAAAAAGATTCTCTTCCTTCCTCTCTTGCTATTCTCTTCGAAGATCCATCGTGCTTTGTTATTTGTAAGCCTGCAGGAATGATTGTTCATCCTGGTGCTGGAGTGAAGAATGATGCAGTGACTGTACTTTCAGAAGCTCGCAAGCTCTTTGCTGCACGGGAAATTCCATACCATGCACATGCAGTCCTAGTGCATCGACTCGATAAGGATACGACTGGCTGTCTCTTGCTTGCAAAAACTCCAGCAGATCATCTGTTGTTTCAGAAACAGTTTGCAGATCGAAAGATTCAGAAAACATATCTTGCAATCGTCCATGGAGTACCGAAATTGGCGCATGCACGTATCGATGCTCCGATTGGTCGTAGTCCCAGCGATCGAAGGGCAATGTCGGTCTTCTCGGGATCGAAGAGTCGTGAGGCGTTTACGACGTATCATGTTCTTGGTGTATCTAAAAATAGTGATTCATCGCTGCTTTCCGTGGATCTCCATACTGGTCGTACCCATCAAATTCGTGTGCATTTAGAATCCATTGGTCATCCTGTTCTGGGTGATTCGATGTACGGAAAATTGGCGAATAATGAATCTCTACCTTCAATTTGTCTCCATGCTTGGAAGCTTGCGTTTACACTACCAAATGGGAAGCAGCAACAAGTTATCGCTCCTCCTTCTACATCCTTTCTTTCTGCACTGAAAGAACGAGGAATTCCTCCTCCTAAGGACGGAAAATAAGTGTGTATTCGAGAACATCGAGGACATCACCATGTGCATCACGACTTTCGATGCGATAGACATTGCGCCCTCTGTGCATGGTGGCAATCTTGACGCTTGCGATGTACGACCATGAAGTGCTGCCTGGAGTGTAGTACTGCAACATATAACCATTCACTGTAATCGAAGCAGTATTTTTTGATGTTGTACCATCGATACGCAGCTCTCGATCACTCGTCACATTTTCTTTTGGATTGATCACATCCAAGCTTCCCGATTCTTTTGGAGAGTTTTGTTTGAGTGGCAAAATATTTCCTGAGCTTGTCGAAGTTTCAGGTGCATACAATACCGTAATGGAAGTTGGTGCAGAACGATTGCCAAATTCATCGACTGCATACGCGCTGAAAATATTTTCTCCGAGTTTCAAATTTCCAAAATCGAGTGTTGCAATATAACTCCATGTCTTTGCTCCTGGCTTAAAGAGCTGCAATTTATAGTTATTCACAAAAATATTCACAGCTGCTGCTGGAGCGAGGCCTGTTATTTGTACTTCTGGAATCTTCGTAGTGAAAACTTGGCCAGAACTTGTAGGAGCGATAAACGTGACTGTTTCGGAGAATGGTTCAAATTTTGTCTCTACAGATCGCACTACTTCTGCAGTTTTCAGTCCCTGTGATGTAAATCCTTCAATGCGCAGTACGGTTGTTCCTTGGCGTTCTACTGCGACATCTGCAGAAAAATCACCGTATGGATTTGTTGTTACACTGTGACCGTTGACAGTCACTCTTGCAATTGTTTTCCCAGCCTTTCCGTCGACATGAATACTCCGCCCAGAAATACTCTCTCCCTCCTTTGGATTGAGAATCCGAATATCATCGAAGGTTGCGATGCTGCCAGACTGAGACGATATTTCCTGTTCCTTTGCGATCGTACCGACCAAGTCCTCGCTCGTTGTAAGAAACTTTTCTGCCAAAATTATTGGTGTTATAGGATCGCGAAATGTATAAGGATTTTTCCCGTTTTCTATAGAAGTTCGTGCGGTGACATCAAGATTCAGGACTTGCCCTTCTCCAACAACGAGATTCTCCTCTGAAGCGTCAATATTCAATTCTACTGCAACTCCAATGTTCTCTGCTTTCAATACTACGATGCGTTCTGGTCGAATGAGAATCTCAGAATCTCCATTTATTGTTATGGAATAGTGTGGAGTTTCAATGGTAACAATCGAACTTCCAGAGCCTCGGTAGTGTGTTTTTACCCATAGCTCTCCTTGCGAAAATTCGATACCAAGATTCTTCATAGAATCTGTTTTCGACGCTTCGGTAATTTTTATTGTACTTCCATCATTACATCGCAACATCGTTCCATTGAAAAATTTTACATGAGCACGGCCATTCGTGTGTGTTGCAATGGTATCTCCTGGATAGAGTTTCACTCCACTCTCTGCTCTCTGAAGATCTCCATCTTCTACAGATACTTGGACATTGGAAGCCCTATCTTCGACTGTGAGAATTCCACTACCGCTTGCAAGAGCATCGAAGGAAAAAAACCCAACAATGCTTTGTCCGATGTTCCAGAGAAGAACAATGCTGAGTAAACCTACGAATATACGAATACGAGAGCCTTGGAATGAGCGCTCTCCATTCTGTGCGATTGGTAATGAACGACGATATCGTCGATAGTAATACATAGTGTCATGCGATCGTACGTTTACTCGGCACATGAAAGCAAGATCTCTGAACTCAGGATGTATTCATCATCGAAGGATCAATTCATCGTTACACGATACACCTCCTCTTTCGTTGTTACATTTGCTGTAATCATTTCTTCGCCCCACTCAAGCATGTTCTTAAATCCTTCTTTTCGTGCGATTTCCTCGAGTTCGGCACTCGTGCTTTGCAAGAGAATTCCATTACGAATCGCAGGAGTAGCGACGAGGAGTTCCGGTAAACAGCACTGGCTTGTATAGAAGTTTTTCTCATCTTCATTGTGCACGATTCCATCTTTTCGTAATTCTGGATTGATCGTACGAACAAGTCTTTGTGCAAGTACAGCGCGAAGCGATGGTGCAAAGGTATAAGTACTGACTCCCATCGAGAGTAGACGTGGGATCGCTTCGATTGAGGAATTCGTATGGAGAGTAGCAAACACTAAGTGACCAGTGAGGGAAGCGTCGATTGCTGTTTGAGCTGTCTCTTGATCACGAATTTCACCGACGAGGATAATATCTGGATCATGACGCAGAATTGCGCGTAAACCAGTAGCAAATGTATAGCCATGCTCTGGGTCTACTTGGCTTTGGATAATATTTGGTAGTTCATACTCGATTGGATCTTCGAGTGTGATGATATTGCGATCTTTCCCAGCAAGACGCGAGAGAAGTGCATAGAGTGTTGTGGTTTTTCCAGAGCCAGTTGGACCGGTGACAAGAACGAGACCGTGTGGTAGCTCTGAAATACGCATCAGTTCCTTCTCGATTGCCATCGGAAAACCAAGTTTTTCGAGCGGTGCGATACCGCGTTCAGGATCGAGAAAACGTAGCGTAAATGCTTCGCCAAAGCGCGTTGGTAGTGTGGCAACACGTACGTTGATGAGTCTCCCTCCACATGGGAAGGTATATTGGCCATCTTGTGCTGTCGCTTCTACGTTGAGTTTGAGCTTCGATTTAAACTTAATTCTCCTGTCGATAACATGGAAAATATCTGGAGTGACATCGAAGAGTTTTTTGAGTACCCCTAGCTCTCTCCACTCGATACTGACAGAGCGTTTTCCGGGATTGATGTGAAGATCCGAAATATGGTTTTGTATAGCCTCTAGCTCCAGGTTTGAGAGGAGTTCTTCTCCTGGAAGAGCGGCGATGCGTTTGAGATCGAGAGCCATCCGAATATTATAGCATATTTTTGGCTCTCTTAAAAGAGTTTTTACTTCTCCATTCTCTCTCCCCAGTGCAGTTTCTTTCGAAGGGTAGCGAAGAATGTGTCTTCTTTACGGCGAAGAAGTCGTGCTTTTCGCTTACTGATGACCACTCTTACAGTATCTCCACCTTGCAAAGAGACGTATGTTTGTCCATCCAAAGTGAGACTTACCTGTGCATCCGAAAAACGGCTCTGTGTGGTCAGAATAGTGATTTCGATGACGTGTTCCTCTGGTATTACTACTGGTTTCTGATTGAAGCTATGTGGATTGATTGGCGTGAGGATCGTCGCTCGTAACTGAGGATGAACAATCGGTCCTCCTGCAGCAAGAGAATATGCAGTGGAGCCAGTTGGTGTCGCAACGATGATGCCGTCGGCATGGAATACAGCAAGACGTTTGCCGTTGATGCGAGTTTCTAGGTCGATTAAGCGTGAAATCGCCCCTTGGGATACAACTGCTTCATTGAGAACTGTCCCCTCCCAAAGCACTTGTTTTCCTCGACGTGCAAGGACAGTAAACATACTGCGTTCGTCGATTACACTTCCCTTTCCTTGTAAAAGTTTTGGTAAGCATACGTGGAGGTCATCAATTGCCAATTCTGTAAGAAATCCAACAGTTCCTCGATGAACAGAGAGAATTGGTGTCGATGGGTTGTGGAGTTCTCGAATCGCTCGTAGTAATGTCCCATCACCACCTACGGTGATGAGTAAATCGATCGGAGTTTTTTTTGTTAATGCTGGAATGTGCCTCAATTTTTCTACTGAACAGCGTTCAGTATCGAGAAATACGGTTGCCTGTAGTGCTGTAAGAATTTTGATGATTTCCTCGGTACAGCTCACACCTTCAGCAAAATCTGATCGTGTTGTTATGCCGATCCGACGGTACTTCAGTTTCTCCATCTGCAAGCGCTATTTTATGCTCTTTTGTTCTGGTATGCTATGCCCTGATGTTCGAGAAGCTTCGTCGCGGCATTGTTTCCATGGAGTTTGAGGATCAGCTCTATCATGTCGGCGTGATTCTTACGATGCTTGGAGTTGTACTTCCATGGTTTGAAGGTCGTCTGTATGGTCAAGCGCAGCAGCTATGGACTGGCTTCGGTTTCTATACAGGATATATCGGTCTTGCAGTATTCTTAGTTCAGATCTTCCTTCTTACGCTGACACTCTCGCCTATTCTTGGTGGACCATCATTCATTCGGCGTTCAAGAAAAACTCTTCTACGACTCTGTTTGTCGTCCGCATCACTTCTAGCATTACTGTGTGCTTTTAGTTTTCTCCTTTCATTCTCATTAGAAGTCGCAGGAACAGATATGCGAATGGGTATTTCACTTTCGATTATTGGTACTTCCTTCTCAGTTCTGTATGCCGCATTGCGATTGCATCAACAACGTGTTCTTGAAACCCGTGAACTGTTTCATCATCCTGATGATGCGTTGCAGGCTTCATTTCTAGAAGAAGAAGATGAGAAGAATAAAACTCCACCTCCCCCTCCCCCATCTCCTCCATCGCTCGAGGATCATAATATTCGCTGATTTCTTTTTATATTTATGGAACCAACTATCACTCCTACTCCACCAGCTTCTCCTGTACAAGATGTATCCATCGCTCCAGCACTTCCTCCAGAAGAGCTGCTCGACACGGATTTGGTGTACATTGACCCATCGACACGATCTGTTATCGCAAAAGTAGAGTGGAAAGGTGAAAAGCCAGTGTCGCTTCCTTACAAGCCTCAGCCAGGACAACGTGATGGACTTTGGAGGAAATTTTACCCTTGGGGAACACTCAAAAGTATGCGTCGTATTTATAAAGTTGGAGGAAAAGTACGAGAACAAGAACCAGATCAAACCCTTGATGAGGTTCTTCCAAAGGCACTGAGTAGCGCTTTTTGGGATTAAGCTCCTTTCAGTGTCTGTACAACTCTTTCTACCTCGCTCTTTGCTCCGATAATGATAGGGGTACGCTGATCGATATCGTGTATTGTTACATCGAGAAGAGATTGTGTTCCATTTGAAGACGCTCCACCAGCTTGCTCAACTAAATATGCAAATGGACCACATTCAAATAGGAGTCGTAGCTTCCCTTGCGGATATTTATTCCCTCCGATGTTTGTAAATATTCCTCCACCTTTGATGATGAGATGATGGATATCAGGCACCATTCCTCCGGAATACCGAAGTGTCACCCCTTCATCAAGCCAAATATTCATCATTTTCCTGTAGGATGGTGTGTCACTTACAGCTCGAAGATTTCCTGGTGAATAGGTCTTCAATTCATCTTTCACTGTGAGCTTCTCTTTAAGGAGGATGAACTCCCCTACTTCATTCAAGTAAAAAGCGTGCACTCCTTTTCCTGCGCTATAAACGAGGACAGTCCGAGGACCGTAGACGAGATAGAGTGCTGCTACTTGATCGCGTGGAGTGCGGCTGATGGGTGTTCCTTTTGGGTAGATACCGAAAATGGATCCAATCGCGAGATTGGCATCGAGAAGTGATGAACCATCGAGCGGATCAAAGACCACAGAGAATGGCGCTTCTTCATTTAATACTTCCAAATTTGCCTCTTCTTCGGAGGCGATACTTTCAACAAGTCTACTTTCGCAGAGTTGCTCAGAAATGATGTTGTTACTCAAGACATCCAACTTTAGCTGCTCTTCTCCAAAGGTGTTGCTTGATCCAGCGAGGCCTAAATCAGTTGTTCGAATAGCGTTGTGAACATACTTACCAGCTTTTGCGATGTCATTAATCAGGTGACGCAACTGATCAGGAATTCCTGAACGAAACAGATGGTTATTGAGCGACGTGCGCGATGGGAGTTTGCAAGTAGCAGCCATAGATTTATCCTAGCGGAGAAAGCTTCCCATGAGGAGTGTCATTTCTGTTACACGCATGGCATACCCCCACTCATTGTCATACCAACTGATAATTTGTGCTGCATGTCCTCCGACTACTTTTGTGGACGGGGCGTCAATGATCGAAGAGTGAGGATCTGTCTGGAAATCAATCGAAACACACTGATCTCGAGAAATAGAGAGAATACTCTTCATCTTTGGTGTTTCACTCGCTTGTGTGAGGGCTGCAAGAATTTCCTCAGGGGTTGTAGATTTCTTGAGCGTAAATGACATATATGCACAGCTCACTGTTGGCACAGGGACACGAAACGCCATTCCATCGATTTTTCCTTCGAGGTGAGGGAAAATTTTCACGCACGCTTTTACAGCTCCTGTCTTTGTTGGAATTACAGACATTGTTGCAGCACGCGAACGTCGAAGTTCTTCGCCACTCTCCCCTGATCGATTATCGAGAATGCTTTGCGATGCGGTAAATGCATGCACAGAACTGACAAGAAGGTACTCGATACCAAATGCTGCATCAATAACCTGAATTACCGGAGCAATACAGTTTGTTGTACAGGAGGCATTTGAAATGATATGCATGTCCGAAGTAAGTAGGTGCTCATTGATCCCCTTCACAAACATCGGTGTATCATCTTTCATGGGAGCTGTAACAATAACTTTCTTTGCTCCAGCAGCGATATGATGTGCAGCTAATTCTTTTGTCGTAAAATTGCCGGTGGATTCTATCACAATATCAATATTCTCTTCTTTCCATGGGCATTTTGCAGGGTCTCGTTCACGGACAACGCGGACCTTCTGCCCATCCACAATAAAATTCTCACCTTCAATACTGATTGGAAATGGTAGCGTTCCATGGAGTGAGTCATACTTTAGAAGGTATGCACGCTCTGGGGCTTGTGATGATGCGTTTACAGCGACGACTTGGACCTGATCTCTATACTTGGCGAGAAATTGACGATGTACATTGCGTCCAATTCTTCCATATCCATTGATAGCGATTCGTAACATAGCTTGAGAGTAATGAAATGAAGGAGGGTGATTCAATAGATTTATCCGTACATCGCGACGAGTACACCGAAGAATGTACTGAAAGCACCAATAATCCAAAAACGCATGGTTACCTTACTTTCACCCCAATTCAATGCTTCAAAGTGATGATGGAGAGGTGCAGCTTTCAAAACTTTCTGATGAAAAATTTTCTTACTACAGAGCTGGATGATCACTGAAAGCATTTCTATTACAAATACAAACCCGACAAGTGGAAGGATGAGTATCTGATCAATCATACACGCGATCACTGCCAGTGTTCCTCCTAGCGCAAGTGCTCCAGTATCTCCCATGAAAAATTGTGCGGGAGGAACGTTGTGCCATAAGAATGCTGCAATAGCACCGATCACCACTCCGCAAAATCCTGAAAGTACAAAGAGTCCTTGAAGATATGCAATGATTCCAAAGGCACTGAAAGTAAGAACAAGAAGTCCACCAGCTAGTCCATCGAGTCCATCAGTAACATTCACTGCATTTGCAGTACCAATCACCACGAACATGAAGAGAGGAATGTAGAGGAGTCCTAGTTCAAGCTGCTCTGGTAGGTTGAGAAGCTCTGCAAATGGGATATGAATGCTGGAATATCCCAATCGGAAATAGAACCACCAAGCCGCAGCACCGCTGATAATGAGAAGGATTAAGAGCTTGAAAATTGCACCCAGACCCTTATTTTTCCCGAGACCTTTGATATTCCAATAATCATCAATCGCCCCAAGGATTCCCATCGAGAGAAGAATTGCCATTGGCACGTAGACTTGTCCACGTTGTAATAAGGAATGTTCGATACTACCGCTCAGCGAAAGAAAACGAGAGAGCAAGACTGTGAGGGCAATGGATCCCCAGATGAGTATCCCTCCCATCGTTGGTACTCCTGCCTTATTTTGATGGTATGTGAGAAATGTGCTTGCTGTTCCTCCATCGACAGCCTCAACTCGTAATTGCTTGCCGAGGCGATAATGATGCAAGAATCGTAAAAAAGGTTTTGTACAAATAAGAGCAATGATGAATGAGAGAAAGGAATACCCCAAGATCTCTCCAAGCGAGAGCGGCGGTCGAACAAACTCAAGCATGCAGGTATTCTAGCAACTTTCTTTCTATTCGTCGTCAAACTTTGCGCCACTTCCTGAGGATGGCTTTTCCACGTCATAGAAGCGCATTTGCTCTCGCTTAAAGAGCAGCTCAACTCTTCCTGTTGGTCCATTGCGATGCTTGCGAACATAGATATCGGTAATTCCTGGTCGATCAGAATCTTCTTCGTAATAATCTTCACGGTACATCATCAGCACAACGTCTGCATCTTGCTCAATTGAACCAGAATCACGAAGATCAGAGAGCTGAGGGATATTTCCTGGGCGACTTTCTACCGCTCGCGAGAGCTGACTCAGGGCAACAATTGGGATTTTTAGTTCTCTTCCAAGCATTTTTAGTGACCGGGAAATTTCGGATATTTCCTGTACACGATTCCCCATCATATTTGGTGCTCCTGTTGTCATGAGCTGCAAGAAGTCGATGATGATGAGGTCGAGACCATGCTCCATTTCAAGTCTCCTCGCTTTTGCGCGTAGTTCAGCGATAGAAGAGCCCATGGAATCATCGATGAAGATGTTTGCTTTATTGAGTTCATCCATAATCGGCCCCATGTTCTGGAAGTCTCGATCATCGAGTTTTCCCTTCTGTAGTTTCCATGAATCCACACCAAGCATCGAAGCGAAGAGACGATCGACGAGCTGTTCTTTGCTCATTTCAAGAGAGAAAATACCAACGGTCTTATTGAACTTAATTGCTGCATTCTGTGCGATGTTCAGGGCAAGCGATGTTTTTCCCATACTTGGACGCGCAGCGATGATCACAAGGTCACTCGGCTGCAAACCGGAAAGTTTGAAATCCAGACTTGTAAATCCTGTTGGTACCCCCTTGATGGGATTCGGATCTTTCGCTTCATGCATTTCAGCAAATCGCTCATACCTTGTGCTTAAAATATCTTTAATATGAACAAATTTTTCTTTGAGGAATGTTGTCGAAATAGTAAACACCGTTCGTTCCACTTCTTCTAAAAGTTCAGGAATGTCTTTATCTTCGTCATACCCTAATGCCTTAATTCTCTCTCCTGCGCCAATAATACGTCGATGTACAGATTTTGCTTTCACAATTTGTGCGTATTTTGTGATGTGTGCTGATGTCGGAACGTGTGAAGCGAGTCCTGCAAGAAATGCACTTCCACCAATGTCTTGGATCTTTCCGATATCTTGAAGTTTCGTTGCAACCGTAATGATGTCGATAGGCTGATGTGATTGATAGAGATCCATGACAGCCGCATAAACGATGCGAAGTGTCGGATCATAAAAATCTTCAGGCTGCAAAAGATCAGAAACTTTTACAATCGCTTCAGGATCAATCAGGAGGGCTCCGAGCACTGTTCGCTCGGCTTCTATACTATTTGGCTGAACATCAAGTGTTGCTGACATGGAGAACGCGATTGTACCGAGACTTCTTCTTCGTTGCCACTGTCTTTCTGCGGCGATGATGTATTAATTATTTTCTGGCTTACAGTCTCCCAGAAGAAGTTCAATAGCATCTTTGACAAGTGCACCAGCAACAACCACTCTCATTTCTTCATATGATGGTCCTTTTCCTTTTACAAGACCCAGACGATCAAATCGATTTTCTTCTCTTGTTGTAAATGCAAGATTCCCACAATCATTGATTCTGCCTCTCATCTGGGAAATAAGTCCATCAATAGTTGTAATATGCGCTGTCTCCGTGAGAGCTATAAGTGCACCAGCTACGCCTTTCATTCCACTGCCTAACTTTTCATAGACAATATTTTCTACACTCTTTCCAGCCTCATTTTTTGAAGAGGAAATCATGCAAAGTGATAATAATCTAATTTTCTTAATTCGTCAATGCAGGAGAAGGTGTTGTGCGCATCCTCCCCCTGCAGCGTGACTGTTTCTCGAAGGCTTATACTTGTGCCTCTTTGCGAATTTTCTCCTCGAGTTCTTTTGCAAGTTTTACATCTTTTCTTAGTGCCAGCCGTGCAGCTTCTCTCCCCTGTCCAAGAGTGAGCTCCCCCACCTTGAAGAATGCACCTGCTTTTTCGATAACACCGTATTTTACTCCGAGATCGAGAATATCGCCCTCTTTGGAAATTCCTTCTGCGTAGAGAATATCAAATTCTGCCTGGCGGAATGGTGGAGCAACTTTATTCTTTACTATTTTCACGCGTGTCCTGCTACCGACAATTTCCTGTTCGGATTCATTTTTCTCGGTAATTTTATCGATCCTGCGAACATCCATACGAATCGAAGCATAAAATTTTAAAGCGTTACCACCTGTTGTTGTTTCTGGATTTCCAAACATTACACCAATTTTCATACGCATTTGGTTGATGAAGATCACAGCGCAGTTCGTCTTACTAACAATTGCTGTCAGTTTGCGTAACGCTTGGCTCATAAGACGTGCCTGAAGACCCATATGACTATCCCCCATCATTCCTTCAATTTCTGCCCTTGGCGTGAGTGCTGCGACAGAGTCGATCACAATGATGTCGATAGCGCCAGAACGTACGAGTTTCTCTGTGATTTCGAGTGCTTGCTCGCCATCATCTGGCTGTGAGACGAAGAGATGCTCTATATCTACGCCAATCTTCTTTGCATACTGAACATCGAGTGCGTGCTCTGCGTCGATGAACGCGGCTTTACCACCTTTTTTCTGCGCTTCTGCGATGGCATGAAGTGCAAGAGTTGTTTTACCAGAAGATTCTGGTCCAAAAATTTCGATAATTCTACTCTTTGGTATTCCTCCTCCAAGTGCGAGATCGAGGCTGAGTGATCCACTTGGGAACATTTCAATTTGAATGTGCTTTGAGTCCCCCATTTGCATGATGGCACCCGCACCAAACTGCTTCTCTATTTCAGAGAGTGCTGATGTAAGAGCTGCAGATTTTGCAGCATCCATCGCTTTTGTTGCATCGTCACGTACAGGATTATTTTGCTTCTGCGCACTTTGTGTCGCAGTTGTCGCCGTTGTTTGTTGAACCTTGGTCATAGGAGGATGTGGAAAGAAGTAAGGGTGTAAGAATGTACACCTACTGTACCTTATGATGTTCGAGCGTCAACGAGTTTCACTTGCGGGTAAAGAAAAGTTATTGTGTACGAATGTACACCTTACCTCGATCTACATCTCCCAATACGATTAGAAATGTCTTGTACTTCACAAAATTCACCCTTCGGACAGAGAAGGCCAGCAGTACCTCCACACGGAGTATTGCTACCAGAAATCACGCCACTACCTGATGAAAACTTCGAAGAAAACATTGCAGAACTCGTACTATTACTTTTAGGAATTTCTCGAAATGTTGCAAGAATATTTTCCACTTCTTTTCGACGTTCTGCTCCCATTTTAATCTTTACTAAGCTTATTGGTTGATCAGAATGTAGAAGAAGATATGTGCGAGGTGTTGTTGAAATTTCATAAGCAAGCAATGATCCAATATTCATTTTTTTTGCAGTAGGTAAAGGTTTCACTGTTGGCGATTCTAATGTTAGAAGATTCGAGCCACTGAACGCGAGTGAAATACTTCCATCTTTTTTTATGAGAGACCATTTTGGAGGTAGTGTTAGTGCAAGGCCGAACTCAGGAATAAGCGTTTCTTTTGTTTTGCTAAGTTCCTCGAGAGTTTCGACTACAAGAACCGGCAGCTCATTTGGCACAGAATTTTTTAGAAGAGTCCCATGCACCTTCACGGTGGTTCCGCTATACGCACTCAACGAAAATGTCGTGCTTTCGATGTAAAATACTACAGCATTTGTTGAGCGAAAGAGATGTGTTCCACGGCGAACGAGGGAAATAGGCGCAGAAGAAATCGTTCCTGTTGCTGTAAAAGGACCAAGTGGCAACGAAGTATTTTCCTCTATGGAAGTCCCACAACTCGCAAGGAAGAAAGCGAAAAAAATGATTGATGATCGAGTGAAAGAATAACGCATAAAGAGAGACGGAGTAGAACACTGTCTATCTTACACGAAAAATTTAAGCAGAAGCGCTATTCTTTAGGCTAGCGTCAAATGCATATACTGCGCGACCAACACGGACGAAGTACGGCATTTTCTGAAGGTTCAAAGAAATGGTTCCTATCTTTACTGTGCGCTGCTTATTGACTTCAGCGATGATCTCTTTTTTGCTGAGTGGTCCTTTCTTTATCAAAATATTTTCGATGACATCAGCAACTGTTCCTGGTTCATACCCCCAATCTCGTAGAGCATAGAGACCACGGCCAACAAGGACGAATTGAGGATAGCGAATCAGTTCATTGTGCACAGCTTGTACAGTAACGTTTTTGTGATCGAAGGATGCTTCTTTGATACGGTTTGCAATTTCGAGGAAGTGGAGTGGTTTTCCTGTCTTTTTGAGGATGATCTCGACCTTATCGCGGATAGAGCGTGGACGAACGAATCTCCATTCAGTAAGTCCCCAACCATCAGCAATTTCCTTTAAACGCTCATCGACGGAAAGACAGCTTAAGACTAGCTCTGTCGTTGGTGTCTTTGCTTCGAAGTTTGGCATTGCTTGTATCGAAGAGACGAGTTCCTGTGCCTTCATACAAGAGTGACGCTTGGAAAGAAATTTTACTGCGTGATCCACGATGACATTTACCTCTTCTGCTGCAACAGCGGAGAGGCGCCAGAATGACTTATAGCTAGGACGACCGCCTTCTGCAGTCATCTCGTTATCAATACTGAAGGAGAGACGAAGGATCGAACCGTCGATGACATCGGTACCTGTTGGAAGACGTTTTAAGACTGCAGAGATAAGATCGCTTGCAAGCATGAGTCCACCGTGTGCACGAAGAATAGCTTTTCCTATTTCATTCACCTCATTCAAGCGTGTTGTGCGAACAGTGCGACGAAGCTTCGCGATAGCGATGTTCTCGATCTGACGGATGCGTTCGCGTGTGACATTGAAATGCTTGCCAATCTTCTCGAGTGTCTGCTTATTTCCATCGAGCAGAGCGAAACGTCGCTTCACTACCTCTACTTCCTTTGGTGTAAGTACAAGGAAAAGGTCTCCGAGAAGATCCTTGAGGTTAATTGCAAGTGGCTTCGTCTGTGTACCAGAGGTTTGAGCGGAAGCAGGGATCATAGAGATGGGCGGAGGAAGGGAACCACACCGTTATACAAGAATTTTGACAGAAAAGAAAGGTCTAGTTTTGAGAACCTTTCACTCTGAGGGTGTGCCGATTTTTTTGCGAAGTGAAGCATAAGACTGAGATTCAGTGAATTGTCAAAATGGTGTATATCATATAATTTTTTATAAAGATGTCAATAGTTTCTTTCTTCGTGACATTTCAATCTCAAGAATTGTGCAAGCTGCACGCGCATCATCATCCGCTCCGGAGAAGCCCTCTTTTGAGGAAGTAAAGCGTTCATCGATGTATATGATCTCTATTGTTGGCACTTTCTTCTGTAATGCTTTGCCAACCTCACGCACGTATTCTGCCTGGCTTCCTTCCTCTCCTTGTGGAAGGCGTGGGAGGCCAAGGATCACTATGTTGCACTGATGTTTTTGGAGCATTGCAAGAATACCATCAACACACTCCCATATCGTACTATGACGCAGTGAGGATAAGGCGATAATGCAATCTGATGAAATATACCCAAGAGCACAACCCGTCTTGCGTTTCCCGATATCGAGGCTAAGGATGGTGTTCACAGGATCATCTTACGCCTTTTTAGCTACAAGCTTTGAAAGGGCAGATTTTTTATGAGCAGCGTTCTTCCAGTGAATGAGATTCTTCTTTGCAGCAAGGTCAATCTTTTTGAATGCATTGCTTAGAGCTTTTTGTGCTTCAGGAAGCTTCCCTTCCTTTGCAAGGTCTTGGATAGAACGAATCGCTGTCTTCATCGCAGTATTCATTGGGCGACGACGCTCACGTCGAACTTCTGACTGACGTGCGTGCTTTACGGAGGCTTGTAGGACTGGCATAGCGGACGCAGGGTACGGGAGTAGAAAGCTGAAGTCAAATTCTCTGAAAAGAAAAATGAATGAGGTGTCTCGATTATCTATGCTACTATTTAGAGCGTACTTCTTTCGTTTTGATTTTCTCGTCATAAAATCTCCCTATGTGTGGAATCTTCGGATACATCGGTACGCGAATTGATGCCGGCAAGATCGTATTGAATGGACTGAAAAATCTCGAGTATCGTGGCTATGATTCTTGGGGGGTAGCTATGCAAACAGAGAATAAACTTCGCATCACAAAAGATATTGGAAAGATTAGTGGTGTTGATGCGCAGCAATTCGAAGCTTCATCGAGCCTTGCGATTGCACATTCCAGATGGGCAACCCATGGTGGAGTCACATCCCTCAATGCCCACCCTCACATAGATAGTTCTGGAGAGATTGCTGTTGTTCATAATGGGATCATCGAAAATTATGAGGAATTGAAGCATGAATTAGAGTCACAAGGAGTGGCATTTGTTTCCCAGACAGATTCAGAAGTCATTCCCCATCTTCTCGCATCGTTTTTGCATCAGGGACTTTCCTTTGTCGATGCATTTCGCAAGACGTGTTTACGTTTACATGGCCGCTTTGCAATTTTGGCACTCCATCAAACAGAACATTGTCTGATAGCAGCGCGTATCGGCTCCCCTCTCATCGTTGGTGTTGGAAAGAAGGAAATTTTTATCGCATCTGATATCCCAGCATTCCTCGAACACACACGTACCGTGCAATATCTCGATGATGGCGAAATGGTCGTTG
Organism: uncultured Candidatus Peribacteria bacterium; assembly: GCA_964428105.1. GTDB lineage: Bacteria > Patescibacteriota > Gracilibacteria > Peribacterales > Peribacteraceae > CAYRWT01. The sequence goes on from CAYRWT010000001.1 coordinate 25,040, forward strand.
CTTCAATGGATGGCGTGACGTTTAGTGATATAGCGAGTGGTACAGAGCGTACAAAACGCAGTATCGAGATTGCATGGAAATCTGGAGACGCAACAAAAGGAGAATACCAACATTACATGCTCAAAGAGATCATGGAGCAAAAAGAAAGCATTATTCGTGCCGTGCACCAAGATGATGAGGAAATCGAAACGATTGCACACGCTATCGAACATTGTATGGGGTGCTTTCTCTCTGGTTGTGGAACCGCTGCAAAAGTCTGTATGGCTGCTGAGTACTTTTTCTCGGTCGTCGCTCATCGCCATGTGAATGTCGTTGCTTCAAGTGAATTTAAGCTCTATCACCACTTTCTTCGCCCAGAGAGCTTACTCATCGTCGTAAGCCAAAGTGGAGAGACAGCAGATGTTCTCGAAGCAATGAGTGTTGCGAAGGCTGCGAAGTCCAAGGTTCTTGCAATTGTGAATGCAGAAGGATCTTCTATCTATCGTGCTGCGAATTCTGCTCTTTTGATCAATGCAGGGCCTGAGCGCGCTGTTGCATCCACAAAAGCAGCAACAGGACAGATGGCTGTACTTCTCCTTATCGCTCACGCTGTTGCAGGGAAATTGAAAGAAGGAAGGACTTTACTCTTAGAAACTGGCGGAAAAATCAATGATATGTTGAATCCACGCTATATCGAGCACATCCGCTCGATCGCTGAGACCATCAAAGGACACGAGAACCTCTATATCATCGGAAAAGGTTGGAATTACCCTATGGCGCTCGAGAGTGCGATAAAGATCCAGGAAGTGAGCTATGTGCACGCGGAAGGTTTCGCTGCTGGTGAACTCAAGCACGGTCCTATTGCTTTGATAGAAAAAGGCACACCGTGCCTTGCTCTCCTCGGTGAAGATGAAGTGAAGACAGATGTCCTCAGTAATATCCAGGAACTGAAAGCTCGTGGAGCAAATATCATCGCTATCGCACCAGAGAAACATCCTTCGTTCGATCACTGGATAAAAGTGCCAGACAGCGGACCTGCTCAGCCAATCGTGAATGTTATCCCAGTGCAGATCCTCGCGTACCTCCTCGCAGTGCTTCGAGGGAAAGATCCGGATATGCCAAGAAACTTAGCGAAGAGCGTGACGGTGAAGTGATGGTATGAGTTTTCAACTATGCCGCCTTTAGTTTTTCGTGCTCTTTCAGTACATCAAATCCTATTTGAGTTAAGATGAATGCGTAAGAGCATACTTAACAACATCTGCGACTGTTTCAGTGGTGATGTTTTTTCTAATGCAATAACTAGAATTTAGCCAAAGTTTAAGTAGCTTTGCGCCCTTACTTGCATTACAAGAGCAACAACAAAGAGCAATATTGTTTGAATTAACAATACTAGCGTTGTTGATAATATGTTCCCAGGTTTGTATAGATTTTCGAGATTTATTGTTTTGGGTGAATTGGATACCGCAATAAATACAGGACTTATCTCTGTTTCTCACCTCATTTTCTAGCCAGTCTGGAATATTCCATTTATTCATAACACACTGATTTTACACAACTATCAGTAACCATGCTTCGATTCTCCTCACCTCTTCTCATCTGGTGGTAGACCGTAATACTCGAAGAGGAAGGCGGCGATGTCCTTGAAGAGTGGAGCTGCGGATTTCGAACCGAAATCATCTTTCTTCGGGCGATCGAGCTTTACGAGAACAACGAACTTGGGATCATCGACTGGGGCAAACCCTGCGTAGGTCGCAATCGTCGAACCTGTTCCTGTTTCATATTTTCCTCCAGGACCAGCGATCTGACTTGTACCGGTCTTTCCTGCGATGCGGTGACCCTTCACCTTTCCTGCTTTCGCAAAACCATTTTCAGCGCTATTCGTAAGCATCGCAGTGATAGTCGCTGCTGTTTCTGGTTTTATCACCTGTGCAATTGGGGCTGGTTGTCTTTTTTCGACTGTGCCATCGGATTGGCGTAGTTCATCGATAATTGTTGGTTTCATGAGCTTTCCTTGGTTTGCGAGTGCAGCAAATGTTGTCACCATTTGGATCGGAGTAACAGAAATACCTTGTCCATAGGACATGGTAAGAACAAGAGCGTCATTCCAATCTCGCCAGCTCTTTAAATCCCCTGGAAGCTCACTATCCAACTCAATTCCTGTGATGTGGCCAAAGCCAAAGCTATCGAGAGCTGAGTGAAAGAGTTTTCTGCCAAGTTTTTTACTGACACTCGTCATGCAGGTGTTGATAGAAAAATTGATGCAATCGACCATTGTCACTTTTCCATAGTATTTATTCAAAGCATTTTTAATCGTAAAGACATCCACTTTCACTGGGCCTTCATCATTGTAAATATCGCTTGGTACGACTTCCCCCTGATCAATTGCTATAGCCATGGTAATTGCTTTCATGACAGAACCTGGTTCATAAATCTCTTGTACCGCTCTATTGATATACGATCCAACACCGATATTGTTTCTGTATTTCAGCCAAATATGTGGTTCCTGAGTTTTAAATATTTCCCGACGGTTATTGTCTCCGATGTAGAGGTAGTACCTGGTAATTTTATGTAAGTCATAGAGTTTTTCGAGATCAGAAAGTTGCTGCTGTTTTTCTGGTGAGAGTAGAGATCGTCGTTCCTTTAAATCGGGGAGATAGCTCTTCAAAACACGTACATTGGTAGTAGGGTCATAGACTTCGATGACAACATTGTTTTCATATGTTTCATCGAGGTAAATTGGTTCACGTTCATAGACTGAGGCATAGCTATTTGAATCGAATAATGGAGCATTTGCCATCGCGATAATACGTCCAGTTTTTGGTTCGATGATAACAACTTGCCCGCTCTCTGCATCTACTTTTTTTACCATGGCCTCTAGAAGTTCCTCCACCTTACTTTGTATAAATCGATCGATTGTCAGAACGATTGTTGCACCATCTTTTGGATCGATAAACGTCTGATCTGAAGAGAGAATTTGCCGACCAAATGGATCACTAACAGAGGTAATAAGACCCTCCTGACCTTTCAGAAGTGTGTCATAGGCACGTTCGACGCCGTATTGTGGTTCTTCCAAGGTATTGATGAACCCTACAACGTGAGAGGCAATACGTGTATCAGGATAAAATCTCCAGTGCTGTGCGATGAGAGCAACGGATCTGAAAGGATCTTCAAGTCCTGTTGTAGCTTGTGGTTTTCTTCCTGCGGCACGAGCTTCGGTAACAATACGTTCGCGTTCAGCAAGAGCTTTTTTTGCTTCCCGATCTTTCAATTGACGAATTTGTAGAGAAATTTTTGGTGGCAAACGTCCCATAATTGGAACATAGCGAAGTTTTCGTGTTTGTAGCTTGTTGATGATCACACTTGGATCGATTTGTAGTATTTTTGAGAGTGTTCCAGCGATTTCTTCACGTTCGTCTTGATCTACTTGCTCAGGGTTAGCAAATACGAGGCCATCGACAGCATTGACTGTAATCCCGGGGATATGAAGATCGTTGACTGCTTGCTGCTGAAGTTTATTTGCACCATACAATAATGGCACGAATGTCATATGCGTTTGTCGAATCTTTTCTTCTATATCGCGAGAGAAATGACGACGAATTTCACCGATATTTTCTATGGATGTACTGTCTCGCAAGATTGTGCCAGTGTTTACAATTGGAATTTGTGAGCCACTTGATGCTGCAAACACAGCTGCGATTGGAAATCGTAGTGGATTGAATGCAGCTTGATAGTAGGTGATAAGTTCTGATGGGCAACCCGATAGGCCTTTTCTGCATATTGAATCAATTTCATTTGTAATAAGAATATCACTTAACGCATCTGCAACTCTTCCATGATGCTCTCCAATTGTTAGTGGATCGATATAGAGGAGATCGAGTGTTGTATTCGTCGCAAGAATGCTCACATCATTTGTCTTACTATTGCGACTCAAAATTTCTCCACGTTTTGCAGGAAGAACCACACCTCCATATTGCTGTGCTTGTGCAATTTGGTGATAATTCTTTCCCTGTAGAATTTGTAGTTCGAGTAACCGAGCAATGACGATGAGACTCAATGTAAGGAGTCCCATATGGAGATAAAAGAGGCGTCGTTCGAATCTCCTCTTTCGTTGCGCGTCGGAGAGAGCTGCTCTCAAGTACACGGAACGAGAGTGTAGCACGATTCTTTTTTACCGTTCGATCATATGAGCTCGCTCTGGCCCTGTTCCTATATACGCAAGAGGACAATGAATTTGGTCCTCTATTGTAGAGATAAATTCTTGAGCTTCTTTTGGCAATGCATCGATATTTGTACAATTTGCTGTGGACTGCGACCACCCCGGTATTTCTTTGGTAACAGGCTTTCCTTCCTTCATTGCTATACAGAGAGGAATCGATGGTTCTCCATCTAAAACATCAAGTTTTGTAAGGTTAATATGTGTTACTCCATTCATCGCGATACTGCGCTCGATATCTGGTAGTGAGAGCCATCCACAACGACGGGGACGACCAGTAACAGAGCCAAACTCCCCTCCTCTCTTGCGTAGGATATTTGCACGGTCTTCCTGTGCTTCCATCGGGAATGGTCCACTCCCAACACGTGTGCAGTAGGCCTTCATGACACCGATACAACTTGTGAGAGATTGGGGGGCAAGTCCTAAGTAATGCAATGCAGCTGTCATCGTCGTTGCGCTACTTGTAACAAATGGATACGTGCCATGATCGAGATCAAGAAGGGCTCCCTGAGCGCCTTCAAGAAGCATGCGGCGCTTTGCAGTAAGGGATGAATGCAGAAAGGTAACTGTGTCACGGATACATGGACAGAGTAATGAGAGGGATTTTTCTACCATTGCAATTTCTGTGTCTACATCGATCTTCACTCCATACATTTGTTCTATATCACTACTTCTTTCGCAGAGTATTTTTCGTAGTTTTACAGTATCCTTTATATCTTCCATTCGAATACCAGTACGAGCAACTTTATCCCCGTACGCAGGACCTATTCCGCGACGAGTTGTTCCAATTGCACTACCTTTTTTTGCTTTTCGATCTTCCATTATTCCATCGATAGCTTTGTGAAACTCAAAAAGAACATGTGCATTATTTGCTATGAAGAGACGCTCAACAATTGAAATCCCCACAGCTTTCAAAAGGTCAATTTCCTCGAGAAGCGTAGGAAGATGTATTACCATCCCGCCTCCCAGGACGATGGAAACATTTGGGTGGAGTGCTCCAGAGGGAAGAAGGCGAAAAACATGTTTCTTGCCATTTACAACGATGGTGTGCCCTGCGTTGGCTCCACCAGCTGCGCGAGCAATGATATCGAACTGACTACTCAGTATATCGATGATCTTTCCTTTCCCCTCATCTCCCCATTGTAAGCCAATAACACCACAGACATTGCCAAGTTTCGTAGGAGTACTCATGACTGGAGCATACCATGGAGGATTACCGAGCCAAACTGCAACATTGATGCACAAGGTTTTTCTGATCCTCTCGACATTCGAGAATGATACCGACGCAATGTGTATTGTTCTTCGCTTGCATACAAAGATCTTCAATGATGTCAGTCCCCTCTTTTCCTGCAAATAACGCTTGATGCGGTTCGAAATTCACAACAGAGGGAGAGAGTGAATATTGAAGAGCCTCAGGAATGTATGGTGGATTACTTACAACGAGAAATGGCGTTTGTGGGAGCTCAATAGAAAGCAGGTCTCCTTGCTGAAATTGTATGCGATGTTCTACT
>CAYRWT010000001.1:30842-43999 GCA_964428105.1 uncultured Candidatus Peribacteria bacterium
AGCCCTTCTGTAGCGGGCCGAGGAATCAGGCAGTCTGATGTGAGGAAGAATTCTCGACCATAAAATGGTGCTCTTCCGAGAATATAAGCTACCGGTTCAGCGTTTCGTCGCCTCTTGCAGTAGGCAGAAAACTGTTGCCATTGATCACTCAAAATGCTCTTTTCAGGATGAGCAAGAATCGAGGTTCTGCTCTGCCCTAAAATATCTGCAAGGAGTATCTCTGCATCGATACGATCAATACCTGCCAATTTGAGTGCCTCTCCAATCGTCATACCAGGTATGCTATCACTATGCAGAGAATTGGTATTGATTGTCGGTTTGCTTCCTCTCTTGGAGGACTTGGAACATATACGCGAGAAACAGTACTTCGTCTTCTGCAATTACGAACAGATATTCGTTGGATACTCTTTTGCAAAGAATCAGATCCTTCTTGGTTACCAAAAAATTTACAGAGCAATATCGAGATTGTTAGCGCTCCATTCCATCAATACAGCATCGCGGAACAGTGGCATTTTCCTGGCCTTATTGCTCGTGCAAATCTCTCTGTGCTTTGGGTGCCACATTTCAACGTACCTCTTTTTTGCTCTACCCCTTTTATACTCACCATTCACGACCTTATCCTTCATCGCTACCCAAATGGTGCGAATATTTGTAAACAATCTCTCTATAAAATACTTCTTGGCTTCACTCTACGTCGAGCGAAGCACATATTGACCGTAAGTCACGCCACAGAGAGCGAACTTCTTGCAGTCTTTCCTTCTACAAAAAAGAAGATTTCGGTTGTATATCCCGGTGTTTCTCAAATATTTCGCCCTGCATCGAATGAGCAAATTGCAAACGTACGACAGAAGTATGTATTGTCAAAATCATTCCTACTTTACATAGGTAATACAAAAGAGCATAAAAATGTACCAATACTGCTCGAGGCTTATAGGAAAGCAAATCTTCAGAATGTAGATCTTGTACTTATTACTGATCGTGTGCACCAATTGCAGCTACCAAAAGGATGTCGCGCACTTTCCAATGTTTCTGAGCAGGATCTTCCGGCGATATATGCTGCTTCCTCCGGATTTGTAACAGCCACACTTGCAGAGGGTTTTGGATTACCAGTTCTCGAAGCGATGGCCTGTGGCTGTCCTGTTCTGGCTACAACTATCGAATGTTTCCAGGAGATCTCTTATGGGCATGCCGTATTAGTATCTCCAACTGTTGATGCTCTAGCATCTGGTATGCATGAGCTGATATCAAAAGGACGATCATCCACTTCATCTTCTCAAGTCTATGCACAGAGTTTTTCTTGGGAGACGACAGCGAAGAACGTATACTCTGTTCTTACAAAAGGACTTCTTCCCTAATCCGTTTACCATGGAACGTTTAAGCTCACTCCTGCCAACTGCCTTACGTAAACACGGGCTCCTCGAACATGCCAGTGCTAGCCAAATTGTCATAATTGCAAATACTTGGCTACAGAAGAATATTCCATCATCCATGTCACTCACTGCAACAAAGTATGTGGATGGTGTTCTTTTTCTTTCTGCAGCAACAAGTATCGCACTTCATATGGGATCCCTTAAGAGAGGAGAATTACTTGAGCATTTGCATATTTCTTTCCCAGAAATAGTGTTACGAGACATCTGCTGCATGCATCAGGCCAAGTAAACACCTTTCTTCGCTTGCACTCTGAGGCATGCTCCCTTACAATCTCTCTACTTTTTCTTTATCTACTTCGGTTTTCTCCATGCTTGTCATCCGTCTTCAGCGCACCGGTCGTGAAAACGATCCAACATACCGCCTTGTTGTTTCTGAGAAGGCACGAGCCGTAAAAAAAGGTTCTATCGAAAATCTTGGTCATTACCTTCCTTCTCGCACTACTCCTACGTTTACGTTTGATGTAGGACGCATCGAACATTGGGTAAAACAAGGTGCGCAGCCCAGCGATACAGTTGCGCGTCTTCTAAGGAAACAGGGAGTGAAAGGAATGGAAAAGTTCATCGTGCGTTACGCAAAGCAAAAGCCAAAAGGTGCTGAAGCTGAGACTGCTGCACCTGCAGCTCCTGCTCCAGCTGCTGCGTAATAGATTTTTTATTCCTTCCTGCTGCCCCCTGTTATGACTGACGATTCCCAGCAGAATCTCCCAGGACTCGCATTCGTGCAAACAGTGTTGAAAATGCTTGTAGAGGAGCAAGATAAGCTTGTTGTGGATGGTCGCATCGATGAACTTGGTGTTCTTATTACTGTAAAGGTTGGAGAGAAAGATATGGGAAAACTCATCGGTAAAAGTGGTCAAACAGTGAAAGCAATTCGCACACTTCTTCGTGTTGTTGGTGGTAGTTCTTCGCAGCGCGTCAATCTCAAGGTGCTCGAACCAGGAGAAAGCGCGTAGTACTATACCTTTTGTACCTCTTCCCTCTCACTCTTATGATTCGCAATCTCATCGAATACGGTAGTCCACTCGACATCGTTCTTGCGATCATCGCTTTTGGTCTTATCGTAGCGACAATCTTGAGCCTTGTGTACATCATCATCGGAGGTATTACCTTCATTCTTTCTGCTGGTAATGAGGAGAAGATCAAGAAGGCAGTCCATACTGTTCGTTATGCAATCATCGGTCTCTTCGTTAGCTTCATCGCATTCTTCGTTGTTTCTTGGATCGCGAAGCTCCTGGATGTTCCTTTTGATGTTTCTTTCTCTTCAATCGTGAACCAGATCATCGATCTGTTTAACTCGATGCGATAGAAAGAAGTTGTTGGCTTCTAATCAAGCAGCAATTCTGTTAGTGCTCGTATTTCTCGCCGAGTTTCCGCATTTTATATTTCAAACCTCTTTCTCATAGAGAAGGCAGAAATACCAGCTGCCATGATTGCAAAGAAACTTAGGTACCACTCCCCTACTCCAGCGCCAGTGACAGGTAGTACAATTTTCTGTGGAGCAGCAACATTGAATGCATAGCTCGAGATAGCAGCATATTGATCGATTCCATCCACACGTGCGATTGTTGTAATTTTCTCACCGAGACGCACTGACTTCGTAAGATTGAGTGTATAGGTAATACGCTGTGTTTCATGTGGTTTGAGTACTGGAATCACCCATTCAATTGTTCCATTGTTATGTACCTTTCCTGCAATAGAAGCTTTGCGATACACATTGAATTTGCTTGGATCGAAGGATTCTGTGACACGCACAGAACGAAGTGTGGTATCTGTCGTGTTCTTTACGAAGAGCGAGAATCGTACTGAGCCACCTGGCACTGGATTGAAAGCATTCACTGTTCGGCGAATTCGTATGTCTGGTAGAGCAGTTTCTTCTGTAAAGGATTCCCCTACATTCGTACGATCGTAGGCGATGTGATCATCTCCTCGCACACTTGCGAGTAGTACAGCGTCACTCGGAGCATCTGGACGAACGCGTACGGTAAACGAAAGCTCTCGAACATTGTGAGGGGCAATATCGAGCGATTTCCAACGAACATTGCTTCCATCCCACACTCCTCCGTGTGATGACGCGACAAACTCACTGTAGAGAGGAAGAGCTGCACTGATATTTGCAAGTACTGCAGGAGAATTTCCACTATTTCCTACTTGAATAACATAGGTGAGGTGTTCATCGGATTTTGCAGTTGCAACACCATCAGAGATCCGTACCGATACCACACTTCTCTCTTCTCCAGTGAGGCGAACGACTGTTGTATCGCTTGCATGACCTGTACTCGTAAAGAGTGTTGCCTTTAAGTGCACATCATCTGTTGTACGAGCGTCTGTGCGAACAAGGACAGAGAAGAATTTCTTTTCCTGTGGCTCAAATGTCTGCTGACGCCAGAGAATGGTATGCGTTCGTTCCCTAAATCCCTCTGGGCTGACAGAAAGAACTTCGACGCTGGTTGGTAATGCAATACGAATATCCTCTGTTTCTGGGGACCTACCTGCATTTCGCACTACTGCTGTGTATCGTAGTGTTTTGCCTGGGACAATCACTTCTGTTGTATCTGATATCGCAAGGCCAAAACGACGAATATCACCTGCTGCTGCATCTGATGGGATAATGCTCGTTATCACTGTTCCAATGGCAAGTAGAATAAGAAGAAGTGATGCGAGAAATCTCTCCAAATACATGCGACTAAACGAGTGAGCCTTTGGATGAAAGAGTGATCGAATAGTCATAAGAATAGAGGAAAAAGGAGGATATCTTTACACCAACATCACTATTTGTCAAATATAGTACTTGTCAAAATATCTAAGTTATGTCAAAATATATATAAATAATATATGGAAAAACAAACTCAAACTCTATCATCACTTCCAGGCCGCCCTGCAATTTTTGAATCTAAGTATATAGGCGCATCTGTTGATGAATTCAATTTTGGCTCTCTCAAAGATCCATCACTCCATGAAGGAAAAGTACAAGGTGCAATAAATGAAGTTCACTACGTTGCTGATAATGGAAAAGATCCTAATGATAAGGATTATTTACATTGTGTGGGGAAGGTTGCATGTATTGATGGACAATGGAAAATCATTACGCCAGAGATGAATTTGGATCAGAAATTGGAAATGAAAAATATGGTCAATGGCCATCCTATTCCAGAAGAATCAATGGAGAAGATATCTCTTGTAGTTGGAAAGCCAATGAACGCAAATTTTCCTGATATAAAAATCAGATCGATTTATGTAATGCACACAAGCTCAGAAGTTGAAGATATAACAGATAAAAGTTTTTGTCGTCATTTGAGACTTGGTGTAAAGGTTAAATTTTTCAATCTATTGCAAACTGGAAGGACAAAGAGAGAGGCTGCAGAACGAGCAGCACAATTGGAACAGCTTGCCGCATAAACCATCTCGACATAGTTTTATCTCTCAATCAGCCAATTTGGTAGAAGAAGTGGTTGTTGTATGCCAGGAAGTTTTGCTATGAGCGGAAGAGAAGGAAGTGCGACTTTTCCTATGTACAGCTGCTTGATGTCGCCCCCTTTTTCTATGAATGAATCGATTTCTTTGTAACCTCGGAAATACACAATTGTTTTTGTAAATGCTCCATGCTCCTCTGTATTCAGGAACCCTCGCTTCATATCAATTGTCTTCTGAAGGGCTTTCTCTGGCGAATAGTGCAATGTTTCACGTAAATATTTTCTCGTTTCAGCAAATGAGTGTTTGAGAGCGTATTCGAGGCCAAGAACTGCTTTTGCATGCAATACTTTCTTTTCGTGACCAACTGGCAGTACGCGTGATTGGTTATAGATTGCCAAACCTTCTTGTGTGTCGATGTATCCTGCACAGCCTCGCTGAAGAAGTTCATATGGTTGATGCTCCGCATTCTCTGATGTGAGTACGTGTGTTTCGATTTCATGTGCGATAAGAGAGTCGATATGAAGCTGCGTGAAACGCGCAGAGTCTTTGATGATGATTTTTTGTCTTCCTACCGCACAATCTGCGACCACATTTGGCGAAAGAACGACAGACCAGTCATGAAGCCCATATTGCTGTAAGACTTTTTCAAATATTTCTTTTGTAGTTACTGGGCTCAATTTTTCTGTTTCAGGATACTCAGCCTTTTCACGAGATTCTCGTTCAATATGTTGTAGTGCACTTTGTAGGAGAGAAGGAGAAGGTTTGCCATAGAGTTCTATGGAAATTTCTGTAAATTTCTGTGCGTTCCCTCGCGCATTGAGTAGGGTAATTTTCTTGGTAATTTCTCCAATCTTTTCGCTGAGCAATTGTCCAAATGGAGAGTCATCGAGTGTGATGCCTTTTAGATGCTTGAGAGCACTCTTTGTATCAAAATGTAATGGAGGAAATTGAAAAAGAGGATTGTAGCGTTCATCGCTGCGTAAGCGCGCGACTTCCTCGCGAAGATTACTAGGACGAAAAGATCGTAAAAATAGGAGTGATCGATCAATTTCTGCAAGCGTGCTGTCGGCTGAGCGTAAATCCAGTTTTACCTTTCTCTTATGAACAGCAGGCTTCGTATCTTTTTTTGCTTTCTCTGGATCGATAAGAAACCCTGCCAGGTCTCGGTGTCCGAGGAAAATAGGGTGTTCTTTGCTGCCTTCTTTTACAAAAATAACTGTGACAATTTTTCGCCCTGCAATTTTCATTTTTACACGAAACGTTCCTGCTTCAGATCCGGCATCTTCTTTCGTTAATATTTTTTGTTGTTGTAATTCTTCGATGAGTGCTGGTGAAAATGTCGAAAATTCTTGTGCAGGATTGATTGCTGAAGAAATCTCCATTGTCGTTCCTCCTTCTCCGATGACGGAGACCATCTCATGAAGACTAATAGTAATTTTTGATTCCTCATCCTTTTTTTCTTCAGATCCTTTGCGATCGATCTTATTGCCAAATAACTCCTGAGCGATACGAACTCCTTTTTCAGGAGATGCGACTTTTAGCCCCTGTACACGCTCGAGTCGCTGACGTAATGGTGCAAGATTTGCAACTTGTACAGTGAGACCCGCACGAGCGTTGACCTCGAGTAATGCTGGACCCATTTCTTTATCGATGGTGATGTCTGCCGCAAGGTACCCGATATTTGTAATCTGTTGAATCTTCGAGGCGATGAGTAAAAGTTCTTCCCAGTATGGGATTGGTATGCCGGCAACTGGACCTCCATGTGGAAGCTCGGTAATCATCTTATTATATTGCGCAGCAAATGTTGTTACGCCTTTTGCGATATCGATTCCTATACCAATCCCTCCTAAGTGGATATTCGCTTTCCCTCCACTCTCAGCTGTCGGAATACGAAGCATCGCCATGACAGGGACAAGGTTAAACACAACGATGCGCAGATCCGGAAGGCCAGCTGGTCGAAATGGTAGAAAACAGTTATCTGGTTCAAGAAGCTGCTCAAAGAACGCAGTATCGTTTTGACCGTTGACGGAAAATTTTCCATCAAGAATATCCTCGATGTGTTCACGTAATTCTTTATCACTAATAAGATATTTTCCTTGTCGCAAGAACTGGCCATTTTTTCTTCCTCGTAAAATGATAATTCCCTCTCCGCCAAACCCGTAATTTGGTTTCAGTGCACAATCATTTGGCAGTGTACTAAAATCAAACTGACGAAGTTGTGCACGAGATTCTATGCGTGCAAAGAGTTTTGCAGACGGTACTCCACGAGCTGCAAGAAATGCTTTCGTTTTCAATTTATCATCAGCAAAATCGATTGCTTCCTGCTCATTAAACGGCTTGATGTAGAGCAAGTTTCTTGCATTGAGTCCGAGGATGCCGTGATTGGAAAAGAGGGACTTGAGCATTATTCTTCCTGCAAGTGACGAAAGACCTCACGGAAGCGGAAATATTCGATAAGACGAAGCCCTGTCCATTTCCCCAAATATGCATTGATAACCAATGAAAGAAGGATGATTTCTGGATAGGCAAGAATGAAAGCCTGGAAGGATGAAGCTTGCACGATGATGACGCAGAGTGCTGAACCAAAGAGGGTTTCTGTAATACCAAAAATTGCAGAAGACCAACCTTCTTCTGTTTTTAGATTGATGAAGTTCTCAGCAAGTGTGGACATGATGAGAAGAATGAACACCGTATCACGTGTGATTGTTACTTTCCCAAAAATCGCACCGAAGCCAAGGAGCACAAGCAATGCGATACTGACAATGGTGATAATGATGGCAACTTTTGGAATATAGAGAAGCCTCCATCGTCGAAGGAGCATTCTCGCGATGTACCCTACAATGACAATGAAAAGGAGTGAGATGATACCTACCCACCAACCAAGTGCTAGGAAGCTTAAGGAAACGATCGATGGTGTATAAAGACCAAATGTTGTGAGTCCGATTACTTGTTTTAAAAATGTGAGGATTGTTGCGATAATTGGTAAAACAAGGAGTAAAATAACTGTCTGGCTCGCGACTCCATGCGTCAACATAAAGTCGACAAGGTATGAGAGAATTTCCCATGGTCGTACTGTTGCCTGTGAAGGAATGATGCTACGTGCATCGATATCTCGAGTTGTAAGTGTGGTAAGAAATTCCTCAGCATCCTTGGATGTAATAAGTGGCGTAAATGCTTCCTTGCGACTGATAATGAGTGTGCGAGGTGAGAGTTCTCTTACGGTACCTCGTAGTGTTCTAGAAAGTGTCGAGAGGTTCTGCTCACTGATGACGACAATTGTTTGGTTTTGCATCGCCGCTGTTCTCTCTGCATTTCCCTCCAAAGATGAGAGGATGGACTGCAATGTCTGTAGTGGTTCTGTCCAAATTACGACAGACTCAGCATTTTCTAGTGGCGAACGAAACTGTGTTAGCGCACGTCGTAGCTCAGTATCAAATGCAATCGTACCTCCTGCTTCCTCTGTTCGAAAAATGCTCAAGTATACGCCTTCATCCATTGCTGCTTTTGTATGAGCAAGAAGCTTTTCTTCAGACACTCTTCCATCAGTAATTACTGCAATCTTCCTTTTGTAGACTATAACACTTTGTCTTGCTTCTTCTGTACGAACTTTTCCATCGAGTCCGGTAATCTTCACGAGGAGGCGAAAATTTACTGTCCCTGATTTTTCTGGAGTAAAAACAGCTTGTACTTCACTACTGAGAAGTTGTCCTGGCTCTATATACCATCGGTATTTCACTTGCTCTCCTGGAAGCGTCCTCACTGTTGCATCTAGGACAATCGTACGACCGACTTGCACATCTGCAGGGCCTGCGATGACAGCAGTGATATTTTCGAGCTTGTTACTAGCAGTATCTTCTAAAGAAGCTGCATGAACACTCTGAGGAAGAAATCCAAGTGAATACGATGTAAGGATACAGAGAATACTCAAAAGGAGTCTTTGCATATGCGTAGTATACATTGATTTCTAGCCCTCCAATAGCAAGCAAAGTGCCCGTTTACTAGCCCCATCGAGTGTTTGAGACATTGAAATCCTCAAAACGTTCAAATTCATTTCTCACTTCACGTAAAAGAATAGGCCCTCTCTCAGCTTCAGTATTGAGAGTAATCTTGGAATTACTATTATCCGGGAGAAATTTTCCGTTGATAGGATCTGGAAAGAGGGCTGCTTTCCCCTGTCTTACTCGCTGATAAAAAGAAGGAGTGTGTTGCATAAGGTTATGCAAAACATCTGCATACGGATCTAATGCTCCGCTTATGAACATGCTTACTTCAGCCCCACTTCCCCACACTATTTCTCTTTCAGATATCGATACAAGTTTTGGTGTTGTGTGACCAAATGTCTCGCTCACCCAATATCCCACCCTGAGAGGAGGTGCGTACATTAATCTGTATATGCGTTGATCTCGTAAATCAGCCTGTAATAGATCAAAATGTACTCCATCAATTTGACTGACTACACGCCGAGAATTGTCGACTGCATTTTTCTGCCCTTCAACCATCGATATCATCGTTTTACGCGCTCCAGCACGGATTCCAGCTATCGCAATCGCAGCTCCGAGAATGCCGGTGCCAGAACCCAAATCTGCTCCAATAAACTCTCCATGTGTTTCTATTTCAAATTTGCCACCAAAAGCAATTTCTTTGAATAGACCTGCTGTTCCCTGGATATCAGCTAGACACTGGACTCCAAATGCATCACTTGTTCCTTCAACTTTCCCTTCGAATGCAGCATTACAAACTCGTGATATCTCTTTCCCTTCAAGTGTCTTTACTTTTTTGCGCACAGTTTCTTGGATCACAGATACTTCTGTCTCCACTATTTGTAAATACTCTACGAGAAACTTGGCGACAAATCCCATGATCGCTTCGTTGAGCCCTGCACTTCTATAATCAGGGAATTGTCGAACGTCAGTAAGTTGATTGAAATGATCCCTGAGAGGGATCTTTGGATCGAAATACTCATCTAATCTTCGACGGTCAGCTTGTGACATAGTTGTGTATTATAAAATAAAATATATAAATATCAAATATTATTTTTGTAGATAGATTTATTTACAGACAAGCAAAATTTGACACTCTCTCGAACGCTAGCACAGCAATGGCTGGGGAGGATGGATTCGAACCATCGAATGGCGGCTTCAAAGGCCGCTGCCTTACCACTTGGCGACTCCCCAACACACAACAATGGTACCAGAAAGAAGACGTGAAATGTAAGGCACTTCTCGAAGAAAAGAAGAATATTTACACTTCCTTGATTGCTTCTTTCATTGGCTGAAGAAGATTGCTAATGCTTTCTCCTTCCTCTTTTGTCATCTTCGAGAGTATCCAATTTGCGAGATCCATTTCGGCTGGAGCTGGACCTAATCCGATTCTAAAACGCGGAAAGTTCTCGCCTATACAGGTAACGATTGATTTCATGCCGTTATGTGTTCCTGGCCCTCCTGTTAATCGAAAACGACTCGTACCGAGAGGGAGATCGATATCGTCATAGACGACGAGAAGCTTCGAAGCCGGATCGAGCTTATAAAAGGAAAGAACTTTTTGTACGGATTCACCAGAACGATTCATGAATGTCGTTGGTTTGAGGAGTAGGACATCTTTGCCATCGATTGTTACTTCATTCGTTTCTGCAACGAACTTCGGTGCAGCCTTCCATTCCCCTGCTCCAGCTTCCTTTGCGAATGCATCGAGAAGTATCCACCCTGCATTGTGCCGAGTATTGGCATACGCATTCCCAGGGTTCCCGAGGCCGACGATGACAAGTGAGGGCAGCATTACTTCTTTATTTTTTCTGATTGGATAGAACTTGTGACAAATTCTGTCAGAATATTCTGCACTGTCTTCGCATCTTTCAGATTCTTCGCGAGGACATAGTTTTCCATATTTTTAAGGATGATACCTTCTGCACGCTTAGGCTTCTTAACATTACCAATAGCAACAGTTGATCCTGTTGAAACTCGCTCGACACTCAATGTGCCGACATTGAAGATTGTTCCGAGGATGCCTTGGATCTCATAACCCACTCCCTCGACATCACTAAAGAGTATGCGAGTCGATTCCCTATGAAACCACCCATGCCACTCGATGATAAGGATTCCCTTGTTGGTGACAATCCATGCATCGAGATAGTAATCGAGGAAGTTCCGTAACCACCAGACAAGAAGCCACACTGCGATGAACGCTCCACCGATGGAAACATACTTTTGCTGTACATATCCCGTAATGAAGGAAAGTACAACAAGAGCTATGGATGGCAGTACGAGGGACTTCAGGCCGATGATCCAATGTTTATGAACGAGAAAATCTACACTCTCATCGTCATCGAGATGCCGAGAGAAGAAGAAGTTTTGAAACCCATGCATAGGAGAAGTGTACCTCGATCTTCTTTTGAAAGAGAAATGAAAACGTTGATTGTTGCTCAATATGATTGGATCCTACGTAATCTCAGTTATGCAATGTACTTTTCTTCATCAATGTAAGGTAAAAAGCACATTTTTCCTCTCCAAATCCTCTTGAAGATCCTGTATAATGGAAAGGATGACGACAACTTCCACTGCACCAATTCCATCGAATCCTAGCGGTAATATCTCTCCCAGACCTCGAGGCTTTGCGTACTATATCATCGACATTATCCTCAATCTTGCAATCATCGCAGGAGTGGTGTTCGTCGTACGAACCTTTGTCGTTTCACCATTTCAAATTGATGGAAACTCAATGGTCGATACACTGGAAAATCGTCAGTATATTGTCATCAATAAATTTCGTTATCTTTTTCGAAAGCCTTCCCGCGGTGAAGTTGTTGTCTTTCGACCTCCAGTTGCTGAAGAGAAATATTATGTAAAACGTGTGATTGGTATCCCTGGAGATACTGTGGTTATTCGTGATGGACTTGTTTTTATTCGAGATCCATTAACAAAAAAGAATATGAAGCTTGAAGAGCCGTACCTCAATGAACATAACGCAGGAAAAACATATAAAGCTCCAGTAAATGGAGGGGATACATCAGAAGTAGTCTTCAATGTTCCGGAGGGTCAATACTTCCTTCTAGGGGACAACCGTCAAGGAAGTCAGGATTCACGATCATTTGCAGCATCTTCTCATAATGCTACATCATTTGTGCCACGATCGAATATCAAAGGCAGTGTGTGGTTTGTTGCCCTACCAATCAGTAAAATTCATGCATTGGAACCAGCTGTCTATTCTAATATCAAGTAACACTGAGTTAACCTTGCAGGAAAAAGTTCTTCGACGTACACTAGTAGCCAGCCAGTACTCTTTTTTTCGTATGCGCGCAGTTACAGATTACATCCGCGGCAGTCTCCAGGAGCTTCGACAGGTGCAGTGGCCTACCCGCCAACAAGCTGTAAAGCTCGCACTGATCGTTGTCGTGTTCATCATTGTTGCAGCAGCATTCTTTGGTCTTATCGATGCATTCCTTGGAAAAGTCGTCCAGCTTATCGTTGCTTAAATCCCTCTCTACTGTGTTATGCCAAAGCAGGATCCCTCAGCCGGAAGAAATTGGTACGTTGTCCATACGTATTCTGGCTACGAAGATAGTGTGAAGAAAGCGATCGAACAGCGCTCTGAGACGTTTGGAATGAAGGATTATGTTTTCTCTGTCGTTGTTCCAAAAGAGAAGCAAATTGTCTTTAAGAAAAATGAGCCTATCGAAGAGGAGCGAAAGCTTTTCCCTGGGTATGTTCTCGTCGACATGATCGTCACAGATGAGAGTTGGTATGTTGTTCGTAATACTCCAAACGTTACTGGATTCGTGGGATCTGGAAATATTCCTGTACCAGTGACTCCAGAAGAATTTGGTGTTGTTGAGCGTCGTATGGGTGAACAGGGTGCGAAGTTTAAGAGTGACTTCCAGATTGGAGATCTCGTTGTTATCATCGATGGACCATTTAAGAACTATGAAGGAACAGTGGATGCTGTCGATGTCGATAAGGGCAAGATCACTGTTCTTGTTTTGATCTTCGATCGCGACACCCCAGTAGAACTCGACTTCACACAGGTACGCAAGAAGGTCTAAACTCCTTCTCATGCGCTCCCTCATCACCCTCCTTGTTCTTACTTCTTTTGTCGTGGCACCCTTACAGGCTTATGCGCTTGAAGGAATAGGGCCTCGAATCACAGTCACAGGAACTGTGGAAGAAATCCGACTTACAGATAAGCAGAAATTTGATCGTGTGGGGGCAGAAGTTATTATTACTGCTCGCAATGGTCAGAAAGTTACGATTATCCTAGATGAACATACATCCATCATTTCCGAAGGTCGTATCAGCCGAAAAGAACTTACACCTATCGATATTC
>CAYRWT010000002.1:0-28174 GCA_964428105.1 uncultured Candidatus Peribacteria bacterium
ATAAACATGTACTTCATGTCCTGTAGTGACGCCTCAGCTTCTACTGCAGAGCTATTTGCATCTGACATCGATGATTTACCTAATACACACACCAACACTAGAAGATGCTCCATGCCTGAGCCCTTGCACTTTTTCTCTCGCCAAAATATTGGGCGGTGTCAGAACAAATACCTCATTCCACAATCGCAATTCCCGATTCGCAGATTTACTTTCATACAATGGACCTGCAAGATCTCTAGAAAATTTCTTCCATGGAACTACTTCCTCAATACATGATTTCCCATCCTCCGCATTGAGTACATAGACACCTTCAGCATCACAACCTTTAACCAACACATAATGACTTCCTCGCACCATTGCAATAATCCTTCTACCATTTTGTAATAATCCTTGAAGGTCTCGAGGAATTTCTAGTGGTGGACATAGCATATCCATTGCAACCAATTCCTCTGCACATATTTGAAGACGATCGAGCCCAAGTGACTCAGAAAGAAATGGTTCAGGAATAGATGCAACTTTTGGATCCCATCCTTGCAAACCACCATTACAAGGAGAGTTTCTGCAACGAGCCCAGCTGAGAGCACTATGGTACTGCACACCATATCCCAAACCATGAAAGAATTTACAAAGATGGTTTGGTAGAGTTGTCTCAGCAGGGTTCTTACCCTTTCCAAGAGCACATCGATAATCTTCTATATTCCAACCTCTTACTATATCTATACCATCAGCATCACAGATCATTTGTACTGAAGCACAACCACAATCATTTTTTAGATTTGCAAAACGAGATACTTTCAGCTCATTGTTTGAAGAAATGATGCATACCCCTCTTTTATTCATAGTGAACTATTGTTGCAGAAGAAAAATATTCTGCAAATTCTTAAAAAATAAAAATTTAATTGAGCCCTATTTTATAAGAAAAAATGGATTATTTTACAACAATAGTATCTTCCCATCGCATCCCCCATTTTCCAGGAAAATAGAGTCCTGGCTCGATTGTAATCACTTCGTTCTTCTTTAATCGAACTTCTCGCTTTGTTTTGGATGAAATCGTCACACCCTCATGGATATCGAGCCCTACTCCATGACCAAGAGCATGACAGAAATCTGTATCTGTAAATCCATGCTTCCTCAGTATCTTCCTTGCAACGATATCCAGTACCCGCACAGAGAGTCCAGGTTTAGAAATTTTAGAACAAAAAGAAACGGCTTCTTTCAGGGCTCGAAGTGCTTTTTTCTTCTGAGAATCTGGAGGTGAAACGAAGTACACACGACTGAAATCACTACAGTAACCCTGACACTTCACACCTATATCGATCTGAACAATATCATTGGGCATTAGCTTACGGTCCGTTGGCCTATGATGAGGTCGAGATGAATGTTCTCCAAAGGCAACAATAGTCTCAAATGCCATACCCTCTCCTCCAAACTTCCGAGAAATTTCTTCGATCGTATGAGCCAAAGAGCCCTCACTGATGCCAATTTTTAGAATGGAAGGAATCCGCTTCAACACCTTTTTTGTTCTGCTGCATGCAGCAAGAATTTTATTAATTTCATAATCTTTCTTTTCTCTACGGAACCCTTCTAATAAATCTAAAGTTTGAACAAATTTTGTATTCTTATATTGTTTCTTCCATCGCTCTAATCGTGCAACTGTCACATCCGATGCTTCAAAAGCACATTTCCTTATAGATCTTATTATGGAGCTAAAATCACCGATTGATCGCACGATGATACCTGTATACGCAGTACTGCTAGCTATTTCACTGTATCGAGAATCAACAAAGAGAAGTATTTTACCCTTCACGACAAGTACAACTCCAGCAGATACCCTCACTCCTGTTAGATACAATATATTTACGAGATTTGTGACAAGAAACGCTGGTGTTTTTGTAAGCGTAAGAATTTTTGATGGGGAAACTGGAGACTTCATAACTCCCAGACTAGCGGAAAGAGTACAAGTTGTGGTAGAATGGAGAGATTTATGCGTTACCTACGTTCTATCACCACCGGCATACTGACAAGTATTTTTTATGTCCAATACGCCTGTGCACAAGTTTATTCAGGAGATGGCGTCATACAAGGAGTCGAGGATGCAAAAAATAGTATTTCTGATATTTCTGCCGAGGCCGATATCTATGAGCTCATAAAAAGAGCAATAGAATATGTTCTCGTCTTTGTTACGATTATCGCTGTTGCAGCAATTATCATCGGTGGCCTTTATCTCATCACAAGCAATGGCGAAGATGAACAAAAAGATAAGGCAAAGAAGATTGTTCTCTATGTTGTGATCGGACTCATCCTCATTATCCTTGCTGCTGTCATTGTAAAAGCAGTCATAGGATTTACAGATAATGTCGCCCTAGATTCTCTTTCGTCATTTATGTCTGCGATTGGATAATAGGAAATATAAAATTCTACGATCATGCAAATCTCTACTATCAGCACTAGGCTAAAGAACGTTGTTCTAGTAATTGCAGTATTTTTGCCATTACTTTTTTCTCACTCTGCATCTGCTGCAAAAGAACGAACGATCGAAGTGGTAGCTGGAAGTGTGATAGAATTAACAGTCGATACAGAGGATGATGCTGAGTTTAGCTGGGTACTGACAAAAGACAGAAAATTTATCAATGCGCAGCGCACACGTTTCTTTCAAACACGACAGACTGTTCCTGGAACATATGTCCTGGATGTAAATATTCGTAATGGCCGAGCAAACACTACGCAGTATGAGGAATTTATCATTATCATTCACCCTTCAGATGATGCTGTGATACCGCAGCGAAGTAGTGCAGAGAGTATTGAGGCAATACTTCACAGTGTTCCTACTCCAAAGAAGAATGCGATCTCCATCGAACGTGATGGAACGATCCTTCGTCTCGATCCAAGTGAATCAAAGGGACCTATCGCACGCTTTGCTCTCGATCTCGACAGTGCAGTGGATGTGAACGGAGATGGTAATGCTACAAATGACACTGATAACGAAGGAACGATAAACTTGATCCACGGTAGTCCTCTCTATGTTCTTGTATTCCCGAAAGAGGAAGAACGAATCATTACTCTCCACGCTATCGGACAAGACCCTTCGGAGTCCGATGAAGCATCTCTCCTTCTTACATCGAAACATGGGACTTCAGAGGAGCTTATAAATGATGATCTTGTTACTGAGAATCCTGAAGGTCCAATCGTACTCAAGAAAAGAGGACGAGCAATAGAATTCTCTCTCAACTTCGATACTGAGACTCTTCCATCGAACCTACTCTATGAATGGGATTTTGGTGACAATGCACGCAGTCTCCTTACAAGGCCGAAGCACACGTACATTGCAGATGGAAATTACAGCATTCAGCTTTCTCTTCGGGATCTTACTTCAGGAGAGATTTATAAAAGTTTTAGTGTAGACACAGAAGTAAGAGGCGGAGCAGAAGTAGTATCTTCATCAAGTAGCAGCTCTTCATCCAGTGTATCCAGGACTCCTGATAAGGAACCTGAGACATCTTCTTCGGTGAATTGGTCTCTGATTCTCAAAATTCTTGGCGGATCAATCGTCCTCCTCATTATCGTTATAAGTATTATCGGGCTCGTGCGTTTCATACGTTCAAAAACTGGAACGAAGCTGGAAGATGCACTGAAGACGATGGAGGAACACCTCATTCAAGATAGCGACAAAAAGCCAAGTGATACTCCGGATGTCATCCCTATGCGATTGAAGCGTCCAGAGCAAAGTACGACGGAAGAAGCATCGACAACCCCAAATGAAAGTGCTGAGCCTACAAGTGAAGAACAAGCTCAAACTGAAGAAAAGAAAGCAGATTTCACGCCTGCAAATGAACGCACAAATGAAACGCCAGTTGCTTCTGCAGGACCAGTCCCCTCCTGGCTTGGTGGAGAGTCGACAGATACTACTACAAATACATCAAGCGCAAATCCTACTCCGGAACCAGCAGTGCCTTCTTGGCTTTCAGAGACAGCAACGCCAGAGCCTTCCGCTTCACAGACAGTAAATACTCAAAGCGAACTTGCGAAAGAATCTCCTGTAACAAGTGATACTTCTGCACCTCTTCCAAGTTGGATGCAGGAACCTGTGACACAAGAACAGCCAATAGCATCACAAGAGAATGTCCCTCTGCCAACGGAAATTACCCCATCAACTGATACTCCTGCTCCAACTCAAACCACCGATGAGGCACTACCACCATGGCTGGCTGCAACACCAAATGGCGAGAATGGAACTACAGAGAAGCAGAAAGCCGAAGTAGAGGCGGAGCCTGAAGAAGTAACTCAGAATGGTTTGATAACAGAGCCTGAAGTAGACAATCAACCAGAAGCGGAACAATCACAAGAAGCATCTATGCCAACAGTTGATGGCAATGCTGATACTTCTCCTGTAAGTGCAGATCTTGCAAATACTCCTCAACAAGTTGCTACAAATGATGAAAAAACCCCAGAGAGCACAATTTCCACAGAATCTTCTCTATCAGTTCCGACGACAGAATCAGTAAGTAACGAAATGCCTACTACAACGAGTTCCTCAGAACTTCAGTCCTCTGGCGAAATACCACTACAGGAAACTCCAAGTACTCCTGTAGTTTCCGATGATCAGCCGATTGCGATCATCCAGGCAGATAACATTAGTAAACAAAATACATAGCGCCAGCAGCGGCCATCCTTGGCCGTAGAGCCTACAGTGATGTATGCAATATATCTTCGACATTTTGCTATAGGAATAAAGGAAGGTTTTCCAGCAAGAGAAGATGATTGAAGGATATTTCAAAAGTAATAGGATCGTAGACATGAATCATCTTGGACTTTCCTCGACAGCAGGAGAAGGACTTGATCCAGTAAATCGTGTAGCGGAGATTTTGAAGCAATTAGCAAGGTTACAGAGAGAAAGCCTCGAAACACGTGAAAGAGTTGGTCATGTTTTAGGAGGTACAGATGCATCTGACAATCTTCATGGGGGCGCACAAGCAGCCGGAGCTTCTTTTCTCGAAGAAAGAGCATTGGTTTTGAACTAAAAACAACAAACGAAAGAATGACATTGTTCATTTCCTGTATTCAAGATACTTGCACTCGACCAAGTTATCCTTAGAATGCGCCGGCATGTCAGAATCCCCATCTCAATTAGAAGCACCAGCAGCGGCACCCAGGACAAATTTAACACCTACAAGTTTTGTATTATTATTGCAGAAAGAGAACCCAGGAAATGTTGAGGATGCTGTGCTTAGAAATTTTTTTAAGGAATTTGAGCATTTGATTAAACCTTACCGCATTATGCTTGTAAGTTTTTCTCAAACATCAGCATTACTTGGAAGTGATCACCCCAGGTTAGTACTTATTGAACAAATACTAAGAATAATGGATGAGGTTTCACCTGCAAAAGTTTAAGCTTTAAACAACATCAACGTCATACAATCGAACCTATGAAGTATTTTTTGATGTATTTCTAAATACTTGCTATATTTTTAATATATTGTATAATACATAATTATATGGCTCGTAGAATCACCACTCACGACGCTGATACTCCGGCAGATACATACCCTCTTCTTCGTACTCATCATCGAGAAAGTAGTCATGCACGACGTCAAACCATTGAAGCGTGCTTAAATGATAGGCAACTAAAATTAGGACCATTAAATCCCACTGAGCTCGATCTAGTACGAAAAGAGCTTGGAATGTTATCCAATCCAGACTTCTGCGATGTTTGTGAGTATCTCGAGAAACGCCTTGCGACACTGGTTCTTACATCTGAGCTGATCGATATTCTCGATGATCACTCCTCTCAACCAGGAACAAATCACGTACAATCATCAATATCTTTGCCTGTTGGATGGAATTCTTCGAATATCCCAAAACATAGAGAGTCTCTAGCCCAAAGTCATAATTTAGCAGAACAGCGTTGTAGGCAAATAACAGATCTTCTTGCAAAGGAACATTCACGAAGATTTCCAGGTCAACCATATCCACTAATCCTAAAAGAAGCCATGCTCGATGAGGCTCGTACAACAAGAGAATTCCGAACAGCATTAAAAATGCTAACAGCAGAAGAGGTTGGTCCAATGCTAGATTTTGAATTATGGGCAAGAAATGAAGTATGGAAACAATGCCCATCTCAAGACGAATTGGGTAAAAAATGTAAAGAACATCCTACGCTGGGACCGATTCTTGATGCTCAAGGAAGAAGGGTTCGCGCTTTACAAAGTTCACTATTAACCAAGAGAGACCCCAATCACGATTCAGCCTTAAACTAACTCCATTCTTTTAAGATAAGAATCTCAGAAATAACCGCACTTTATTCCATCACAATTCTCGGGTACCCTTGTGTTCGCTCTGGCGAGCGTAGCTCAGTCGGTTAGAGCGCCAGGTTGTGGTCCTGGATGTCGTGGGTTCGATTCCCATCGCTCGCCCCATTCTTTCATAGTGAATCAGTCTCGACATTTTTGAAAAAATAGCTTAGTATCCAGCGTATGTCAGAGCTGAAGTACCGCTCCCCAAAGGGAGTTCACGATGTCCTGCCGATTGACCATCAGTACATGACGTACATAAAGAAAGCTGTGCGTCATCGCGCTCGTCAGGCTGGTTACAAGCGTATCGATCCTCCAATCTTCGAGGAACGAAAGCTCTTCGAACGCTCTATTGGCGATCATACCGATATCGTCGAAAAAGAACTCTTCGCTGTTGGAAGAAAAGGGACTGAGGAGGGATCCGATAGCAACTTCGCTCTCCGACCTGAATTTACGGCTGGTATCTGTAGAGCATTCATCGAACACGGTATGCAGGAACTTCCACAGCCTGTGGAGCTCTATGCCATCGGTCCGTGCTTCCGGTATGACCGACCACAGAAGGGCCGTTACAGGCAATTCCATCAGCTCGATCTCGAAGCAATTGGTCTCTCTGATCCGAGTATCGATGCACAGCTCATCCATATCATCGTAAAAATCTTCGAGGATTTGAAAATCATGGGGAGACTGAAACTCCAGATCAATAACATCGGCGCTGCAGAAGATCGCAAGAAATACGTGGATGCGCTGCGAGACTACTTCACAGGAAAAGAGCGCAATCTCCCAGAACTGGATAGGAAGAGACTCGAAGCCAATCCCCTACGCTTACTCGATTCGAAAGAAGAAGATACGCAGATTCTCGTAAAACACGCACCGAAGCTTGATCAATTTACATCAGAAGAAAGTAGGAAATACCACGCAACACTTCTTGAGTACTTAAACGAGCTTGGTATCACATATACAGAGAATCCTACACTCGTACGCGGACTCGACTACTACAACCAAACTGTTTTTGAATTCTGGGATGCTTCGACTGGTGCCCAAAATGCTGTTGGTGGCGGAGGTCGCTATGATTACTTGATCGAGCAGCTTGGAGGAAAGCACACGCCAGGAGTTGGCTTTGCAGCAGGCGTTGAACGCATCATCTGGCACATGAAGGAGGCAGGTGTCGAAGCTCCAAATAAAGACCAAGTGGATGTCTTCGTCGCTCAGCTCGGACCCGATGCAAAGAAGAAATGTTTGCGTCTCGTGAGTGAACTCCGTGAACTCGGTGTCCACACTGTAGGAGCTCTCGGTGAAGCGAGCTTAAAGAGCCAGATGCGTCTCGCGGACCGTTTCCAAGCGAGGTGGGCACTCCTACTTGGGCAGATTGAGGTGAAGGAAGGAACGATCATTCTCAAGGATATGACTGCAGGAAAACAGCGACAAATTCCTTTTGATCAAGCGATCCCAGAGATTATCAAACTGATCGGTGCAAAAAACCTCGACCACTACTCCATCACCGATAAACTTGGAAATTTCCAAGAGCCGTAAGAAGAAGTCTCTGCGTTAAAATCCTGGAACTGCGCCAAGAAGTTTGCGTACATCATCTCGGATTTCTTCCTGTCTATCAGTCACTCCAGTAGATACATACTCACGAAAAAGTTCTTCTAGTTCAGCGCGATGCGCAGCACAAGAAGTGATATCCAGATTTGGTATAGATGTTTGTTCTCTACAGAAATCTACAAGTTCTTCATTGCCAACAGCTTCAAGTGTATCAGTCATAAATTTGTAATAGGAATGATACACATATACTCCTAGTAAAAGAATCCTTGTCAATTATTCTGGCACTTTTACCGTATAAAGCTTGATTTGATGCGAAAAAAGAGGTGCCGAAGCCCGGAGGGCTGCTGCTGGTTAGGTAATTTGATTCTGACATTCCGGGACACGATGTCCCGGCTACGATCATTATAAGAGGCGGTATCACTATGATAATAACAAGGCTTAAGAAGCTAAGAAGCTACCACCTAAGAAGCTATGAACATCAAATATCCAAGTTCTTCACACCCTTCGCATGTGCTTGGATAAACTTCTTTCGTGGAGCGACTTCTGCACCCATGAGTGTCGTAAAGACTGCATCTTCACGCTCAGCATCCTCTACTGTCACGCGGAGCATGATGCGTGTTCCTGGATTCATCGTCGTATCCCAGAGCTGTTCTGGATTCATTTCTCCAAGACCCTTATAACGCTGGATCGTTGCCTTCTTTTTTGTTGCTGGCCTCTCTCCTTCTTTTGCTTTCCCTTTCTTACTCTTCGTTAGACCCTCATCCACTTCTGGCTGAGGAGTAGCTTCTGGCTCATCACCGAGATCCTCTAAGTCAGTATCTCCAATCCCCATATCCTTGAGCATCTTCATCTTCTCTGCATCACTGTAGGCATAACGAATATCCTTCCCAACCTGGATACGATAGAGTGGAGACTGAGCAATATAAAGGTGCCCTGCTTCGATCAACTCACGGAAGTAACGATAGAAGAGAGTAAGAATAAGTGTACGAATGTGTGCGCCATCCACGTCGGCATCTGTCATGATGACGATGCGATCATAGCGAAGTTTACTCATATCTTTCACATCTCCGATACCCATACCCATCGCGATAATGATGGACTTCACTTCATTGTTACTGAGCATTTTATCGAGTCTCGCTTGCTCAACGTTGAGGATTTTTCCCTTGATCGGAAGGATCGCCTGGAATTCTCTGTTGCGACCTTGTTTTGCAGAGCCTCCAGCAGAATCTCCCTCGACGATGAAAATCTCACACTCTTTTGGATCCTTGGAACTACAGTCGGCAAGCTTTCCTGGGAGTGTCATGCCCTCGAGTGCGCCTTTGCGGATCACAGCATCACGAGCAGCACGTGCAGCGAGACGAGCTCTGGAAGCGAGAAGACACTTCCCTACCACTTCACGAGCGTCCCCTGGATGTTCCTCGAGGAATTCTCCCAACTTCTCATTTACGACTGTTTCTACGGCGGACTTCATCTCAGCATTTCCAAGCTTGCTCTTCGTTTGCCCTTCGAACTGTGGCTCGCGTAGACGTACGGAAACAACGACCGCAAGACCTTCACGTACATCTTCTGCTGTAAGGTTTTCCTCTTTTTCCTTGAGCAATCCTTCTTTGCGAGCATAGGCATTGATTGTGCGCGTAATCGCAGCTTTGAATCCTGTCATGTGCGTTCCGCCCTCTGTTGTATGAATATTATTTGCAAAGGAAATGACCTGTTCTTGAAATGCCTGACTGTATTGCATCGCTACTTCCACGAAGCCATCCTCTGTGTCTTTCTCGAACCACATTACATCTCCAATCGCCTGCTTATCGTGATTCAAGTGTCGAACATATGCAGAAATACCTCCATCGAAATGAAAACGATAGAGTCGAGGGAGGGAAAGATCTTCTTCTGGGCGCTTGGAACGCTCATCCATCACAGAAATTGTAATACCGCGTGTGAGGTATGCCTGCTGACGGAAGTGTGCAAGAAGTGTTGTAAGACTCATCTGGAGAGATTCAAAGATCTCATCATCCAACATGAATGTAATTTTGGTGCCACGCTTGTCGGACTTCCCGATAACTTTTACATCTGCTTTCGCTTTTCCTCGTACATACTCCTGCATGTGCACTTTGCCATCACGGAAAATCTCGGCTTTCAAAGAAGAACTCAAAGCATTCACCACGGAAGAACCCACACCGTGGAGTCCTCCAGACACCTTGTACCCACTATCGTCTCCACCAAATTTTCCACCGGCATGCAACACTGTAAGAACTGTTTCCAATGCTGACTTCTTCGTCTTCGGATGAATATCCACTGGGATACCACGTCCGTTATCTTCGACACTCACTGAACCGTCATCACAAAGCATCACCGTGATATGCGTGCAGTGACCTGCCATTGCTTCATCCACAGAGTTATCTACGATTTCATAGACACAGTGGTGTAAACCACGTTGATCTGTAGAACCGATGTACATTCCCGGGCGCTTACGCACGGGTTCCAAGCCCTCGAGGACTTGGATCTTACTTGAATCGTAGGTTTGTGAAGCATCAGCCATAGTCTCAAGGATTCTAGTGATGAGTACGAAGAGAATCAATCGCTTGGTATAGGAGAAAGGAAAGCTTGCACTAGAGAAAAAGAATAAATTGTTATATTGATATATTTGTGCGAAAAATTGAGCCTCAAGAGATGTCATCAACCACGCTAGAGCAATATGACAATATAACAATATGACAATATAACAATATGAGCGTGTGGCAAATACTACCGACTGTCAGTAAAATTCGCGCGCTATGACTACCACTCAACAATTCACTGATACCGATGATATCCTCCTTACGAAGGAAGGTCTTGAGAAAATTCGAGAGGAGCTCGAGTACCTCAAAACTACCAAGCGCTTAGAAATCGCGCAGCGCCTAAAGGAAGCCATTTCCTATGGAGACCTCTCTGAAAATGCAGAATACGAAGAGGCAAAGAATGATCAGGCATTCATCGAAGGTCGTATCCTAGAGCTCGAGCAACAAGTGAAAAATGCGAAGATTATTACAGAGCATTCCGCAAAATCGAGCTCAAAGACCATCGATATCGGTTCTATCGTTACCGTGCGCAATGTCACAGATGATGATGAAGCCGAAACGTACACAATCGTTGGGAGTATGGAAGCTGACCCAATCGCGCATAAAATTAGCAATGAATCCCCTGTTGGCCGTGCACTCCTCGGAAAAACGAAAGGAGAATCTGTCATCGTCGATGCTCCAGCAGGAAAGTTTACATATGAAGTCATCAAAGTAGCGTAAGTTGCTGTTTCCCACGATCTTCACTTATGGCAACAGCACAAATGACTGTGCCACCGGCCATCCTCGAGCAGTTCCCTGCATTGGTTGAACTCATCAAAGGATCGGAGAGTATGACGGATGAAGAGCGACAGTACTGGGTGAATATCCTTCCTGCTATGACTCCTGAGCAGCGAACAACTCTCGAAGGGATCTTGAAGAATGAAAAAGAGAAACTCGCAGCAATTGATGCGAAGTACAATGCTGATGTTACAAAGATTCAACAGAAAATTTCTGTGGAAGAGATTGAGAAGGAGCGACGTACAAAGCAGTCCGCACTCCAAACAAGCGAGCAACAAGCTTCGAAGGAAGAGGAAGAGCGAGAGGCCGAGCTCTTACGAAATATTCAGAACTCTTAGCAGCGATGACATGCAAGGATCATGCGTTCTGTGATCACAATAATTTCTTGCGGTCGATCTACTGTGACATGGTACCCACCAGTCTTGAGCCCAACATCAAAACGTACCGCAAGATCGAGAATCGATTGAATGAATGCTGCATCAGAATATTTTGCCATCGGAAGAATCTTAGGGACAACAAATGGATGAAGTTTTGTACTTTCTGCTATAGAGCGGGCATCTGCCACGCCACTCTGAAGACAAATCCACACCGCGGCGAGATTCTTGATGAATGTGAGGAGTGCAATCCAGAGATCATATGGGTCCTGCCCACGATCAATACACTTCCTATAAAACGCTTGCGCCTCTGCTATGTTCTGATTCCCCAGAATGTCACTCAACTTCCATATCACTTGCTCTCCCGAGGGGACAACAAGCGTATCGATACTTGCGAGTGTGATAACTGGTCCTACAAAGGATAATTTTTCAATTTCTGAGGCAAGAAACCACTGATCCTCACCAACAATATCCAGAAGATGTGCGATGGATGCATCATCGATCGTGCATCGAAGGCTTAAGAAACGAGCACGAATCCAAGCAATTAATTGCGGGCGCTTGAGGAGAGGAAATGTTTTCATGTGCTGCTTCGAACTTTCTTCTGCAATGCTCATAAACTCTTTTGTGGAGCTTAAGCGCTTATCGGGAGCACTATCC
The DNA here is from genome assembly GCA_964428105.1 of uncultured Candidatus Peribacteria bacterium. Taxonomy (GTDB): domain Bacteria; phylum Patescibacteriota; class Gracilibacteria; order Peribacterales; family Peribacteraceae; genus CAYRWT01. The sequence goes on from CAYRWT010000002.1 coordinate 12,193, forward strand.
TCTATGAGCAGCAATGTCTGTGGATGAATTTCCTGTACAACACGCCGTACAGCGTCACGCTCGAGTCTGGGTATCCCATGACAGATCACGAGTCTGCGCTCAGCAATAAAAGGAGACACCGAGATAGCATCCAGCAATACTTCCTCTGAAGCATCTGCCCCAGAGAGCTCTACAAGGTTCTCTGCTCCATATTTTGATAGAAACTGGGACTTCCATCGACGTACTTCTTCTGCGAGTGTAAAAGAGTTTTCGCCGATGAAGACATAGAGTTGTGTGCTTTGTTCCACCTCTTCAGCATAGCAAAGAGAATACAATCTCGGCAGAAAGAAAAAAAATACTAGATAATATTTACATATTTGTGCAAGTCATGTGGGTTCAAGAAAAGAGAGATTTGTGGTATTATAACTCGATATGGAACACAAATATTTCTCTTCTTACTTCTCAGTCAAATCGCTCAAAGCGATGGGACTACTTCTTGGGTTCACTTCCCTTTCGTTCTTCCTCGGTGTTGGAACAGCAGGTGAAGTACAACCAATTTCTGCAACACTTGCAGATGATTCTCGTCTCGAAGGAGATATCGATGGTGATGGAGACATCGATGTCACCGATGCGCGTATCGTCCTAGAGATTGTTCGCGGATATAGGTCTCCTACCAGGAACGAGCTCCTTGCGGATCCGAATCAAGATTTCCGCATAACGATTGATGACGCACTTGCGATCCTCAAGAATATTGAGTAGTACGAACCACATCCTATGCGCCTTTCTTCCCTTGCCACTTTCAGCATTGCTGCGAGCATCCTGCTTGCTGCAGGATTTCCAGAGCTGACGCAGGCTCGTGAAACAGTGAATCTCTTCCTCGTACCTCACTGCACAGCAGAGAAAGAATCTGATTGTCCTGCATTTCAAGTGGGAGAGAAAAATATTTTCCAAACACATGGACTCAAGAATGGCGATATTTTAGATATTGATGTCGTACTTACGGCTCCATCCCCCTCTGATATTTGGATGGTACGAAGCTGGCTCAAGTATGATCCAGAAGTTCTTGAAGCCCGAGATATCCAGCCTCTGAGTACTATCATCAAAACCCTTCCAGGAGAAAAGGCAATTGATAAGAAAGAGGGAATCATAAAAATTGGAGGCGATGCAGAGGGAAAACTGACGACAAACTCTGTACGCATTGCTCGCATCACATTTCGCGTACTTTCCGCGAAAGAAACTACCATCTCGTTCTATGATTTTCGTGATGATGGAAAAGGAAAAACTGCCGTGCTTTCGAGTCAAAAAACTGATGTCCGAGATACTGGAAGAGGCTTAAAACCACCACCATGTTTTGATCGGATTCTTGGCTGCGGCATCACAGTATCACTCCTTGTATCCGAGCCATCAGGACTCATTGTACAAAGTGAAAGTAGTCCAGGAGCAGCAACGGTTACTGCATCGACCCTACCGCATGAAGCAGCAGAGGAAGACTATCTTACAGAAGACGATACTATGGACGTCTCTACTCAGGAACCTGGCCCAGACAACACTCAGCAACTCTTTACAGAATTGAAGGTACAGAACATCGCAAGCACATCACGCGATGCAAGTATCTATGTAAGTTGGTCTGCCCTGAAAAATACAGAGTTAACGGGATACAACGTTTACTATGGCACGGTCAGCGGCAAGTACTTGCAACGACGTACAGTTGGAAAAAGTGACCTCAGTGCTTCGATTCGCGAATTGGAACAAGGAACACACTACTTCCTCGCTGTACGCGGAACCAATGAAAAGAATGAAGAAACAGCATTTAGTGATGAAGTGGAAGTCGTTGTTGGCACAGAAAATCCACGTGCACGACATGTAACATTTATCGAACGAGAAAACCCTATCACAAGTCGCAATGGATCAAATGTCACAGGCTCTACAGGTCCTTCTGATGTTCTCTCTCTTGTCTTCATCGCTGCGATGATCGGCGTCAGTCTGGCATGGAGGCGACAGATGATTACTTCTCCATCTACAAAGGCAATATGACAACTTCTCAGAACTTCCACTGGACGAGTACAGATGACACTCACACAGCGCCAGAAAACGGCGCAGTGCAACTTGATGGTATTTCCAATCCTGGAAACTGTCATACAAACATCCACCAATCTGCACCATCGAAACGTGGCATGCAACTCGCGGCAGTTGCTGGAATCGGAACTGTCGTTATGATCGGATTTGGACTTTCATTTGGTTTGGAATCTCTTCGAGGATCATTGCTGAATGAATCTGCGGTAAAAGTGACTATCACAGCAGATGGACACTTCGCACCATCACAAGTAACAGTGCATCCAGGTGACATATTGACTATTGAAAGCAAGAAAACTGATCCGCAGGTCTTGAGTCCAAAAGATCCTGCTGCAGAACTTTTCGGTATGGAAGTGGTCTTCGGTGATCCCTTTACCTTTACAGTTCCTGAGAATGCTGTACTTCAGAGCTATCAGTACCACAGTGAAACCCTTAGTCCAGAAGAAATGCTTACTATCACTGTCACAGAAGCTCCAAAGAATGTTGCAAATTCCCCTACAAATATACAAGCGCCAACATCCGCACCGAAGCAGCAGGCTGCGCCGATAGATACTGCACCTCCTGCAAGCAATGAAGTATTGCCTCCGATCCCAGGAATGGATATTCCTCTTGAACAAAGTACTAATAACACTCTGCAACCTACAACTCTTTCTCTCGGACTTACGACACCAGTGCCAGCTGTAACACCCGCACCTGCGACGACAAAAACTCTTACGACACTCCCAACAAACAACAATACCGTTGCAACAAAGAAGGCCATAGCAAAAGAGATTCCAGCACCATTGAAGAAACAAGCGAGAATAGAGAAAAAGGCTCTCCATGCAGCAGCGATGCCAGAAAGTGGCAATGCTGACTGGGTGCTACTCAGTATGGCACTCATTGCCTTTGGCATTGTGTGCAAGCGCTCTCTCAGTATTGCCTAAAGAAAAAGCTTATACTGAAGCGTCTTGCTTTAGGATAGAATCATCGACGATGCTCCTCTCGACTCTTTTACCGAAGATGATTCCTTTGTACGTTCTTGTACTTTTAGGATTTATCGCAGGGAAAAGATTGAAAGTGCAGCAAGACTCCATCGCAAAGCTTGCTATTTACATCACTGCTCCAATCATTGTTTTCCATGGAGGATTACGAGCTCCACTCGACCAGAGTTCGCTCTGGCTTCCATTCCTCTTTTTCTCTCTCCCTATTCTCCTAAGCTTCTTCTGGTACCGAATCGGAACAAGGATATGGAAGGATGCTACTGCAAATATCTTCGCCTATGGTGCGAGCACTGGAAATACAGGATATTTTGGCATCCCACTCACACTTGCACTCTTTGGTGAAAGCTCACTGAGTACCGTCGTCCTCGCAATACTTGGGCTCATACTCTACGAAAATACCTACGGATTTTTTCTGATCGCCCGTGGTCATCATACGATCAGGGAAAGCCTGATGAAAGTTCTCTGCCTCCCCTCTCTCTGGGCTTTCGTTCTCGGTCTCACTTGTAACATTTTTGCGCTACCAACGAATGATGTCTACGAGAGCTTTATAACTATGTTTCGTGGAACTTACAGCGTGCTCGGCATGATGCTTGTTGGCATCGGTATCGCAAGTAGTGAAAAATTTGTCGTGGACTGGAAGTTCCTCAGTCTTTCAACATTTGCGAAATTTGTTGTATGGCCACTACTTGCAATTATCATCTTGCATATCGATAGCTCCTATCTCCATATCTTCTCCTTCGAAGCGCGACGCACGATCTTCCTTCTTTCGACAGTCCCTATGGCAGCAAATACGGTTGCGTTTGCGACCGAACTCAAAGCAGCACCAGCAAAAACTGCTCTTGCAGTGCTTGTCAGTACACTTCTTGCCCTTGTCGTCACCCCACTACTCGTAAGTAGCTATTTCAATACATAATTGATATCGAAACAAAATTGACATTCGATCGAGAAAGGGATTGAATGAGTATTTGCCTATGCAAATGACACTTGCTGTTATCGGCGCTCTTGTTGTCATCTGTACAGAACTTACACTTTGGCTTGTTTTCAGAAGAAAAATCGCAGGTCTCCTTTTTCCACGAGAAGCCGACCAATCATTCTTTAAATTCTTCTCCATCTCTCGTCTTCGCTTGGTGGCAATCTTCCATACTCTTTTTCTTGGCACCATTGCTTTTACTGCCTTCCAATTCCTATGGTAACCATTGCCCCATTTCAGGGCTGTAGTAATGGAGAGTGTTTCCAAGGGTATTTCCGGCAACACTGGATACGTATCGTCCCTACATTCCTTAAAACTCTTCTTGCATCAATAATACTTATCGCAACTGCTCTTACATTCTTCGTGTATATCGGCGTCGAAGACGATGGTATTCGGCATAGTTTTCTCCTTGTCTTCCTTTTTGCATTTGCCGGTATACAATTACAGTTTTTATTCCGATTTTATCTTCACTTTCTCTATGTGATTATTCTTACAGATCAAAAGATTCATCGTATCAAAAAAACATTATTCTCTATCGATGATCAGCAAGTTCTCAATCTGGCCATTATTCAAGATGTAAATAAAATTCAGCATGGCTTCCTGCAGAACCTCTTTGGCTATGGCAGCCTAATTCTAGAGGCACAAGAGACACAACTTACACTTCATTTTGTTCCCTCTGTTGGGCAGATAGCAAAAGAAATTATCGAGCTGAGGGATAAAGCACATCAAAAAGAGAATGAGGGGAAGTAGATCTTCTCAGTGGTTTACCATGAGCGAGCAAAGCGAGTCGAATGGTGGGCCGGGAAGGATTCGAACCTTCGAAGGCGTAAGCCGTCAGATTTACAGTCTGATGCGTTTGGCCACTTCGCTACCGACCCACGGAAGCTCGGCGAGTATACGGATTTCACCGAAAGAAGTGAAGTAATGAGGAAAGATCCAAAGGAATCAACGGAAGAATTGACCTCGTGTGCAATCATATTTACAGTACAGCACTATGTCCTCTAGGTCTTCTATAACTGAACGCCGAGATGGTCTTGCACCAGAAACAGATGCTCAGAGGCGTGAACGTGCTGAATACGGAAGGAGGATTTTTGAACACAATGTAAGAGTTTTAAAGGAATGGACGAGAGATCAACTCCTCACACTCTTTTGTTCGTGTGATGTTCGGTTTTTCAATGACAAAATACCAAATGCTGATCGCCTTCGAGCATTGGCACCAGCACTTATCGTAGGAAAACTCCCAGAACGGCAGAAGAAAAAGTATTAATATGAATAAATAATTTGTTCAATATTATTCTTCTCTCAGGGCTTCTATAGGATGTAATCGAGAGGCTCGAATGGCAGGATAGATACCAAAGATAAGACCTGAGAAAAGACCCATCGCTACTCCTAGAACAATCGACCACCAGGCGAGACTGAAATTAATCGAACCTAAGAATCGATCAGCGATACGTGCGAGGACCCATGCTCCACTCACTCCGAACACTACGCCAATCATCGCACCAGAAGATGTGAGTGCCACTGCTTCAAAAAGAAACTGGCGAAGGATATCTCGTTCACTCGCCCCTAGAGCCTTACGAAGGCCGATCTCTGCTCTGCGCTCAGCGATAACGACGAGCATAGTATTCATGATGCCGATTCCCCCGACGATCAGTGAAATACTCGCAATCACCGAAAGGAATGCCGTAAGACCGAGGAGCACTGTTTGGATAATGCCAGTGACTTGCTCAGAACTACGTACGATGAAGTCATCCTTATCTGGATCACCTTCGGGATTGCGAATCCTGTGGCGCTCTCTCAGAAGCTCACGAACATCTGTTGCAGCGATATCGATAGAATCCGCTGCCTTGAACGAAACATAGCTCACATATTTCTGCCCTGTAATCGCTTTCGCTGTAGAGAATGGTATGTAGACCGGAGTATCCATATCACTTAAGAGTAATGACCCTGCAGACTTGAGAATGCCAACGACAGTGAACGAGTGATCAGCAATTTTTACCGTTTCCCCGAGTGGATCCTTGCTACCAAAGAGATCGAGTGCTGTTTGAGAGGCAAGTACGGCACTACGAGTCGCCCCTTCTTCATCCCGTGCATCGAGAAGCCTTCCTCGTTCAACGGTGAGTCCATAATTTCGAAAAATCGCATCCTTTGCGCCAAGGACCATCGGTGCTTTGTTCTCACGGCCGAAGCGAACTTCACCCTTGACTATGATCACTGGCGTCACATTCTCTACCGTTGCTAATCTTTCGATCGCTAGAGCATCTTCAAATGTCACAGCATCGAGATTGGAACCAAATTTCTCTAAACCTGTGGGGAAGACATCAATTGTTGAGCTACCAATCGTAGAAACTTGTGCAGCAATCGAGTCGGAAAATGTTCTCCCAACTGACACCATAAGGACAACTGCCCCTACGCCGATGACGATACCAAGGAGCGTGAGTGCCGTGCGACGCGGATTGATCGTAAGGCTCTGAACTGCCGATGCGATGAGATCAGATGTGAGCATAGATTATTCGTAACGAAGCGCATCTACAGGCTGCAGATTTGCTGCTTTCTTGGCTGGAAGTGCTCCAAATGTCACCCCGCAAATAATTGCCATGAGAAATGCAAGAACGAGAAATATAGGAGAAAGTTCAAATGCATAATTTGGCAAAATGAATTGAACAAGAGCTGCAAGAATTTTTGCACCAAAGATTCCACCGAGAATCCCGAGGAGTCCGCCAAATGCCGTAAGAAAAATTGACTCCAGTAAGAATTGACGAAATACATCTCGCGCACGAGCACCGATTGCGATCCTTAAGCCAATCTCTCTCGTACGTTCGGCGACGACGACAAGCATGATATTCATAATCCCGATGCCTCCTACAATTAATGCAATACCAGCAACTGTCGTAATGAATGCCGAAATCGCAAGCCCAACTCCAGACAAAATCTCATTTGCTTGTACAGAGGTACGTACCGTGAAGTCGTCTTCTTTTGTGGAGCCATCATCCGAGCGAATACTGTGCCGTTTTCGTAGAAGCAGGCGAACGTCTTCGGACGCCAGATCGAGATCATCGATTGCTTGGAATGTCGCATAGTTCGCATACTGTTGTTTTGTCAGATCACGTGCGACTTTCAGTGGAACATAGATGCGATCATCTGTGTTTTGGAAAAATTGAGAGCCAATTGCGGCGGCAACGCCAACAATCGTAAAAGAGTTTTCACCAATACGAATGCGCTGACCAAGAGGATCTCTACTGCCAAAAAGCTCCTCAGCGACCTCGCTCCCGAGTACTGCACTGTGCACTCCACCCTCTTCATCCAGAGAATCCAGAAGACGGCCAAGCGACACCGTAATGCGCTGATTCGAAAAGAATTCCGGAGCGATACCAAAGACTCGAGGTAAGGATTCTTCGTTCCCTACGACAACTTTCCCTGGAACAAAAACGACTGGAGCAATGCTCGTGATCGTAGAAAGTTTTTTGAGCGCATCAATATCCTCAAATGTAATACTTTCACTGCCAGTCTTCATGCCAGGATGATCATGCGATCCTTCGCTACGACCAGGAAACACCACCATGCTTTTCGGTCCTAGTGATGAAATCTGCTCTAAAATCAATCCTTCGATGCTCTGCCCGATAGAGCTCACAAGGACAATGGCACCAACGCCAATCGCAATTCCTAGGCCTGTAAGAGCTGTACGCATGGGATTGATGAAGAGACCCAAGAACGATGCCTTTAGAAGATCAGTTGTGCGCATGAGAAATTATGTACGTTTCCTTTCATCGCTAATAATGAGTCCATCACGGAGGGAAATTACTCGATCACACATTGCAGCGACTCCAGGATCGTGTGTGACGATGATGACAGTCTTCCCTTGCTTATGGAGCCCACGAAAAATCTCAAGTACAGCTTTCCCAGATAGGGAATCCAAGTTCCCTGTCGGCTCATCTGCAAAAATAACTTTGGGAGATGTCACGAGCGCGCGTGCAATTGCTGTACGCTGCTTTTGTCCGCCAGAGAGTTTATTCGCAGCAAAATCTTTCCGAGGGGTAAGACCGACAGACTCGATTGCTGCAAGAGCCTTCGCTTCACGCTCCTCTTTTTTGATCGTTGGATGATAGAGCAATGGAAGTGTAACGTTTTCTGTCACTGTAAGACGAGGAAGAAGATGGAAGGCCTGAAAAACGAAGGCAATATCCTGTGCTCGAATCTTCGCAAAATCATCGGGCAGCAATCCAGAAGTGTCTCTACCATGGAATGTATACGTACCAACACTCGGTGCGTCGAGAAATCCTATGATGTGCATGAGCGTCGATTTCCCGGAGCCAGATGGTCCAACAATCGCAAGAAATTCTCCTTCGTTGATCGTAAGATTAATATCCTTCAGTACTGTCGTCGCACCTTCGCCCGTACCGTATGTTTTGCCAACGGACTGAAGAACAATGAGTGGAGAAGAAGCGTTCATCATATCTTGATAAGCACAACAACAGTGTCACCTACATCGATACCCTTTACAGCAGTCCTGCCGTTTGCACCCTCCAAGCCAATTTCGACTTCTCGCTCTTCAAGCGTTCCATCTTCCTTCAAAATACGAACAAATGCCTTGCGATCTTTCGGAGAAACAATTGAACGCGTCGGCACACTGATAACATCTTTCGCGATACCAGTAATAACCTCGAGATCCCCTGTCATGCCAAGTTTTATACCTTGTGGTAGTGAAAGAAAATCAAGTGTAATACGATACTTCGGTACACCATCGATATCCGTAGGACCTGGATCCACTTCACTCGCTATTAGTGGAAGAAAGAGGTTCGGAAAGGCATCTAATTCGATAGAACCGGACTGTGCAAGTTGAATACGAGGAATATCTACTTCCGGCACAAAGGCTTCAATGCGATATGGTGCGTCTCCAAGCATCGTTACTACTGGTCCTGTGGAGAGCTTCTCTCCCTTTTTTATCTTTACAGCGGTAATAACTCCAGCAACTGGAGCCCGAAGAATCGTATCGTTCAATTGTGATATCGCCCTATCGAGTTCTGCTTTTGCTTGGCTAAGTCGCGCGCGAGATCCATCGAGATCTGCTGTTCTACTTGGTGCCTGCTTGAGTGCTAGCTCAGCGATGGAAATATCCAATGCCGCTTTTGATGTCTGAAGATCTGCAGATGCTTTCTCGCGTGCTCCACGAGCACTTGTCAATGCATTGATCTGCGCAACAATTTTTGTGTCATACGAAGCATTGATATCACGTATCGTCTTCAATGCAGAATCGAGACTTGCAAGAGCTGATTGGGCATTGCTGCGCTGAGTTGCAACCGTACTTTTTGCTGTCTCCCTATTTTCATTTGTGAAATACGCTGTAAGAGATAGGTCTGAAAGAACATCATATCCCTGCGTAATAATTGCTGCGACCGAGGAAAGCATTGACCTGGCACGCGTCAGCGCAAGAGTAGCGCCATCAAGCGTTCCGTCTGGAATAACGATAAATGAAGCAAGATCAATTTGTGCTTGATCGAGTGCTTTCTTAAAAAATTCGTACGCTCGTGGCTGCGCATGCACGACAGCATCATTGACATCATTACCCATAAAGACACCCTCAGTGACAGAGAGTGCTGTCTTTGCCACTGCAATTTGCTGTTCCACTGTTGTCTCTGCAACCGTTGCCTGGCCACGAAGAGCTATTTTCGATTCGTTACGAAGTGTTGTGAGCTCTTGTTCTTCTGAAAGAATATTCTCTTCTGCAGTACGAAGATTTTCTTTTGCTGCAGCGAGAGACGCACGCTTGTTCTCTACTCCTGCCTGCGTAATCGCAATATCCTCTGGGCGACTCCCCTCTTCTAATGCCTTCAATTGCGAAAGCATGATCGCAACATTCGCTTGTGCAGCAGAAACTTGAGCGGAGAGCTGACCAGAACGCAGGCGTAGGAGAATCTGTCCCGCCTTTACGAGGTCTCCTTCATCGACAAGCACATCGCTCACAACATCCGATACAGGAAGTGACAGTTCTAAGTCGCGCTCTGAAATAACGGTGCCAATGACCTCCACTGTTTGTACGAGGTCTCCTTGTATTGCTGTATCCGTAATGTACTGCGGCTTCTTTGGCTGTGATAGAAGAACGATGATCCCAATAATCCCAGCTACAGAAAGAATGATGGCTACCGTCCACCATCGATGGAGTCGAATCCAGCCGACGATTGCAAGAACAAAAGATGACATAAAAGGATGAAGAGTATAGACGTTTACTCGCTATGGAGCGAATGAGCGAGGCGAACGAGTTGCATCTGAAACTGCTTCGGAAAATGTTCAAAAGCTTTCCTCAGTTTCACGTCACGACCTTTGAGAATAGCGAGGAGTGTACGCTTGCCCTTCGGTGTCAGTTGTAGAAGCACTTTTCTACGATTACTTCCATCGTGAATACGAGAGAGAAGCCCAGTACGTACAAGTGGCAATACGACAGTTGTGGCAGTGGAAGCGCCGATAGACAGTGCATGAGCAACCTCGGTCATGGAACACCCCGGATTCTTACTCACAATCTCTAGGACACAGAGCTGACCCATGCCGATACCCTGAGCAACACTCGCCTTTCGCACAGTGCGCGCAAGAGTAAGGATACTAGGAATAAAATCAGGATGAAGATTCTTCGACATACGAAGTATTGAGTAATCAAATATTTCGAGATTCGAAGTATATGATAAAATTCTTTCTTCTACAAGATATTATGGAACCCTTAATTTGATAATCATCAACACAACAACAGCGCCTTTTCAAGGCGCGGCGTTTTTGGTATTTGTACAACAAAAATCTAGAACTACCGCGGACTAGAAATGCCGCTGCTGGTTAGAATTATTCAGAGGTTCCTTATAATCTCGCAATTTCCTTCATTGCTTTCTCTATTGCATCCGAAACTGACGGTAGAATGATTCCTTCGCTTGCAAGCTTTTTTGCTGAAAGTGTGCAATTGCTTCTCCCTGCCTTTACGACTCCCGGAAGATTATTGAGTGAGAGGCATTCAAAGGTAATATTTGGATCAACGATTGCGCGGTAACGCTGCATGACTTGGTAGGGAGAGATCGTCCCTGCATTGACGATGTTATACGTACCACTTGCCTTGCGCTCGATGAGTGACTGCAATGCAAGAAGGAAGTCTGGAATGTATGTCAGTGAATTCTGTTCATCTAAGACCTTTGTGTACTTCGCAAGCTTTATAATCAGATTGCGAGGATGCTTCGTGCCATCAAATGGCATACGTATACGCACTTGTAGTACGGGAAACTCTCTGAGCATCGCATCACTCCATGCCTTTGAACGTGCATAGAAACTTCCGAAGAAGTTTGGAGGATCTTCCTCTGTCCATCCCTTTCCATCATTATCTCCAGAGTAAATACATCCTGAGCCAACGTGTACAAAGCGTATGCCACGCTCCATACATTCTTTTACCAGCACAAGAGGACCTACGACATTTGCCATCAGAGTTTCGCTCTTATGATCCTCACACCAATCTACATTTGGCCTTCCTGTCTTACCCGCAGTATTGATCACGACATCTGGCTTTTCTACACTTAGAACTGCAGAAACTTTGAGAGCATCTGCAATATCAATATCGACGTACACAGCATCTGGATAGATGCTCTTAAGATGCCCTGCGATATAGCCACGTGCGCCAAAGACGAGAATCTTCATACTGTAAGCATACCGGAAAACTTCATAGAAATTGAAAAAATATGGTAGAATACTCTCCGTGCCAAAAAAGCGCCGAACAACGACGATACGACGCCGCAAGACTCACGGAGTTGCTCTCGACCTCGAAGAGCACACGAGGCGGCAGGTTTCTGCGGTCATCATCGGAGCACTTGGTATCGTATTGCTTTTGTCTCTCTATGGCAGCGGTGGGACGATCGGACGTTGGCTTGCGAGTGTGCTTACGATCTCATTCGGCGTACTCAGTTTCGTCTTCCCTGTCGTACTTCTCTTGGTTTCTTCCCTCTTACTCTTTTCGAGTGATAGTGACGTAGGAGGAAGAAGAGCATTTGGTTTGACCCTCTGCTTCATCGGTCTCCTTGGGATCATTCAACTTCATGCTCCAGATGCAGGGTTTTTGGAAGAACGTACAAATTTCGGAGGATCCGTAGGATTCCTTATCGCTTTTATCTTTGTTGCGTTTTTGAGTCGTCCTGTGGGATATACCGTGTTAGGTGCAGTGCTCCTCGCTGGCATCTTCATCACATTTGAAATCAATATCGCAGCACTTCTACGAAGCATCTTCTTCCCTTCAAAAAAGACTGTGGAACGTAAGGCTGCTCTCGCTTCTCCGGAGATAGAAGGAGACCCTATAGAGGAAGGTGCGCAAGATGACGAAGAGGAAGACGATACGGATGAGCCTGACCTGAATATTGTTCGCCCGAGTATGGAGGCTGTGTCCCCTCTTCCTACGAAACCAAAGAAGCCGAAGCCAAGCGGCGAGATGATCGAGATGCGTGATACGAGATTTGAAGACTGGAAATTCCCAGATCTCGATCTACTCGAAAATAAGCGTAGCGAGCTGCATATCGATGATGAGCAACTCAAGACTCAAGCTGCACGTATCAAGGAGAAGCTTCAGCAATTTGGCATCGATGTCACGATGCGCGACGCTCACCCAGGTCCTACCGTTACACAGTTCACTCTCGAGCCATCGGAGGGCGTAAAACTCAGTAAGATTGAAGCACTCAAGGATGACTTGGCTCTCGCTCTCGCAGCACAGAGTCTACGTATCGAAGCACCAATTCCTGGAAAATCTCTTGTAGGAATCGAGATGCCAAATGAGAAGCGATCGACTGTCTATCTGCGTGAGCTCCTAGAATCTCAGTCCTTCCGCCAATCAGAGTCCCCTCTTACTGTCCCACTTGGCCGAGGTGTCGCTGGAGAAGCAATCGTCGCAACGATCGAAGACATGCCACACCTTCTCATCGCTGGAGCGACAGGTGCTGGTAAGTCTGTCTGTATGAACGTATTCCTCACATCCTTGCTGTACCAAAATGCACCAAATGAACTCAAGTTCATCTTGATCGACCCAAAGAGAGTCGAGCTCATGCCCTATAACGGCATCCCTCATCTCCTTACTCCGGTCATCACAGAGTCAGATAAAGCTCTACAAGCCTTGAGGTGGGCACTCGCTGAAATGGGCAGGCGTCTGCTTAAGTTTTCCGAAGCTGGCGTACGAAATCTCGCTGAGTACAACGAGAAGCAATCTGATGATGAAAAACTCCCTCGTATCGTAATTGTGATCGATGAACTAGCGGACCTCATGATGCGCCAGCACCGAAAAGATACGGAAACGATGGTCGCACGTATCGCACAGATGGCACGTGCTGTGGGGATGCACTTGATCATCGCGACCCAACGCCCAAGCGTGGATGTCATCACCGGTCTCATCAAAGCAAATATCCCCACTCGTATCGCATTCCGTGTCGTAAGTGCTGTGGACTCTCGCACGATCCTGGATGGGATAGGAGCAGAAGATTTGCTTGGACGAGGAGATATGCTTCTCTCGACTGCATCGACTCCGAATCCTATTCGTATCCAGGGTATCTATGTCTCCACAAAAGAATCTGAGCGTGTGATCAATGCAGTCAAAATCGCAGGAGGAGGAGCACTCACAGAGGAAATTACGCTCGGTGAAGGATCTTCTCCAGAAAACCCAGATGGAGGAAGCCAGGGCAATCAAATGATCGATCTCGATGCTGATGACAACGGAGGTGATGATCTCTTCTTCGATGCTGTACGCATCGTGCAAGAAACTGGCAAAGCTTCTGCGAGCCTTCTCCAGCGTCAGCTGAAGGTCGGCTACGCACGAGCCGCACGACTTCTCGACATCATGGAAGAGAAGGGACTCATCGGCCCCGCTGATGGGGCAAAAGCACGAAAGATTTTGATCGGACAATCCTCATCACAAGACTCTTCGATTTTGTGAAGCTCCTCATCGCGACTACCAACAAAGGGAAAGTTATCGAAATAGGAGAAGTACTCGCAAATTTGCCGGTAACTCTTGTAACACCAATTGACTACGGTATACAAGAGTCTCCGCATGAGCATGGCGCAACATTTGCTGAGAATGCGAAACTGAAAGCACAGTTCTACTTCGACCAAACGAAGCTCCCGACCATCGCGGATGACTCAGGAATCTTCGTCGAGGCACTCGCAGGAGAGCTCGGTGTACAAACTCGCAGGTGGGGAGCAGGACCAGAAGCAAGTGATGAAGAGTGGATTGCGTTCTTCGTAGAACGCATGAAGAAAGAAAAGAACAAACGTGCGCACTTCGTCTGCGCCCTCTCCTACATCGATGCTGATGGCATAGCCCATGTCTTCGAAGGAAAATGCAGTGGCAGCATCACAGAAACTCTAGAGGCAGACTATCTTCCTGGCCTCCCGATCTCCGCATGTTTCAAGCCCGATGGATTTGAAAAAGTTTTCTCCGCTCTCTCTCTTGAACAAAAAAATAGTACAAGCCATCGTGGAAGAGCGACAGTAGCATTTCGTGAGTTTTTAGAAAGATAGATATTTTTTATTAATTATATTATAATATATATATGAAAAACACCACAACTACTGGTAGCAGTACTACAAATCACACTGTTACGTATGATAGTGCCTCAGGAGATAGGAATACAGTAGACGCTCGTCCGCTTATAGATAATGCTCATCCGTTGGCTGGCAGGCATCCGCTAGAAGGATATCTTGGGGAAGGAACAAGAGAAGGGGTCGAGCGGTGGAAAATAGTGGCTAGAGATGCGCTTAAGAAGATTTTTCATTGAACAAAAAATTGACGATTCTTGTAAATTCATCAAGAATTATAATTCAGAATATGGATTCTCCAGATCGCCTACATAGCAATGAGCCCACGCTTGACCTAAAAAAGTTTGCGAAGGAAGCAGCGGCAGCACTTACGAAGGATATTCTAGAGTTTGTAGGAAAGCCTCATGAATTCCCGCCTCATGAATCTGATGTACTTACGTTCGAACTCCTGCATCAAGTGAATGTAAAACTCTATAAAATGGGAAGAGATATACCTCAGGAGCGCTCCTCACAATTTGCGATAACAACAATCCAGTACGTCATCGATGCATTACAAAAATCAAATCTTCCATATTTTTTATACTATCAAGGATTGTTGAGTGAACTAGCAAGCACTCATCCAGGTGTTCCAGAAAAGTATACTGGAAGGAATCAAGCTGATCTTCTTAGGGAAGAGGCTGTATTAAAAGCTCAACAAATTTTATCTACTGATATAACCGCACCAAGGGTACTACCTACGAACACTCTACAAGCAGCACCGAACAAAGACCTATCTGCTATTTCTTATGAAAATTTGGCATCTTTAGTCCAGCATGACAAAGAAAATGTCCTGAGATACCTAAAAACTACAAACTTTGAAATCCAGCAAGGCAATGAGTTTTACTATGAATTTTTAGCATGGGTTCAACAACACATTGAAGGATTGAGGATTGATGAAGATATCAATGCTTTTTTCGTAAGAGTACATGCCGTACTTATGGCAATGCTCGATGGCATAAAATCTGAATATGGATGGAAATTTAATATGCCTCAACTCACTGAAGATTTCGCAGGCATCGCAGAAAAAGTCTTTCGAAAAAAAACAAAGATAGAGTCGCAAGGAAAGGTTAGAAATTCTCCATCGCAAAATCATGCAACCAATACAGAAGATATCTTTATTCCAAAAATGCCATTCACTGGAAAAACATCTCATATCTCGGATTTTCTACGTCACAGAAATTCTAACAATCATTAATATTGAATAAATGAACTAATATTGTATTCATTATTTATACTTACTGTAAAAGCAAATCTACTTCTCTATCGGAGTAAAATCAAACGAACATATCTTCTTCCAGACAACCTCAATCAATTTCATAAGTTCCACCACTTCTGCTTCAGAAATCTCGCACTCGATGAGGCTCCGATCATCTCTATCGGTACCGATGAAGTCGAGTGCAAAGACTTT
>CAYRWT010000003.1:0-11440 GCA_964428105.1 uncultured Candidatus Peribacteria bacterium
TCGACCACTTCTCTTCTAATTCATTTAAAAGGTTCCCGACAGACTCCTGTGATATGGGTCGCTTCGTGCAAGCAAGCCAAATACCACGCTCAAGTTTTGTTCGGCTATATGGCTCACGTGTGCCATCACGCTTCACCACAATGAGTGTGCTGAGGTCCTGGCGTTCAAATGTTGTAAAACGATGTTGGCACTTGGGACACTCTCTCCTACGACGTACAGCACGACCTTCCTCGGTTAAACGAGAATCAATCACAGCTGTGTCTTCGGACTTGCAACGAGAGCAGAACATGGTGCTAGGGTAGCATGGACTGGAGATCGATGTCGCCCTGACGCAAGATTTTCCAATTCGAACCAATAATTTCCACGACAGTAGAAGGTGGCGTTTTTGCTAACATTCCACCATCAATCAAGAGATACTCATTATCCCCAAGCTGCACTCGAACATCCTCAGCACTATAAGGATTTTCTTTTCCATGTAGATTTGCTGATGTTGTGGCGATAGGGCTCCCTACTGCCTGCACCAAAGATTGTGTGAATAGGTGTGATGAAATACGAAGCCCTATTGTCTGAGCTGGCTTACTGTCAGCAGTAACATGAATATAAAAATGTGGATCTTGTCGTACTGGTAAAACTATCGTCAGTGGTCCTGGTAGGTATTTCTGTGCAATACTCGATGCAAGTGGAGAAAAAAGTAGGTCTTCTTTTGCTGATACCAATGATGGATAGAGCGCACTCACTGGCTGTGATATTGGCCGCTGTTTTAAGGAAAAGAGTTTTTGTACGGCAACAGCATTTGTAACGTCACAGGTAATGCCATAGCACGTCTCTGTAGGATGGATAACAATCCCGCCGCTTCGTATATACGTTGCAACTTCTGAAATATTGTAGGAATCTAATGGAAGTATTTTCATAATGAAATTGTATGTTGCTTGATAAGTTTTTCGATGGCCTCCTCTAAAGATTTTGTGTACATAATTTTTAGAGGAATATCGATCGTGGAACTTCCAATCTGAAGAATGACCTCTTCTGTCCCAGCATGAGCCTCCAAAAGAGTTTTTAGCCCTAGAAGAAGAGCTTTTGTGGCTTTTGCCGGTAGAACAATACGATGAGGCATAGCCTTTTGTTGTACAGATAGAACATCTCCAAGTTTCGAGAGTGGCTCTTCCATAGGCATCCCGCGCATCATCCATTGTGACAATGGTCCATGGTGTTTTTTTGTAAATCCAGCAGCTTCAGGAATTCCTATTGTAGAAGTGACTGAGGGTGCATGATCTTCATCAGCATCCGATGATTCTAGAACATCATGTCGCACAATAGGCTTCCAGTGTTTTGCCTCTTCTTCATCGAACATACCATCTGCTTTTGCGTGGTTTACAAGAGTCGTAATACTGACACGTTTCAGTGCATCGACACGAAGTTGTGGAAGACCTGCTCGTAGTTCAAGCACTCCAACAAGCACCAGCATAGTATCTGGTTTCTCGATAAGGTCAGCTGCTTGTGCAAAAACTTTTGGGAACAGTGTTACTTCTATGCGACCCGTAGGATCTTCAATTGTCAGTACTGCCATCTGCTCTCCTTTCTTTGTACGCATGATGCGATGCTGCTCGACGATGCCTGCAAGTGTCACTTTGTGCCCTGTATCATCTGCAGTAAGACTCTCGATAAGTCGCGCTTTCTTTCGAATGTATTTTCGAAGTCCTGCAAGAGGATGACTACTGACATACAAACCAAGGGTTTCTTTTTCCCATGCCAATTTCTCAGCAGAAGAGAGGGGTAAAACTGTATCAAACTTTAGGCGTACTGCCTCCTGACTCTCAGAAGCAGAAAACATATCTGTCTGTGACGCACTCACATCATCGACGGATCGACTAAAATCAATAATTTTCTGATACTGCTCCACAAATGTTCGTCGATCCCCTAAGGAATCCAATGCCCCTGCCTTTCCAAGAGACTCTAAGAGTTTTTTATTGAGAATTTTACTTGGAAGGCGTTTTGCAAAATCCTCAATTGATGTAAAGCGACCTTGGCCAATGCTCAAACCTGCATCGCGAATTTTGAGAATTTGATCCACAGACCCTTCTCCTACACCCTTAATTGCTGCAAGACCAAAACGAATGGTGGAATTTGGTAGTGCTGTAAATTGTGCGAGCGATTCATTCACATCTGGAGGAAGCACCTCGATACCCATAGCACGTGCTTCTTCGATTTCAATTGCTATACGCTCAGTATCCCCGTGCTCACTCGAGAGAAGTGCTGCGATAAATTCTGTAGGATAGTGTGCTTTTAAGTAAGCAGTTTCATACGCAACACGGGCATAGCACGCTCCGTGGGATTTGTTGAATCCGTAACCCGCAAATGGTGTAATGACATCATCGAAGAGTGTGACTGCAAGATCCTTCTTATATCCACGAGCAACTGCGCCCTTGATGAAGAGTTCACGCTGGGCATCCAATTCTTGCTTAATCTTTTTACCAATAGCTCGACGCAGGAGGTCTGCTTGACCAAGTGAAAAACCAGCGAATGTCTTTGCCATTTCGAGAATCTGTTCCTGGTAAATACCAACACCATATGTTGGCTTCAGGATGGGCTCCAGATCAGCGTGAAGATACCGCACTTCCTGCTCTCCATGTTTACAGTGAATGTATTCTGGGATCTTCTCCATAGGACCAGGACGGTACAAAGAGACCATAGCGATAATGTCCTCAAAGGAACTTGGCTTGAGTTGTTTTAGGTATCGCCGCATGCCTGCAGATTCCAACTGGAATACTCCTGTTGTTTCGCCGCGCGAAAGAAGGGCAAATGTTTTTTCATCATCGAGCGGAATTTTTGAGATATCGATCTTCGTGCCATGCATACGTTCGATGATTTCGAGTGCTGTTTGAATAATTGTAAGATTTTTTAGTCCTAGGAAGTCCATCTTCAGTAATCCTAGTGCCTCTAGTGGTTTCGCATCGTACTGCGTAATGATGATATTCTCATCCTTCGGAGCCCTTTGTAGAGCAGTAAAATGCACTGCAGGTTCTGGAGTAATGACAACACCGCACGCGTGGACAGACACGTGCCGAGCTTTGCCTTCCAGCTTTCTCGCAATCTCCATCATTCTCTCGTAGACAGGATTCGAGGAGATTGCCGCACTAAGCTCAGAGATTTTCATCGCATCATCGAGTGTTGTTCCAGGACGATCGGGGATGAGTTTCACAAGATCATTCATTTCTGCAAAAGAAATACCAAGAGACCTGCCTACATCTTTTACTGCAGCACGCGCAGCAAGAGTTCCAAATGTACAAATCTGCACGACACGATCTGCGCCAAATCTTTGGCGTACATATTCTAGAACTTCATCACGACGCGTATCTGCAAAATCGATATCGATATCTGGCATGGAGATACGCTCAGGATTAAGGAATCTTTCGAAAAGTAAGCCATGGGCAAGAGGATCGAGTGTTGTGATATCGAGGACATAGCTCACAATAGAACCTGCAGCAGAGCCGCGTCCTGGACCCACAGTAATTCCACGACGTTTCGCTTCGTTTACGATATCTGAGACGATAAGAAAATACCCAGAGAAACCCATACGTTCAATGACACCAAGTTCATACTCCAAACGCTCACGTACTTGCTGACAGAGTGCTGCGTCCTTTGATGCAAAGCATGCATAGCGCTTTTCGAGACCTGCTTCACATTGTTGACGTAAAACACTTACCTCTGTCTCCCCTGAAGAGATAGGATATTTTGGAATCTGGTAATTACCAAATTTTAGTGAGACATTACATCGATCTGCAATAATGCGTGTATTTTCAAGCGCTTCTGGAACATGAGAGAATGCGCCTTCTAACTCTTCAAAGGATCGCATAGAGAAATCACTATCACGCATCGAAAATCTTCCCTGATCCTGAGCTTGAGCGTTTTTCTGGATGCATAGCAAAATATCTTGCGCTTCAGCATCCCCAATCCTGCAATAATGGCTTGAACATGTCGCAACAAGTGGCACACTCAACTCTTTTCCAAGGCGAATCAATTGCTGATTTACTTCCGTTTGTCCAGGAACATTCGGAAGATCCATGAGTTCAAAGTAGAGATTCTCTTTTCCAAAAAACTGATGGTACTGTCCGACAATTTCACGTACACGCGCATCATCTTCTGCAAGTGCTGCTTGTGGGATAGCTCCACTCAAAGGACCCGAAAGAGCGATTAAGCCCTTTCCATAGCGCTCAAGAAGCTCTTTATCGACTCTTGGTTTGTAGTACATTCCTTCAAGTGCGGCATGTGTAGCTAGCTCTAAGAGGTTTAAATATCCCTCATTTGTTACTGCAAGTAATACAAGAGGATAGCGACGCGTATCAATTGCACTCTCTTTATCATGTCGTGTACGAACTGCGGTGTATGTTTCGAGACCGAGAATGGGTTTGATCTTATTTGCAAGGCACGCTTTATAGAATTCAATTAATCCATACGTATAACCCTTATCTGCTATACCTACAGCATTTTGCCCAAGTTCTTTCGCACGCAGAACGATTTCCTCTGGCGTTGGAAGCGCCTCAAGCAATGAGTATGTCGAGTGACAGTGAAGGTGAACGAAGTCCTGCGGATTCATCGAGAATGAGTGTAGCAGCTTCGAAGGAATTTCGAAGAATTTTTCTTAGTCTCGGATGCCGTAGTTCTGTAAAAATTCTTCGACGGATGTCGGCCTCTGTGGCGACAATACACAAGCAGCTGGGTACATTGTTTGTGGATAGCTTTCGAACGTAGCTGGTTGAAAATTGGATGTACAAAGGCGATTGTAATTTGGCATACTCGGATCTTTGCAATAACAATAATCAACGGTCTTCCTATCTGCATACTGGCCAGAAGTGTATGGGTGACAGTAGGGGTTCATGATTCGCTTAAGTGAAGTTTCGAGTCTCTCTTTACATGGACCATCCACACATTGGCGTCGCAGAAAATAGGCGAGATCTCGTACATATGTTGGTAACACTGTATCCGCTACCAGTGCCATCCTTTGTGTTGCCTGTGTAAGGAGGCTATTTGCTGTATTGATGCGTCGCGGGGTATCGCGACCCAGAAGGTCTAAATATCCTTCTTCTTGTGAAATATTCCCAGAGAGGTTTTGAAATTTTGGCATAAAGACATTGATTGCTGCTTGATCGAGAAGTGTAATAACTGTTTCTAATCCTGCGATGACAGGTATTCCACGATTCCGTCCTTGAATCAGCTTCACGCGCTGATACAGATCCATCAAACGTGCATCGTTCACGCTCACCGAAAAAGAATCGTGGAGATTTTGAAGAAAAATTCCTTGTGGAAGAATATTGGTCGGAGGCGTGTATTCACTCTCATCTGTTGTATAATCATATGCATCATTGAGTTCTGGGGCGTCGCGGAGATCTGTTGGAATCTCTGGCTTCAAACAACCGCTTAAAACCTCATGTGGTGGATTTGTTATGTAAGGAATTGGTGCGGGTAAGGAAGTTGCAGGCGCTCCACGAATTTTTGCAATGCTACGAGCAAATGTATCGGAAAATGTCCGAGTAGCATTGCTTACCTGCTCAATGAAAATATTTGCATTTGCAAGAAATTGCTTTATATAAAACGCTTCTGTCCCACTTACTGGATTGAGCTGAGTGAGTACGGATATATCACATCCATAACTCTTCCCATTGAGAACTTGATGTGGAAGATAGTCTGTTGTAAATGGACACAGTGGACCCTGCGGAGCTGGGGGTGAGGTGCTGCTTTGCCCATGGTTTTCCCAAAGTGCAACACTTTCAAATGGATATTCTAGCGATGCATCGTACGAAAACATTTGATCATCGTAACTAGGATTGAGGCCACCGAAAACTAATGATCGTCGTGCATTTGTAAGAAAACTTAGGACACTTTTTAGTACTCCGACACTCGCATCTTTCTTGGCTTCTAATGCTTCTACAAGCTTGGTATGTACTAACGCTATTTTCGCATCCATTGCGGAAATGTCAGCACTAAAACATGTTGTGCGATTGAAGAGTTGTTCATCCGCAAAACGTGAAACTTCATTGTGTGTATCGATCAGTACACGAACGTCTGAAAGTAACTGGTCTTTGATTGTTGCATGCATTTCATCTGAAACGGGATCATTTGTCACACCCTCAGATGTCGTAATACCAAGGTCTGCTTTCGTTAGAATTCTATCTACCCATGGGGAGACACTTGCAGCGTGTACTGTGAGTGGTAGAAGGACGCCGAAAATACTAAGGAAAATACGACGCATGTTACGAAGAAGATGAACTACTACTTGGGTATGAGGTGCGGAATGGCCCCGTCCACGGACAAGCTGTTTTCGTAATTGGTGCTTGCGTAAGTTCTAAGAAAAGATGTGCTAACTCTTTTATATTCTGACCAAAAGAACTGATGATTTTTTTGTAAATTGGAAGTGCCTGATCAATTGCTCGACGTTCACCGATACCAGCAGCTTGCCACAGAAGATGTGTTTGATCTTCATGGAGACTGCGAAGTTCTTGGTCTGTTGCAATCACCGTTTCTTCTCGTGTACGAAGGGGGGAATTCGTACGTCGACTTGTGCCATACGCACAGAGAGCTGGTAAGAGTTGTGGGGCAAGACCATTCTTCCCACAATAGGAGACCTCGAGATCTTGTACTAACTCATTGCCAACATACTGTGGCAGATTGTAGACCGCTGGAGCTGATAGCTCTGCAAAGATTCCAAGCTCTGGATCTGGCCTAGCACAAGCAAGGAATGGAGCTGTTAATTCCCCAAGGATACTCGGATTACGCCCTGGAATAATCGTATGACCGCTCAATGATTCTGCAATACAACTACTGATATAGCATGCATGACCAATGATTTCGTCTTTATAAGAAATTTTTTTGTCTGGCTGACACACGGACCCCTGTGCAGCCTTCGA
This sequence comes from uncultured Candidatus Peribacteria bacterium, assembly GCA_964428105.1. GTDB lineage: Bacteria > Patescibacteriota > Gracilibacteria > Peribacterales > Peribacteraceae > CAYRWT01. Next base: position 6,903 of record CAYRWT010000003.1, read on the forward strand.
AAGATTTGGATTAATATTTTGAGAATTCAGTGGATCGATAAATGGCAAACCGGTGTCACTAAATAATGGAAACTGACCACTACAGATTTCTGGACCTTTTCTTTCAATAATTTGCTCATCGCACTCTGCAAGTACAACATTCGCCGATGTCCCAAAAGGCCGCTGACAATTTTTTATACCTTGCATCTTCCTGCAGAGATAGCCAAGCGCGCCACCACTACGAGCACATACGGGAGTCGTGGTACCAGACTTCCAAGTAATAGTTGATCCTGTTCCTGCATATTCAAATGGATAACTTAAGCTTCCAGAATTCGATGTATTGAATTCTGGATACGTTCCAGACCCTGCTCGTGTAAATTGAAATCGAAAGAACTTCTCAGGATAAATCCATGCAAGGCCCAAGTCATCTCCACGTGCCCAAAGTGAGACATTGTTTGTAGAGAGTTTTGGTGTGATAAATTCCCCTTTCCGCTTCGGATCGCCCGTAATACCTAATTCCTTTGCAAGGTCTTTAAGAAGATTTCCCATTGTTCCACCTGTGCCAACAAATCGAGAATCTGCTTCATGTAAAGACTTGAAATATCCATAATGGTACCTATAGACAAAGTCATCTCTCTTGGACCCAGCAAGTTGTCCATCAATTTTCTGTAGTAAGGATGTAACATTGGCATTGTTTGTGGGCCACGGAAAGACGTGTGTTCCTGTCCCACTCAGTAACCGCTCGATAAGCAGTGACTGCCGTCCAAGGTGAATAGGGTGATGTGGTTCATCCATTGTGGAAAGTTCTGCGCTTGTCGTGATAGCAATTAAATCATTAGCAAGAGCTTGTGACTCTCGTTCGCCATCAATTACTGAACGTATATCACGCTCGAGCTGAAGACAGTCATTTGCTGCTAGAACATTGTCATATCTCTCTCCACAAAGCTGCGTAAAGTTATGGAGCTCTACTGCTTTTACGTCATCAAGTGATATATCTACAACTTCTTCTCCTACTTTCCATCCACGCATTTCATCCACAACAAACTGACGAAGTTTTTCTTCCGATGGGCTACTTGGAAGATTTTTCCCTACCTCCTCAAAATAGAGATCAAAGACTGTTGGTGCTGCAAGAATATGGAGAGGAATACTCCAGAGAAGGATGCCAGTAATGAGGAATCGAGACTTCATTGGCTGTAATTGGAACTCTTACGATCGTGAATCGACATCGCTGCATCCCAAATTTTTGGCAAGCAGCTCACCGTATCCGCAAGGAGTGTCATTTCCGCCTGAATATCCATCGTTGTACGCTGTAAGCAGACCAAATCTTTCGTTAATTGAAAATGCTGCTCAGCAGATTTTAGAGCTTGTATTGTGCGTTCGATTGCAAGTCGTGCATGGATACGATTTTCATAAAACATCCTCGCTGCCCACTCCGCGCGACTCATGCGCTCCATATAATCCTCACTCTCTTTTGAGGAAAAACCAAAATCTGTGGGTTCTAGGACTGCGGAAGATGCTTCAAGTTCTGCCATTTTACACTCATACTCTCGTAAGTATTCTGCGAGTACTGCTGCAAAGCTCTGCCAATCCACTGTGCGTTGTACAACTTGTGGAGTGAGAGAGGCTCCTGAAACAACAACGAAATTCCATCCTGGTAGTTTCTGTGCAAGTGCTTGGAGTTTTGGTATCTCTACTTTCGCTCCCACATTACATCTCCAGCGAGAAGGATGTTGGAAAATTTGCTCTCGTTCTTCGACGACTTCATTCACTGTACGACGAAAGAGGGCAATGATTTCTTTTGGTTTTCGCATTCCACTAAACATCGTCCTATCGCTACTACAAGCACGTGCATCAAATGATGGAACGGAGGATGATACTGCTGCTGTAGGAGTAGTATTCGCAGTAAGATCTGCGCGTAATAAGATCTGACCACCCGCAGCGAAGATACTGAGAACGCTCATCGTGATAAGGAGCTGTTTATGGCGTTTTGCGCCAGAAAGTAGCGCTTGTAGTTTGCCTGTAGTAGAACGAGATTTTGGCATTAGAGACCAAGGTCAGTAGGACTTACAGAATCACATTGACCCGAAAAACAAGGGATTTGATGGAGTTTTCCTAGGAGATTGATCATGCGACGTACGATAATAAATGTTCCCTTGCCGTTATCGGTGGAAGAGTTATAAATCATCCAATCGAGCATCCCACTGGTTTGTAGGAGTGCCCTGTAATTAGCATCGTACGCAGTGGCAAGACGTAGAGATGCTCGCTCAAATTCCAGTGTGTCTTTCACAAGTTGTGTACAAGAATTTCTCATAATCAGAGCATCACTTTGCAAATGATCTCCTGCGAACATACACTCGTCATACGCTTCGATTTCTTGTGGTTTACATCCTAAAATGCGAATTGCAAGTTTTGCTGTTGGAGCAGCACTTGAACTTGTAGAGCTAACAGAACTCAAGGGGTTAGAAGAATTGGAGGAGTTACTACTTGATAATTGTGCTGGTGTTGCTTTCATATACAGAGAATTCTCCATCGCAGAACATACTGAGAGCATGTCACATCGTAGTGTTCGATAACTCTCTACAAGTGGCCATACAAGCTCAGATGTCATGCGTTTCTTCGTCGCAAAAATTCCTGTCTGAGTTGCTGGGACTGTCCCACCGACGAGGACTTCTGCATCGTCACCATCTTTTTGTATACGACTACCATAAACATGGCTTCGATATTCATCTCTCACTGTCGCAAGTTCACTGACGATGCGCTGCGTACAAGCATGTGTTGCAAATCCTTCCTGTAGACCAGTCCTCTCTTCTCCTGCAGTTCCTGTCCCCGTACATGAGGATAGAACTGCACTACAAAAAAGAAGTATGCAAGATAGCCTATAACGGAAAGCTTGCTTCATGGTGATGTTGTGGAGCGTAAAATAATATTAGTATCCTCTGGAATATATAGATTAGGAAAGAGCCTCTTGAGTACGGTAATAGATTGAAGAAATGGATTTTCTGTTGCATCATCATTCTCGATAAAACTTGGTATCATTTGTTCATAGAGCTGAGTAAAGTCTTGTGGGTTTTCTGGAGAAAACCACTGCCATGATCTGCGCTCTTCTCGTTCTTCTGGAAGATCGATACACACACCATCATCACTACATTTTGGCTTCTTTGGAGCTGGAAATTCCGCTTGTATTCTTGCCTGCTTCGCCAGAAAATCTTCATATTGATTTGGTGACCAGCGAGCAAAGAGTCTCTGTAAGCGCTCGTTTAAATCATTTTCTATGTGGACAATTTTATTCGTATTTTGTACGTCAGGATCGGTCGATGCAGGAAGAACGATGCTGATTGGAAATTTACAATACGCATCCTGCATAGAGCTTCTAAAAATTCCAACAGGTTGCCTTCGTATTTTCATACTCTGAGCACCGCCAATACGATTACGCATCTCTATTATTTTATTTTTTGCAGCGTCAAGTAATGCATCGTCTGCAGCGATCGGTGCTGGGATAATGCGCTTTGGTGGAAGTGTCACATTTGGAACTGGGAGACTATTAAAGATATTCGCTACTGGAAGAGATGGAAGGTCAGGTAAAGGATCACTTGGCGCGATAGGAATAAGTGGGATATTGATTCGTACTTGCACTGGCCATAGGACTGGAATCAGGAATTCCTCTGGTGCAAATCCCATGGAAGAAAAATCAAATTCGAGATCTTTTGGTGAGACATAGTTTAAATCTCGAAGATTAGGGAGCTCTCTTGGTTCATACCAACGACGATACCAGTTATCGAGAAGTGAATAGATGGGGAGAGTGAATCGATGATTACTACACCAAAGAAGTTGACACTCTGTTACCACATTCATTGCCTGCTCTACCTCCTTCCAGCTCCTACGAACATCCTGTCTTTTCGTAGAGAGCTCTGCATATTTTTCAAACATCAGCGCATTTTCTGTTAGCCACTCGCCCATATATCGACGCACCTGACCCTGGAGAGAAAATAACTTCTCCGTATACGTTGGTAACACAGCACGAATCCTACGTACTGTCTGTAATTGTGTCTGGTACTCCTTTAACTTCGTTATAACTTCATCTGCTTTTGTTGTAATAGCAGCATCTTGATCATTATTCTGTTTCCATATTTCCCACTCCGTAATGCGCGTCGAGAGCTCATTTTCGGATACCATCGGCACAAGTACAGGGATACGAACTTGGCGTATGGGTAGTACATACAGTTGTTCGAAGGACTGCAGAATCGCACTCAGTTCCTCTGATCCCACTTGTACAGTCACTTCGACAACTCCATTTGGTTGTACTGGCCTCTGTTGAGCTAAAATAACGAGTGGATCTTTTGGATCTAACCCTAAAAGAAATCGTGCAGGGAGTAAGAATTTCACAGACTGATCACGTGTAATTTTTAGAGCTTCTTTTTGCTGTGCTTCCCACCACTTTGCGATCTTTCTCTGACCCGTATCATCAAACATATCGGTATGGAGCTTTGTTGTCACAACACTTGCTTTCTGATGCACTGGAATGAGTGTCGTTGTCATGCTTAGAAGATCATTTTGATCGT
>CAYRWT010000003.1:11540-15212 GCA_964428105.1 uncultured Candidatus Peribacteria bacterium
TTCTGATGCACTGGAATGAGTGTCGTTGTCATGCTTAGAAGATCATTTTGATCGTCAAAATTTACATTCGTATTTGCAAATTTTTCTATATCAAGAAGAGAAAGATTACTCTCTGTATCGAGAGTCCATAGTGCTGGTGCAGAACGAGAAGAAGCGGAGCTAGACACTGGAAAAACTGATGACACTTTTCCTTTTTGCTTTCGTTGATTCGAATAATTCTTCCATTCTGGACTTTCTGGATGTTGTTCATCTGGATTGATGACAATAATTTCACATTGATCTTCTATCCCTCTCCCATTCGCTCCATGCCGGTGATACGTCATGTTTGTCTTTGGATCGAGTTCACCGTACCAGCCATAACATTCAACTCGAAGGTTCCACATAAAATTTGATGGATCTTTTATAGATCCATCATAATGTCGATAGTACGAACGAGGGGTAAATCTTACTCGATCTTCTTCTTTTGCTGGTGCAATACTGCAATCTCCTGTGTCAGGGTCAATCACTTCTCTTGGTCGTATATAACGAAAACTTGGACCATTTGTAGGGCGACAACCGTTCCCAGAACAAAAAGTTTGTGGTGTTGGTAAATCAAAACAATATTTCCTTGGTATTGTTACTCCACAGACAGTATCTGACTCACGAGGAAATGTTGTTTTTAAATCCTCGAGATGATCATGGAGTTCCTTACATTTTTTTGGGGTCGCTGTTCCGTGTGCTGCCTGACAAAGCTGGTCTGGATTTATTGTTTGATAAATCGTTGCTCCAGAAGCATCACGATTCGATGTTGGAAGATTTTCTCCAACGCCATCAATATTGCATGCCGACATATACCCCCAGGCACCTCCTGGATACTCAAATGGCCCTCGTATCCCCATGCCATTCACCGGATCCCCAAGTGGATCAATGTTCCTACGACCAGGAACACCAGCAATGACTGGTAATGGAATGTTCCCTGCGATGCCTTTTCCTCCAAGTGTTGCCTGTGTTGGCTCCCAGCCTCCACACTGTACTGACTGGATATTGTCTTGTAATTCTTTCACACCGTAGAGAGCTTCATGAAAGTCTGCTGGGGTATTGATACGTGAACGAAATGGCTCTGCTCGAACAATGAGTGGAGTCGAAATTGCCAGGAAAAGAAGAGTATATGACCACTGACGCATAGCGAGGCTTACAGTGGAGGATAGTGTACTCTTGGCTCTGTAAATTTCGTGATACAAAAATGATGATCCAAAAACAAACGATTCCATTTCGCAAGGCGAGTTCCTTGTCATGCAATATAACAGGGTGTACAAATGTCCACGTAGCTACAATCTCCTTATCAACTTCCCCCTCTTACAATGTTCTCTCTTAACCGCATAGAAATTATCGGGTACCAAACACAACCTCTCACTGTCCGGAAGACGCCAACCGGTACGAGTGTTGTTGATGCCAATCTCGTTGTTCCGTACACATTTAAAAATAAAGAAGGCACTGAGCAATCTGGTAAAAGCTTCTACACAGTAACGCTCTGGGGTCCTATGGCAGATACTGCGAGCCAATTTATCCGCCCAGGATCACAGGTTTTCTTCTCTGGCAGACTCCAAACTGACTCTTGGGATGATACCCAGAGTGGAGAGAAGCGCAGTAAAACAAAGGTAGTTGCTCTCGACATGATGCTCCTCGATCCTCGTAGCGGACAGATTGATGGTACAAATGTTCCAAGCCTGCTCACACAGTGTTTCGCAAAGGCAAATATCATCGGGAATGTCACAAAGGACCCAGAGATGCGCACGACAACCTCTGGTACAAATGTCCTTTCTCTTGGTGTTGCGACAAATGAAAAATGGAAAGAAAAGGCAACAGGCGAGATGAAAGAGCGAACGGAGTACCATAACGTTGTCATTTGGGCTGAGCTCGCAAAGGCAGTCCAGGAACACATCCGCAAGGGCTCGAGAATCCATGTCACTGGCCGTGTACAAACACGCTCCTTTGAAACTCAGAGTGGCCAGAAGCGCTCTGTTACAGAAATCGTTGCAGATACTGTCACACTCCTCGGTGTAAAGAGTAGTGAGGCTCTCTCCGCTCTCCAGCCCTCGGCAGCACTCGAAGCAAATAACCCACAGGATACCAATACTGGCATGAATATTCCTGAGGTAAAGTACGAATCTGAAATCAAGCCTGAGGATCTTCCATTTTAGACTTTTTATTACGACAATTTCTCGTAGAGAAAAAATATCTCTGCGAGATTTTGTTGAAGGATAAGGATTTCAAACTTCCGCAGCCCGGAGGGCTGCTGCTGGTTTGGATTATTCAAAGGTCTCTTAAAATTGTAAGGTTCCATCATTCTGTATATAGCGCATTTCAACTTCCAAATCTTCTCCACAAGTGGTTTTTACTCTCTTTACAATGTCCACCGCATCTTGAAATGTTCCACTACCTGTATTGAGAAGAAAGTTCGCATGCTTCTTCGAAATTTCTATCCCACCAACATTTAAACCGCGCAAGTTCGCCTTATCAATAATTTGCCATGCTGGCACTCCACCAACTGCCTTGAAGCAAGATCCTGCAGTACGAATATGGGGCTGTGTTTCGATACGTTTTTTTAGTAATTGTTCGATAGTGTCTTGAATACCCTTCGGATCTCCTCGAGGCACCCGCAGTTTCGCAGACCAAATACTAGAAGAGTGAAGGGACTTAAAAATACTCTCTCGATATGAAAATCTGCATTCTTGTGTTGAAAATATTTTCCATACACCATCCACAAATGCCTCAACTGATTCGATATAATGATCAATCCATATACCACTCGGACCCTGGCCAGCATTTCCAAAAATAGCTCCACCGAGCGTGCCAGGAATGCCGGTGAGAGGAGAAAGGTCATAACCAAGTATTGCGCATTTATTGATAAGATTTTGCAGGTTTGCACCAGCTTCTACTGTAAATACATCCTCATGTTGCACTACATCTTGAGCAAGAACCCGCATAACTACTGCGCTAATCACTCCATCTGCAAAGATTGTGTTTGATCCACTACCAAGAACGATGAGTGGAATTTTCTTGTCTCTTGAAAATTGAAACGCTTGTTCTATATCTTCTTTTGAAGAAATTTCAACAAAGTACCTAGCAGTACCACCGATACGCATCGTTGTCTTCCTCCCTAAGGAAACGCCTTCTTGAATCTCCATAATGATTACTTGGAGAATGTATCTGTCACCTTCTCCATTGCTTCAAATATCTTCTGCTTCATGCTCGTTCCCTGTGTACGTTGAAGGATCCAGCCGAGGAAAATAACAATGACAAACGCTCCAAGAACAACACCAAGATGCTCAGCTTTCCATTCAATGTTGAATACAGAGAGAGCGAGGAACAATGCTGTTGTAAGAAACATACCAACGAATGTCCCTGTGATGACAGACATCAGCACGAGTTTTGCCCTGTCTTCTTGAGCATCACTTGGAGCACTTGCAAGACGTGTCAGTAAGTCGCTACTTACAATGACTGGTTCCTCCTGACACTGCTTGAAGAGTGCTTGTACTTTGCGCTGCAAAATGAGTGTTACAAACGTACGGAAGGGGATAACTGTTTTCCCTTCAACGATAACCTTTCCGCCCTCGTTACGTACATCGACTTCGACTTGTGTCTCGGACATCAGAAAACAGTATAGCGCAGTTTAGGAAGATCTAGCGAGCA
>CAYRWT010000003.1:15312-20216 GCA_964428105.1 uncultured Candidatus Peribacteria bacterium
CGAGCAAGAGTCTTCTCTCTGCCAAGAGTCTCTGCGACTTCATATGCACCAGGACTAAAGTCTTTTCCTGTAAGTGCAGCGCGCAGTGGCCAAAGCATTTGACCACGAGAGAGACCGGACGCAGAAAGTATGGCTTCCAATGAAGATCGAATATTCTCAAGTGACCATGAAGCCTGCTCAATACCACGAAGAGTACTAAGAAGAATTTCAAGAATTTTTGGTAAAATTTCTGCTGTGACTTTCTGTTTTGGATTTAAGAATAACTCTCGGGTAGGTTGTGGCTCTGTATAAAAATACGACAAAAGATCTGGCGCCTCTTTCATGAAGGTAATTCGATCTTGGATGAGCGATGAGCGCTCAAGAAATTGTACATCCTCTTTGGCCTGTGGATAGGATTCGATAACGAGTGGCAAGATGCGTTGTGCAAATACTTCTTTCTCCATTTTCCGCATCCATTGACCCTGGATCCACAGAAGTTTTTTTGTGTCAAAAACAGCACCTGCTTTCTGCACTCGCTCCAGAGAGAAGCTATCGATAAGCTCTTGTAACGAAAACATTTCCTGTACAGTTCCAGGATTCCAACCAAGGAGAGCTAAGAAATTTATCATTGCTTCTGGCATATACCCCTGCGTGATGTACTCTTCTGTGGCCACAGAATTCTGCCTCTTGCTCAGCTTCGTACGGTCAGCATTGAGGAGGAGTGGTGCATGAGCGTATTTGGGTGCCTGCCAACCAAAATACTGAAAGAGAAGAAGGTGTTTTGGAAGTGAACTGAGCCACTCTTCACCGCGAATAACCATGTCTGTTTGCATGAAGTGATCATCGACGACGTGCGCGAGATGGTATGTAGGAAATCCATCAGACTTCAGGAGTACCTGATCATCAATTGTTGAACATTGAAATGAAAGCTTCCCGTAAATTGCATCCTCATAACTTACAACTCCACTCAATGGAACCTTCATGCGTACCACATATTTCTCGCCCTTTTTTAATCGTTCACGTACTTCATCGGAAGAAAGTTGGAGACACGTTTTATCATACATCGGAGCCTGGCGTCGCTGCTCCTGAAGCTTACGCATACTGTCTAACCGTTCACTTGTGCAAAAACAATGATAGGCATGACCTTTTTGCAAAAGAAGATCGATGTGCTCTTTATAGAGTGAGAGCCTCTTTGATTGAAAATAGGGTCCATGATCACCTTTTTCAGAAATTTTCCCGTCAGCATCGAGTACTACACCTTCGTCTGGCGTTATACCTGCCCAGTGTAAGGCTTTCAAAATATTTGCTACTGCTCCATCGACTTCTCGTGCTTGATCTGTGTCTTCAATACGAAGAAAGAATGTTCCGCCAGTCTTTTTGGCAATCAACCAACTGAAGAGTGCAGTTCGAAGTCCCCCTACATGCAGAAAGCCTGTGGGGGAAGGAGCAAACCTTGTACGCATGAAATTATTTTAGGATACGAACAGAGAATGTAATCGGAGTTATTGGTCGATCATTCGCACTACGATCGCTACGAGCAATCTTACTTACGACATCTTGCCCACTCGTAACATGGCCGAAGATTGTATAGCTTGGCGGGAGTGGATAATCGGCATCCATAATGAAGAATTGGCTACCGTTTGTATTTGGTCCTCGGTTTGCCATAGCAATCACACCCTTCTTGTATCCAGTTTTATAGAGTGGAGAAGATGGGAAGATTTCATCTGCAAATTCTTCACCATAAATACTTCGACCTCCTGTGCCATTACCATTTGGATCTCCACCCTGAATCATGAATCCTGGGATGATGCGATGGAATGTAAGATTGTCATAGTACCCAGAGCTTGCAAGTGCAAGGAAGTTTGTCACAGTTTTTGGGGCTGCAAGTGCATCAAGCTCAAGAGTGATAACACCCTTGGACGTTTGGAGTTCAACCCGATGCTTACCTGTGAGCATTTTCCCGTCCCACACCCAACCAGAAGTACTCGATGCAGATTGTGATTCTTTTGCCATAGAAGATGTAAGAGAAGAAGAGATAGAAGATGATGAGGTTGGAGTTGTTTCTTGTGGTGGCTGCACTTTTGTACAAGCACTCAATGTCATAACAACAAGAAGCATGCTATACGTAAAACATCGTGAGGAGATCATAGTATGAAAGGGGAAATATGTGATCATTCTATCGTAAAACCGATGAATCGACAGAAAGAATGATGTTTGCAATCTTTTCTGCAGCATTCTGAGGAAATACCGTTGCGATATTCTTTCCTAATGCATCAGATGTTTTTTTGTTGGAGAGTAGAGTTTCCACCCTATCAACAAGTTGATGTATATCCTTTTGTGTAAGAATAATTGCTGCATTTTGTTGCTCCAATTCCTTTGCGTTTGCACACTGATGATTATGGGCTACTCCCTCTAATGGGATAATGATCATAGGCTTACCAAGAACTGAAAGTTCTGAAAGCATCCCTGCTCCTGCACGAGAGAGGAAGATATCTCCAAGAGCAAGAATGCTTGGCATATCTTCCAAAACAAATTCTGCTACAAAGTAACCTGGCCTCAGGGAAGCACCAGATTTACCACGTCCTGTGATATGCACAATATCTACGAGCCCTAATAATGAAGAAAGATTTTGACTTATAGCTTCATTGATAGCTACGGAACCCTGACTGCCACCAATAACAACAAGGATTGGTTTTCCACTATTTAATCCCGTAACCTTGCGTCCCATCTCTCGATTTCCGACACTTCTTCGAATAGGATTTCCTGTATGTATCGCACCAGGAATTTCTCGTACTGCAGAGAAAAATCCACAGCAAACATATTTGCAAAAGCGAGCCAAGAAACGGTTCGCGTTACCAAAAACAGCATCAGACTCATGAAGGATAATTGGAATACGCAATATCCACGCCACAAAACATGGAAGGACACTGACGTATCCACCTTTACTGAACACTGCTACTGGTTTTTTTGTCTGGAAAAGAATGGCACAGCGAACAAGTGCCACCAGCCACTGAAAGAATCGCCATGGAAGGAAAATAAGAAGATTTGGTTTTGGTAAGGAAAGCGAAGAATAGGGAAGATTATTTTTTTGAAGATACTGAGTCTCATCTTTCCGGTCTGCACAAAGAAAGAGTGGTACATAATGATGAGGATGTTCTTTTTCAATTGCCTCCCATACAGCAAGAGATGGAGCAATGTGCCCAATCGTTCCTCCGCCTACAAAAAAAATGTGTTTTTTCATTAATGAATGGAGGTGAGAAGTGGATTCCTTTGTCGCTTCATAAGCGTGTGTCCACCTTCAATATGCATAGAAATATTGAGGAGAATTCCTACTCCTAAAAGAATGGAGAGGAGAGAGGAGCCCCCATAACTGATAAATGGTAATGTGATACCTGTAAGCGGAAAGAGTGAAAGATTCACAGCGATATTGAGTAGTGTTTGGAAAGCAATATATGTGGTAATACCTGTGGCAACGAGTAAACCAAAACGATCCTGTGATAGGCGTGCAATCCGATAGCCACGATAAATAAGTACTCCATAAAGGGTAAGAATGATTAGTAGACGAAAGAAGCCGAGCTCCTCGGCCATCGCCGCAAAGATGGTGTCGGATTGAACTTCTGGAAGGTATCCAAATTTTTGAATGGATTTCCCATACCCCACACCAAAGAATCCTCCACTACCGATAGCGATAAGTGCTTGATAGATCTGAAAACCAATACCTTCTCGGTATGATAGATCCCCTGGGTTTGTAAGCATATGAAGAAAAACAGCGAAGCGGTTACGCACATATTCCTGGCTTAAAATAACAGGAAGACTCATCACTGCTGCTGCTATTCCACCCAGGAATACGTGAACAATATTTCCTCCTGCAACGAAAAACATAACGGTGGCAACAACAGAGAAGATGAGAAATGAGCCAAGGTCGGGCTGAATCGCTACAAGAAATGTAGAAAGACACAGAAGTGCTACAAACGGCACAAAACCATCACGAAATGTCGAAATAAGTGTTTCTTTCTTCTGTAGCCAAACAGAAAGGTAGAAGACAAGGGTAAGTTTTAAAAATTCTGATGGCTGAAATGAAAGTGGCCCAAGGTGCAGCCAGCTTTGCGATGTACCATATTCATTTCCAAGTCCTGGTATGAAGAGTAGGAGCAAAAATCCTAAATTGCTCAAAAAGAGAATCTTGGCATACTTTTCCCAAAATCGATATGGAATAAGTGCTGTACACGTCATGCCACCAAACGCAACAAGCGCATGAAGAAAGCTTCGCTTAAGGTAAAAAGCATTGGTTGTTTCATCGAGAAGCCCCTGCACAACAAGACGCTGAGTGATTTGGTAACTCTGAAACACTGACACGCTAGAGATCATGGCGAGACCAAAGAGGGTCAAGCCAAATGCGATGCCAAGTAGAAGAAAATCTGCACGTTTAAACATGGGTGATATGGTACTCCTTTGAGAGTATTGTTACATTGATCTGGCACTAAATTCAGTGCCACATACATATGCGTCTTCTCATTATCATTACAGGCTCGATATTTGTCGCTCTTGCTGGGAGCTTTTTTACGACAACTCTTCAGCAGCCAATATTTCTTTTTCGTGATGTTCTTGGACTTGTGCCAGTACAAAATCATGGGATTGCATTCAGTATTTCTTTTGGGCAACTCCCACAATCAATTCTTATTCTTTGTGCACTCTCTTTTATTTGTTGGAGTGCGTACAAAACACAAAGGACGCAGTTTGATGATTGGGGATATGGCCTGCTTATCGGTGGAGCAATCACAAATATTATCGATAGATTAATCGATGGTGCTGTAGAAGATATTTTCAAAATTGGATCTTTCCCTATTTTCAATGTTGCAGATATCGCGATCACGATAGGAGTGGTTTTATTAGTATTGCCGTCAGTTTGGAGAGGGCCCTCATCC
>CAYRWT010000003.1:20316-22962 GCA_964428105.1 uncultured Candidatus Peribacteria bacterium
TTCAATTTCTCTTCGAAGTTTTCGTATCCACGCTCGATGTACTGAATATCTGTCACAATCGTTGTACCACTGGCACAAAGTCCTGCAAGAACCATCGTTGCTCCAGCGCGAATATCGTTACTCGCTACCTGACGGCCACGAAGAGGTGTAGGACCTAAGATAAGTGCCTCATGAGAATTAAGAATCTCTATTCTCGCTCCCATCTTCTCAAGCTCAAAGAGGTGGCTCATACGACCTTCAAACAGCACTTCAAAGACTCTACTCACTCCACTTGCCTGAGTAAGAGCAACGCAGATAGGAGCTTGGAGATCGGTAGGAAATCCAGGGAAAATATTTGTCTGAATACGCACCGGAGAGAGGTGTGAGGTAGCACCATCAACTGTCAGAGTTTTGCCACTCAATTGATACACAGCACCCATGCGTTTGAGAGCTGCAAGGAATGACACAAGATGCTCTGCCTCTACTCCCTCGATAGAAATCTTTCCTTTTGTAACAAGTGCTGCGATGGCAAAAGCTCCTGCTTCGAGATAATCCGATGTCACAGTGTAAGTGATACCAGATTGATTTTTTTTCTTACCATGAATTTTTAAAGTATGAGAACCAATACCCTCTATCTCTACTCCACATGCTTGTAAGAACTTCGCAGTGTCTTGTACATGTGGTTCTAGGGCTGCAAGTTCGATAGTGGAAACTCCTTCTGTGAGAGAAGCTGCGATAAGAGCATTCTCACTCGCTGTCACAGAAAACTCTGGAAGAACGACTGTTCCTGCTTTCAGTGTGCCACGAAGAATGATGGCATCATCTGTACTTTCATCGTTTGCTCCCAGCTGTGAGAGTGCACTGATGTGCGCTTCGATAGGACGTTTCCCTAGAACACAACCGCCAGGATATGACATCCTTACTTCGCCGAACCTACCAAGAAGAGGACCAAGAAGAACGATAGAACCTCGAAGGCGAGAGACGAGTGTGGATGGAATTTCTTTGTTGGAAATATTTGTCGCATCTATTTGTACTGTATTTCCCTCCCAAAGAATTTTTGCTCCGAGAAACTCTAAGAGAGAGATCATTGTCACTGTATCTCGTAGCCTTGGAACATTTTGAAGGACTGTCACTCCAGACACAGCAAGAGTTGCAGCAAGTAATGGGAGTGCTGCATTCTTCGAGCCACTAATTTTCACGCTACCATTCAAAGGAACCCCTCCAGTGATCTGATAGGAGACAGAAGGGCCATGGAGAGATGCTTTTGTGGACATAGAGTAGGGAGAGTATAGAGGAAAAGGCTACCACCATGTAACTCACTAATATTGTTATATTGTCATATTGATAAACGACTATAGAGGCACAACAATATAGCAATATTGCACTATAACAATAAGGACCCTACTTCAACACCACCACCTGCCTCGTCCCTTCTGGAAGAGCTCCTGATTTTACTTTGTACTCTGTTACTGCCTCACTTGCAGCACCTCCACAAGCTTTTACGAGAGCTACGATATTCTCCTCTTCCTTCGACGGAGCGATGAGGAGTAAACGAGGATCTACTTCCTCTAGGAGAGGAAGAACCTTCTTGCCGTTATCAGCTTTTATACACAGCACATCGATTTCACCAAATCCCTCGAGTTCCTTCTCTGTCCATGCGGAGATAGGAGCATCGACGAAGGCACATCGCACACCTTCTATCGCACATGTGTAGGAAACACGCTTGCCCTCTTCTTGGCCAATAGCGCGTATTGATACTCCATCGAAATCATATTCTCCTGGCCAGGAAATTACTTTTTCCTCTAAGTCTTCACGAGGACCGCTCAGGAGTGACCATGTTCCCGTAATAGCTGCGGATGGAAACACTACAAGTTTTACCTGTGTTCCCTCGACTGCGATACCGTCTTTGGACAAAGAAAATGTAATCATCGAGACAGAGTGTACTGCAAGGACGAGAGAAGTTGAAGATACTTTCTTTTAGGATGAAGAATTATGTACCTGATGAATTCTTTTTATCTTCAGAAGCGCTTAGTTTTTCGAGGGCTCTGTATAGTATTTCGGCATCACCTTTATAACCCGAAGCTGATTTTACAGAAGTCCCTTCTCCTTGAGGAATATCCTTGAATTGTTCATCAATTAATTTATCAACATCTCCTTGCCTAAGGCACTGAGTATTATTTAATGTTTTTTTGATAAAATCTTCCCAGTGATTAATATTGTTTGTATTAAAAGTAATTGTTAAACGTTCCTTGTCTACATTGAATTTTATATCTTTAAGAGGAGGATGTTTTACTTCTAATTTTTTACAAATATCAGGAAGTTGTTTGCCTGCTAATTCTGTAAGCTTATTAAGATCTTTTGTATATCTTTCTTTTAACTCATTTAGTTTAAGTTGTAAATTATTTGCATTTTCAAGACTTAATCCTTTTTCATATTCTATTTTTTTCTGCATCTCCTCAAAAATTTTAGAAGCAGATTCTGGAGGGGTACCATGAAGCCGTGCCTTGAATTCAGTAAATTCCTTAGTAGACTCTTTTTCTACTGCTGCTTCTGCTGCTTTTTTCTTAACTTCAACAGGAGAAGGAGTGGGTACAGCTGGTGCTACACTAGGAGCTGGCGGCCCTTGTACCTCAGATTTAGTTAAAAACTGAGGGAATTTTTCTGCTA
>CAYRWT010000003.1:23062-26326 GCA_964428105.1 uncultured Candidatus Peribacteria bacterium
TTCTTTAAGAGTTTCTAGAGCATTGCTAGGAATTAATTTTTTAGCATTGTCTGAAATTTTCAACTTCATTTTCCATGATTCTTGATCAAAGGTAAATTCCGTACCTTTTAGATTTTCGTTACCAATAAATGTTGCCAATCCTTGAATTATAGAATTTTTTTCTTTACATGTTTCTTCCATCTCTTTTATCATTTCTTCTGAAGTTTTTTGTTCGTCTTTAAAATCTTTCAATTGTGTTTGAAAAGCGGCAAGAAGTCTGCGTGATATTTCTTTCTGGGGATTAGATGTTTTAGGGTCATTAATAACCTTGTTTTGTTCTGTAATTTTCGCCGTAACTTCTGTAATTTTATTATCCTTATTTGATTTCCACTTTGTATATCCTTCTTTTTTGATTCCATCAACAATCTCTTTCCTTTTTGATTCTAAATCCTTCTCTTTTCCATCTTTAAGCTTACTAGGATCTGGATTCATTCCATTAAGAAATTTATGAATAAAGTCAGCAATAAGTTTAAGAAGTTGTTCTAAGCCTTTAGGTGTGCCCTGGTTATCTATTACTTCTTTTGTCAACGCTGCGGTTTTTTGAGCTTCTGGATTTTTTAATTCAATTTTATAAGGAGAAGATGGATTTATTGTTGGAGGAACTAATTTGAATTCAGTTCCATTTAGAGCTTCATTGGTAATTTTTTCTACGGCAGCACTAACTTCTATATTTTGACTACCTGGAGTGCCATTAAGTTCTGCGACAAACTTTGTACGTGCATTTTCATCTTTATTCGAAGCCAAAAATTCCTGCACACACTTACCATTATCAGCCATACCTTCCTCAATCTTCCTCACATCCTCACTGCCAAAAGCAAATTCCTGACCATTGTGTGAAAGTTGATTAAATGGATTGTTGTTTGCAGCTGAATTTACTGCTAATTTTATGGAATTAGTAAGTTGTTGAGTACATTCGGAACTATTCAATATTTCGATAAATATTTTTTTATTTTCATTACTAAAATCTTTTTCATTAACAATCGATTCAATTACTTGTATTTGCTTAGTATCAAGATCATGTCCATTTCCTTGAAGTTCTTTAATAAGACTTACTGATGGCTGAATTTTTGGTGCCTGTGGTGGAGTTGAAGCTGGTTTAGGAGCTGGGGTTTCTGATCCTGAAGGTGGAGGTGGTGTGTCACTCGGTGCACCTAGACCAACACTTGACCCTGCTGCTGCACTAGCAACTTGCACTGGAAGTGGACCTTTATTCATTCCTGAATCAATTTCTGTTAGCCCTGGATTAGATCCAAAACTCACTGTCTTATCGTCTAGCCTTGTAATGAGTGGTGGCTGTCCACTTGCCCTTCTTATAGCATCTGCTCTTATTGTTGGTGTTGGTGGTATTAATTTAATTTGATAGTACGGCTCACCGTTACCAGTAGTGATTTTAATGACTTTAAAGTTTATCGGCTCGTTTCTTCCTCTTGCATACGCTGGATTCCATTTTGTTAAAATATCATATGAAAGATTATTGCGCGCGACATCTGGATCACCATCTGCTTTTAATAGACAGCTATCAAATAAACCTTGTACAAAGCTCTCTTTTGACTCACGACGTTCAGTGTTCCTTCTTATCTGTGCTTCTCTATTAGTTTCATGTCCTCCGCTTGATTTTACTATCCTGTCTGCCATTTGCTGGATCACCGTATCCTGTATTTCTGTGCTATATTCACGGATCTTTACTCTGCCAGATGGATCGAGGAAGAGTGTCAGCCTTCCCTCTGGGACTTCATTTAAGAAGCGATAATTTGATCTCATGTCTTGTGTACCCAGAGATCGTTC
Source organism: uncultured Candidatus Peribacteria bacterium (assembly GCA_964428105.1). GTDB lineage: Bacteria > Patescibacteriota > Gracilibacteria > Peribacterales > Peribacteraceae > CAYRWT01. Next base: position 24,887 of record CAYRWT010000003.1, read on the forward strand.
AAGTACTCTCAAAGATTCTATAGGAGACTTATAAGTAATTGGGGTTAGGATTCCACTGTTTGGACTAGCACTAGCATAACCATTGATCCATACTCCATGCTTACGATTGAGCTCATTTTCGAGCTTGATAAGACCGTTGCCATTGAGTGCAAAGAATTCCCTTCTCTTCGCCTCAAAGTCAGTCCTTTCTCTGTTTTTTGTTTCTTCTTGTATATCACGCACATTTGCATCCACCGGATCATAAACATTTGCCCTATACCAATCCCGATTAAGGCCAGGAGTTTTTTTGCTTGCTTCCTTAAAGCTCTTCTCAAAATCCTGTTCTCGTTGCTTCGCTTCACGTAGAGCTCCTAGATCCTCTATCAAATCATTCCTGCGAGCTTCGCGAGCGTTCTCTCTATGAGTGATTGGATTTATTCCATTGTGCTCATGTTTCTGGATTTCCGCTTGCTGACGAATGATTTCCGCACGCTTAGCAAAAAGGTCTTCTTGGCGCTTTCCAAAATCATATTTGCTAGCAATTGATGCTTCTATTGTTGCTTTTTTGGCCTGTATCTCATTTCTCGCTTGTATGGTTTCTAACTTATGATTTTCTAATACCCTAATCTTTTTATCAACTGAATCAACATTAATTGGAGTAGCAGGCGTACTCTTGTCTTCCTCAAATTCGTATGGGATACCGTGAAGAGTAATTGTTTTTTGATTTATATAAAGAATAGGATTATTCATTACATCTTCTTTTACTTTTGTTAAAGCTGCGATATCTCTATCCTCAGTTGCAATATATATATCAAGGTTTTTTTCTTTTTCTATTAGCTTGTTAAGTTCTTCACTATCTTGCTGCATCATTTTCTTTCTCTTTTCTGGATCACTAAATTCACGCATTTCTTGCTGAACTTTACGAAGCTCTACATCAATCGCAACCTGCGTCTGTCGTAATTCTGCTAATTTTTGAACATCTTCATTAAGAGAAGTTTGATGTTCTTTTTCTGTATTTGTTTCTGTTGTTCGTTCCAATGTACCCTCCTTAATATTTTCTATTAAATCCTGTTGCATTAATTCAGAATCACCAATTGTTTTATGCTCGCAAAGCTTTCGTATGCGTGATTTAAACTCTGTTTCTTCTGTTTGTAGTTTTACAATATTTGAACTCTGAAAATTCCTTCTTGCTGTATCTAAACGCCCTTGAATACTGTCGAGTTTTTTCTGGTTCTCAACAATTATTCTATCGTGTTCTTTACGAAGCTTTTCTTCAGTAAATTCTTGAGGATAATGCTGTGCCGCCTCGATTGGGCTTCCTGGAGTATGCATAATTGGAGTTTCCTTCGTATGCAAGGCAAGCCTTTTTTCTCTCTCGCCGATACTGAAGTGTGTGTGTCTCATAATAATTAACTCATGGCAGATTCAAGGCTAGAAAGCTTTTTCATTTCTTCATCACGA
>CAYRWT010000004.1:0-26173 GCA_964428105.1 uncultured Candidatus Peribacteria bacterium
AGAAATTTTTCACCAGCGACGCTTTTTGCTCCACTTTTATAAAAAAGTGGAAAAGGAAAATATGCAGGGAAGGCAAACAAATACTTAAAGACAATTAAGAATATTACCCTGGAGGTTGTTTGTTAATCTTATGATCACCAAGAACCCTTCACCTTTTTTTGGTCTCGTGTACGATATCTATATGATTGACATACTGCGCATTCGGGCGACTCCAGAAGCTTTTGAGCTCGCATGCAAACAAAAGAATATTACACTTGATGTTCGGGCATTTTTGGCACTCGACGATCAACGCAAAGAACTCATTACAAAAGTCGATACCATGCGTGCTGATCGCAATACAGTGAGCAAAAAGGTTCCAACGATGAAAGGTGAAGAGAAGGAGAAAGCAGTAAAAGAAATGCGTCTTCTCGGTGAAGAGTTATCGAAGAAAGAGGCAGAACTTACAGGGATAGAATTACGTTGGAAAGCTCTCTTACTCAAGTTTCCATCTCTGCCAAATGCAAAAGTCCCAGTAGGGAAGAGTGATAAAGACAACGTTGAATCGAAGAAAGTTGGCACGATTCGTACATTTGATTTTACTCCTAGAGATCACGTTACACTCGCAGAAGAGCTGGATATCATGGACATCGCACGTGGTGTAAAAATTGGAGGAAATCGCAGTTATTTCTTGAAAGGGGATGGAGCACGTCTCGAAATGGCTGTCTTACAATTTGCGATCAATCATCTTGTGAAGAAAGGATGGACACTTTTTTCTCCGCCACTCATGGTGCATTGGGAAGCACTGATGGGCACAGGATTCTTCCCAGGGAACGAAGAAAATACCTATGCTGTTGGAGTAGAAAAAGAGAAAGGTCAGACACTCGAAAGTGATCAGAAGTACCTCATTGGTACCTCAGAAGTAGCAGTTGCGAGTTACCACAAAGATGAAGTATTACCTTTAAGCATGCTGCCGACTCGCTACTGTGGATTTAGCCCTTGTTTTCGCCGTGAAGCTGGTGCATATGGTAAAGATACGAAGGGTCTCTATCGCATTCATCAATTCCAGAAAGTCGAGCAAGTTGTTCTCTGTGAAGCAAAGGAAGAGATTGGTATGGCGCTCTTCGAAGAGATTCGCACCAATGCAGAAGAAGTACTGCGCGCACTTGAGCTTCCATATCGCATTCTGGATGTATGTACCGGTGATATGGGCCAAGGCAAAGTCTTTATGCAGGATATCGAGACATGGATGCCGAGTCGAAATGCGTACGGCGAAACGCACTCCTGCTCGTACCTTGGAGATTTCCAAGCACGACGTCTCGGTATTCGCTACACCGACACACATGGCGAGAAGCAGTTTGTGCACACGCTCAATAACACATGTATTGCTACTCCACGCTTCCTCATCCCACTCCTCGAACTCTATCAAAACAAGGATGGTTCTATCGCAATTCCAGAACCGTTACGTCCATACATGGGCGGGCAAACGATGATTGTTCGGCCAAAAAAGTTACTGTAATTTTTCACAATTGTAACGTTGTCGATATATTCGTTGTTCTGTATCTAGATAATGAATTATTCGATTGAATATTTCTCCTTATGAGCAGTCCTCTCTTCCTTATTCTCGATGATTCTGAGGCAAAAATTCAAGTAGAAAAAGATGCTTTGCGTGCTGTGAATTGGCCAGGAGATATTCTCGTCGCGATGACGACAGAGGAAGCAGAAAAAATTCTCAATCAACATGAAATCGCTGCGGCATTCATCGACTACTATGTTCCATCCACCAATGGTCCAGCATTCATCCTACAACTCATAGCGAAACATCCTGCATGCAAAGTTATTTTAGTAACATCAGCGAATAACCCGAAGAATATTGCAGAGGCAATAGACGCTGGAGCATTGGGTGCAGTCTATACAGGATCGATTGATGCATTATCGCAACTGGAACATTATGCCTTGAGCTGGAAGGCAGAGCTGGAGACAAGGTAGAGTACTGATGTGCGCATTCTCTTCACACGATTTCCCTTAGAAAGTTCGCTCGTTGGAGGAGCGGAGAATCAAGTGATGACGCTTATCACTGGATTGCGATCAAAAGGTCACACAGTTGGATTCCTTGGAAGTTGCCCAGCGTTGCTACAGCGTTGTCGTGAAGAGAAAATTGCGTGCTATAAACATTCCTCTGTTCCTGTTCCAGTGACGAAAAAAGGTTGCCTACAATTCTTCTTTCAGAAATCGAGGATTACAAGAGAGATCAACGCACATATTCGCGCGAGTGGCTCATATGATGCCGTGTGTATGCTGAGTCTTCCTGAGAAGATTTGTAGTACAGATTTTGCTCTTTCCTTAGGGCTGAAAGTTTTTTGGATCGAACATGACTCTATCGGTCACTGGCTTACATGGAATCCATGGAAACGTTGTTTACAACGATTGAGTCGGGCTGTGACAACGATTTGTGTTTCAGGGCTGAGTCGTAAGCTATATGCATCACTTGGATTTGCTAATGAAGGACTCAAAGTAATCGCAAATGGTATCGAAGAACATCGTTACAATTCATTACTTCAACTACCTTTCAATGTCTTCGAAAAAAAATCTCCGATGCACATAGGGTGTATCGCACGACTGAGTAAAGAGAAGGGTGTGGATGTTCTTATCGATGCTCTTGCCACATGTACGAATGTCCGTTGTTCCATTCTCGGGAGTGGTCGAGAGCTCCGTGCATTGCAGCAGCAAGTATTGCAGGGGAAGGAACGAGGAAAAAATCTCAACATTACATTCATTGATCATACAAAAGATATTATCGAGTTTTATCGATCGATCGATATTCTCATTTTACCTTCGATTCACCATGATCCTTTCGGTTTAGTTGCTGCAGAGGCGATGCTTGCAGGAAGGCCAGTGATTGTCACAAACATGTGTGGCATTGCAGAATATCTTCACTCTGGAGAAGATGGTCTTATCGTAGATTCAAAATCTGTTTCAGCCCTTGTTCTGGGGGTAGAACGGCTACAGGATCCCAAGATACATTCTGCACTTGCGATTGCTGGAAGAGTCACTGCAAAGGAACTTTTTTCATCGAATGCTATGGTGAATGCGTATGAAAAATTACTTCTACAGACATGAGCATCGCGAAACACCACACTTCATTGGCAGTCGCTCTCATTGCAATATTCTTCGTAACGATAATGATGCCCGCAAATGTTCTTGCGTATTCGAAAGAGGAGAAAATCGAATATCATCATTTCGATACACCGATTGACGCATTGAGTGTTGAATTCCCTTCTTCAAATTCTATCGCAGATGTCCGAGGGTGGGATGGAAAGCGTTGGACCGTATGGGAAAAATTCACAATAGAAGATACTGCAGACAGCCTTCCAGGAAGCCGTGAATCGCAACTCATACTTTTTCCTACTCCGATACATGGAGTGGAGATTCGTTCGATGAAGGATGTTCTTCTAACACTCCATCCTTTGCAAATTTCTTCCGATATTTCGCATGAATTTTTTGCTGCATCAAACACCAGAGGATCAAAAATAATTTCACGTTCAGGGTGGGGTGCAGATTCAGAAATTCTTTTTGCAAATACCATGAAAGAGTCTTCACCTCAGGCATCAGAAGAACGTAAAGGTGGAGGAGCAGGGGGTACGACTTCTGATAGCAGAGCAGAAACTTGCGCTGATGATCGAAGAAAATATCCGAAAGAATTTGATATCGCTCAGACTGTTCGTACAAACGACCAGGGAAAGGCATATAGATGGTCGTTGCAATACAGTCACACTGTAAGAATGCTCGTTGTTCATCATACAGCGCTGACGGTTCTTGGGGATGCACGTAGTGGCGTCGAACGCATGAGAGCTCTCTATCAATACCATGCAAGTAATTTGGGGTGGGGTGATATCGGTTATCATTATGTGATTGATGAGCGTGGGAATATTTATGAGGGGAAACATGGTGGAGCATTTGTTGTTGGTGGTCATGCGTATTGTAATAACGTTGGAACGATTGGTATTGCGTTAATGGGAAATTTTGAAGTAGAAGAGCCCTCTCAGGATCAAGTAAAAGCCTTGCAATGGCTCAGCAGAGAACTTTCTGAGCAATATAACATTGATCTTGATCGAGGAGTTGTGTTCCATGGCCGAGAGTATGCATCTCCAATTGTGAATCACGAAAACCTCCTTTCGACATTATGTCCTGGGTATTTCCTGAAGAGTGTTCTCCCGCAAGTAGTAATTCATGCGCGAACTGGAGACATAAATGCAGCGGTAAAATTTCCAACAATTCCTGGTCGCAAGAAACTTACCAATCCCAATGATCTTCTTTCTGAGCAGGGTACACTTACAGCATTTGGCCGCACGTCATTTACGATGAATCCTGGAGGAAAACAGCGAATCAGTTTGACATATCGTGCAGGGAAATATGGCACAAGAGTGGGTACAGTGATCGCAGATGCAATATTCTCGACTTCAGATATTTCTTTGTTTTTAGAGGATGCAAATCGCTTAGTCCCTATTCGTAATAAAGTGAAGATGAACATCGATGTTCCAGCCCTAGAAGAAGCGACAATTTCATTGATTCTTCAAGCACCACCAGAACAGGGGACATTTACATTTTCCTTAGGATCGGTTCGCTATACCATTACTGCAGTAGGGCGCAGAAGTAGACTGTACGATCCTGATTTACAACAATCTTCTCTTCCATCTTCAAAAAATTCCTCTTCCGCTAGATCACAAACATTATCACCAAATATTCGTGTGCGCTTGAGTCTCAAATCCTCCTCTCCAAGTATTACATTTCCTGCTGGTGGTACGATAAATGCTTTGCCAGTAGCTCGTGGAACTACAGTAGATATTCTTCAGACAAATGATGGTTGTAGTGTACAAAGTAATGGTCGTACTTTGATCAAAGGTTCCCCTCTTCGTTTTACGTCCTTTAGTGGTGATTTTTCTGTACTTCTTGGCTCAAATTTGATGCGATATTACGATGGAGTTCTTGAGTGTCGAGTGATGAATAGTGGACTGACATTGATCAATGAACTTTCATTGGAACAATATATGCTTGGTCTTGGTGAAGAGCCAGATACAGAGCATAAAGAAAAACAGAAAGCCTTTGCAATTGCAGCTCGTACATACGCAGCACATTACCTAGATGCTCAGCATCGAAAATTCCCTAATATGCCATTTGATGCTTCCGATGATCCTAGGGAATTTCAGGTATATATTGGCAAAGCGTTTTCCCAGAAAAATCCTGTGTGGGCTCAGGTAGTGCGAGAAACTGTAGGACAAGTTTTGACGTATCGCGGTGCCATCATCAAGCCGCCATATTTTCATAGTTCTGATGGCCGTACGCGAAGTCCGAAGGAGGCTGGATGGAACAACTTCCCTTTCGCTGAAATTTTTACGAGTAAGCAAGATCCTTGGTGTAAGGGTTTGCCCTTATCTGGACACGGAGTTGGTATGTCTGGTTGTGGTGCCTTAGGGCAGGCAAGAGTAGGGAAAACTGCAGAGGAAATTTTGCAGTACTACTATCCAGGAACTCAGATTACAAAAATGTAGGCGAGAAATGCTCTCGCCTACAATCATTGAAATGCCGGAAGATCTTACTGTCCAGCTGCCTTCTTAAGAGCGGCAACTCTTGGAGTCTTCTCCCATGCGACATTCAGATCCTCTCTTCCCATATGTCCATATGCAGCCACTTGGCGATATTGTGGCTTGAGGAGATCTAGGTCCTTGATAATACTTGCAGGCTTCAGATCAAAAACCGCTGTGATTGCTTCTTCAATCTTTCGATCACTGATTGCGCCAGTTCCAAATGTATCGACGCGCACAGAGACAGGGGCTGCAACACCGATAGCGTATGCCACCTGTACTTCGCATTTACGAGCAAGCCCTGCTTTTACAACATGCTTCGCTACCCAACGGGCAGCATAGGCAGCACTGCGATCCACTTTACTTGGGTCCTTCCCAGAGAATGCACCACCACCATGCCGACTATAACCTCCGTAGGTATCCACGATGATCTTGCGACCAGTAAGGCCTGAATCACCTGGAGGTCCACCGATGACGAAACGGCCGGTAGGATTGATGTGATACACCGTTTTGCTATCGAGGAGTTTGCCACAAATAGGCTCTATAACATACTTACGTACACCCTTGCATATTTCCTCATGAGAGACGGCTTCATCGTGCTGAGTGGAGAGAACGACTGTATGAATACGTTCGATAGAACCGTCATCTGCATACTGTACCGTGACTTGACTCTTTCCATCTGGTCGGAGGTATGGGAGCGTTCCATCGCGACGTACTTTTGCAAGTTGCCGTGTAAGTTTCTGCGCCAAGGAAATTGGTAGTGGCATCAGTTCTGACGTTTCATCACATGCAAAACCAAACATCAAACCTTGGTCTCCAGCACCTTGCTCTTTATGGAGCCCCGCACCTTCATCGACACCCTGAGAAATATCTGGACTTTGCTCACCGACACACGCCAAGACAGCACAGGATTTGTGATCGAAGCCATATTTTCCATCGTCATAACCGATATCGCGGATGACACCACGAGCAACATCTGCAAGTGGGATGTACGTTGTCGTACGGATTTCTCCTGCGATGACGACGAGCCCTGTTGTTGTAAGACACTCACAAGCGACGTGTGCGTTTGGATCACGCTCGAGAGCATAATCAAGTACTGCATCACTGATCTGATCACAGATTTTATCTGGGTGACCCTCGGTCACAGACTCTGAAGTGAATAAAGAGGACATAAGAGAAAAAAGGAAGGGAAACGCCCACCGCACCAGAGAGTAATTGAAGGTACTCGCTATCTTCCCCAAAGCTGGGGCTGGAAGTCCCACCGTTCTAAGAGAGTCTTAGAGGGTTGGGGGGCGGTCTTTGGTGGAGAAGATTCTCCCTACGGGGCCAGATCCCCTTCGAACGCCACTCGCGATAGGACGATGATGTGACTACAGTTTAGCACTTCACTTTTACTGTGCAATCCCTCAAGATTTATAATGCTTTTATTGGGATTTCCATCACCTCAAACGTGTGACCTGTATGTGTTAGAAATTTCTCAAATCCCTGCTGATCAATGATAAATGTTGCAGTATTTACTAGTGGATGAAAACAAAATTTCCCGATATTCCATGCATCGCGATCGACGATAACTTTGATGATTGTTTGTGTATCATAGATCAATCCAAATGGAGTGACCGAACCTGGCGTAACGCCAAGTAATCTCAGTAAATCTTCTGCAGAAGCAAAACTAAAGCTGGGTTCACCAACGTGCTTCGCAAGAGTTTTGGTATCCACGCGCTTGTCATGCATGACAATTGCGAGAACATATGTGTCATTTCGCTTTCCTTTCATCAGTAATTGTTTGGTGTGCGCTCCAGGCATAGGAGGGCAGAGTCGTGAGGATTCTTCACAGCGAAAAACCGCAGGGTGATCGAAGCGCAGGAAGTCGATTTTCAGCTCAGAAAGAAGCTCAATGATTCGATTCATACCAAAGAGAGTAGCGAAAAGAGTAGAAGTTCGGGTAGATTCTACTCTATGCTTCGCGTCGATCATCCATTTTCCTTCATACTTTTCGGGGCTTCTGGTCATTTGTCGCGTGTCAAAATTTTTCCAGCACTCTATGTTCTTGCTTTAAAGAAGCGATTTCCGAAAGATTTTACCATCATTGGTTATGCGCGCACTCCTATGGAGCGCTCTGCATTTCAGGAGGAATTTGCTCTTTCAGTGCGACAAGCGATGAGTGGTGCTGTCAACGAAGAAATTCTTTCAGAGCTCTTAACGCATGTGCATTATCAGCAAGGCCAATACGATAGTAAGGAGGATTTTCGTAGACTCAGCGACACTCTATCGAAACTTGAAACATCTCAGGAGACTGTACGACTTGCATATCTTTCTGTTCCACCAACAGTGTTTGAAGATGTCGTACACAATCTCTGCGCTGGAGGAATCCATACAAAAGGAAGGCCATTCCGTTGCATTGTCGAAAAACCTGTTGGCAGTGATCGAGCTTCATTTCGGAGTATTCACAACATGCTCTCTTCGTGTTTTACACAAGACGAAGTCTATATCCTCGATCATTATCTTGGGAAAGAAGCAGTGCGCAATCTCTACTATTTACGTTTTGCGAATCCAATCATTGAATCATTCCTTGAAAAGAGTCTTGTCACCAATGTTCAAATTACCGCATCAGAATCGGATGGACTGGAAGGTCGTGCTGGATATTTTGAAGCAGCTGGTGCGTTGCGAGATATGGTACAAAGTCATCTACTACAGATTGTCGCGATGCTAACAATGGAGATTGGTAATGACACAGAAATTCCTATCAATCGACTTCGTGCACTGCGTTCGATTTCCTGTAAAAATCCGTCTTCCCATGTCTTTCAGGCTCAGTATAGTGCTGGAAAAATTCGTGCAGCGAATGTTCCTGCATATGTCGATGAGCCAGGTGTAAAAGCAGGTTCTCGTACTCCAACATATGTTGCAGCTCGTTTTGAGAGTACAGAGAAAAAATGGTGTGGTGTTCCATTCTATGTACGCAGCGGAAAACGTTTAGCAACAAAAGAAACAAAGGTTGTCTTTTCATTTCGTAGTGGATGCCTTTCTAATATTTCTGAGCGTAATTATCTCGAAGTGATTTTACAAGGCGAAGCAGGTTTGAAGCTTCATCTTCAGACAAAACTTGGAGGATCAGAGCCGAAATTTCGTCCACTTATTCTCGAAGATCCATTGGTCTGCATGGGCGATTGCCTTATAGAGCATAGCCTCTTATTTTTAGAGGCGATTCAAGGAAATAAGCGATGGTTTCTATCACCAGAAGAAGTAGAAACGTGTTGGTCGATTATCGACCCTTTACAGAATGTTCTGGATACACCTACTACACCATTGCATTTCTATTCGTCTGGATCCATTGGACCAAAAGAAGTCGATGCATTTATTGCGCAAGATGCATCAAAGTGGTTTTAAGTTCGTTTTTCCGCGTAGCGTATACCTATGAAAATCACAAAAATTCCTGCGGCAATGTTTGCATCACAAGCAGCGAAAGAAATAGCTCATCGAATTCAGCAAACCCTTCTAGTGCAAGAACGATGTTGTATTGGTCTCTCTGGTGGTTTAACTCCCGGCCCGGTGTATGAGGCACTGTGTAAAGAAAAAATTGATTGGTCACGTATTACATTGTTGTTAGTGGATGACCGTTATGTTCTCCCACATCACAGATCTAGCAATCAATTCCTTTTAGAGAAAACATTGACCGATGATGTACGTCGATCCTCATGGATCATCGTTCCAGATACCACATTGCCGATCGATGTATGTATTGCTGATTATTCCTATAGAATTTCTATAGAACTCTCAGCAAATGATGGCCATTTTGATCTTCTGTTGCTTGGCATGGGCGACGATGGTCATATTGCGTCACTTTTCCCACCATTGAGTGGAGTAGTCTTAGAATCAACAGAATTTGCTCTGCATACAACAACAGATACATTCGATATTCATGATCGTATTTCACTGTCGCCTCATGCGTTGAGTTTTGCGAAAGAGGCGATTCTTCTACTTTCGGCAAAAAAAGAATCTGTACTGTTTCAATTACAAGAAAGTAAAGAAGGATCTGAAAGATGGCCACTCAAACTCCTCGCAGATCGTACAACGGTTTTTTTGGAATCCTAGTCCTGAATATAAATTGAAGGATTACGTTTCACTCCATTTACATGTACTTCGAAGTGAAGGTGAATGCCTGTAGGACCATGGACAAGTCCTGTATTGCCCATCCATGCGATGGTCTGTCCACGTGTGACAGTTTCGCCAACAGTGACATAGAGAACTTTATTATGCGCATAGAGAGTTTGTAATCCATTACCATGATCGATAACAATCACATTTCCATATCCTCCATTCCATCCGTAATCTGCACGGATGACAGTCCCAGCTTCAGCAGCGAAGTTTGGTCCACCACCACGTTGCTGTAAGTCGATACCGAAATGTCGACCATTGAAATTTTGTGTATAAAAACAGCCACAAGGTTTCTGGAGAATGCCGTAACTCGGAGGAGGGGTAAATTGTTTTGGTGGCTTTGGCGTTGGCTTCTCTGAAGGTTTTGTAGGCTGTACTGTTTTTGATGGAACAGTTTTGGCGATAATAGGCTTTTCGAAGAGTGGCTTGCCTCCAGGGATAATCAGTTCTTGTCCCGCCAAAAGATAGCCTCCCTTCAATTTATTTTGTTGGTTAATTTTTTCAACGGGAACATCATAAAGTTCAGCGATGGCTTTTAGATTTTGTCCACGCTTTACTTTGTGAACGACGCCATCAATAGGTAAAAGAAGGAGTTTTTGCCCTGCAGTTAATTTACTATTTTTTGTGAGTGCATTTGCCCACAACAGCGTATCGACACTGATACCAGCATCTTTTGCGACACTTGCGATGCTTTCATTCACTTCAACGGTATGAAGGATGCCTTGGCTAAAGGTGCTGCGGCTTCCTTGTTCTGTAATCGAAGAAGTTTTCATGAGAAATCCATCATCTGCAACGAGTGAATCATAGGCAACATCGATGTGCGCTGCGTCGCTAGTGATCTCCCCTTCAGTCTCTGCAGCATATGGCGGCAAAAATAATGAAATAAAGAATATGCCACAACAGAGCAATCGAATGCGATTGGAAATCCAGCGATGATCTGGAGAGAATTGTTGTCGCATAGAGGTCACTCACTCTTGGTTGCAATTGCATCCATAATACGTGACGCATCAGTATAGCGTGAGGATGAGCCTAAGAGAATGATCAAATACTCCTTTCCTCCTTCTGTAAAGAACAGAACCAGACATTCCCCTGCCTTGTTTGTGGTTCCAGTTTTTCCACCCAAAATGCGTGGATCTGTATGAAGTAATTCATTGGTATTACGTAGTGTAATTCTTTCCCCTTCTTTACTCTGTACAACAACGCGGGGAGATGTAAGAAATGATCGTAGAATAGGTTTTCTCCAAGCAGCAAGCGCCATCCATGCTACTTCACGTGGAGTAGAATAGTGTTCAGGATTATCGAGACCCGCAGGATTTGTAAAATGTGTTTTTTTTAGTCCAAGTACATGACTACGCTCATTCATTTTTTCGATAAAATTTATCAAACGCTCCCCTCCGCAAAGCGCTAGTGTGTAGGCTGCATCATTTGCAGAAGCAACGAGTAAACTTTTGAGTAGGTCTTCAATTGTCAGGTGTTGCCCAGGTGGAAAATCAATAGTACTACCTCCTATCTCTTCCGCAATTGTTGGAATAGTTGCAAATGACTGTAGATTTTTCCATTCATCGAGAACAACCATCGCGGTCATGAGTTTTGTCAGACTGGCAATTGGATGAATATCATCGGGCGCTTTCGAGAAGAGTACTTCTCCACTACGGACATCAAGGAGTATAGCGCCAGAAGCGCTGATGGTATCTATGACAAGTGGTTGTTCGATAGATGTTGGTGGGGAAATGGGGAAGAGTACACTTGCGGCAATGCTCTTCACTGAAGGGGTTGTCGTTGTTTGTACGAAGCCGAAGAGGAGACTCGCAAGAAGAGATCGGAACATATTATTTGTAGATAACTCTGTCTGAAATTCTTACGTCAACATATTCTGTCACTTTCTGAAGAGGAGTTTTTTTGAGAAATTCCTGAAAACGTCGTAGCTGTAAATGGAGAGGGCTCTGTAGATCAAGCCACAACATTTTTCCGTCAAGATTCATGTGGTACTCTTTTGCTCGTAATAGTACGAGTATTTCTTTTGCAGTGAGATTGTAATTTTCTCGCAAAATATTGCGAGCGTTCAGTATAATTTTAATGGTCTCTGGAGTGAGAAGTTGTGATCCTGCGGCAGGCGCAACACTCCAATCCATAATTCGTAACACTGGTAGAGGATCTTTTGTTAATGGTAGAGCGGAGGTAACGATATATCCTTGTGAGGTTATATATGAGTATGTGTTGTTTCTTTCGCTGAGAGTTCCTGTGCCTGACGATGTTGGCAGAATTACATGTGCTACGACAGGATATGTACGTAGTGTGACAACCAATGTGGAAGGATAATGTTTTGCGATCGAAATATCGCGTATGTCTGAGATTTTCGATGCGAGGAGTTCCCGTACATCATTTGTTGTCACGAGTGGCAATTTTTTTACAAACAGTGGACGTAACATCGTTTGAATTTCTTCTGGATCGATACGTGCATCCTGACGACGAATTTGTACTTGTTGTACATGAAATACCGGCGAAAGAAGAAGTACAATGATTGTACCAATTATCAATCCAGCACTAATAATAATTGACCATAGTCTACATTCGAAAAGTATCGTGGTTGTGATCTTATTACAACGTTTGCGTATGCGTACTAAATACGATTCTAAACGTCCATCTTTACGGTATGGATCAACGCACGATGATTGAGCTATCGCACGCGAGAGACTACTTGTTTTTCTTCGCAGGTGTTTTGGTAGTCGTCGTGCTGGACGCAGCATATTCGCCAGTGTATCAGACCAAAGAGCGTTCTAGGGTTTCTAAAAAAAACTTGCTACAGTGGCTACATGCGACTATCAGTTATTGCAGACTGGTTGCCAACCTACGGTGGTGCTGAACATGTGATTGCTTCGTTTCATCGTCTCTGGCCAGAAGCAAGGATTTATACAACCGTTGCACAAAAGAATATGGTTGGGCCATTGTCGAATGCTGATATTCGCACACAGCCAGTATTGCAGTCTCTTTTTACCATCAGTCGTAATCACCAATGGCTTCTTCCCTTTCTTCCTCACGCTATTGAGAGAATTGATTGTAGTGACTCCGATGTTATTTTGAGCTCTTCCCATGCAATAGGAAAAGGAGTGATTCCACCACCTACTGCAGTACATGTCTGTTACTGCCATACACCGATGCGTTATGCATGGGAGATGGAACGCCAGTATCTCGATGATTTCCATCTTGTGGGTCCGCTACGTCGATGGGTGCGAGGATTATTATTACGCTTACGACGTTGGGATCTTACAACTGCAAAGCGTGTGGATGTTTTTATCGCGAATTCGCAGGAAACAGCCAAACGCATTCAGCGTATTTATGGTCGTACGAGCATCGTACTTCCTCCATCAGTAGAGGATATTTTTTTTGATGTGCCATTGGTGCCACTTTCTGAGAGGAACTACTTTCTCGCTGTTGGTCGCTTAGTTCCATACAAGAAGTTTGATCTCCTTATTCGCTTTGCAAATACTTATAAGGTTCCCTTAAAAATTGTTGGCTCAGGACAAGCGGAACACTTTCTACGATCTATCGCAGGGCCCACAGTAGAATTTTTAGGACATGTTTCTACTGAAGCTCTTCCAGGTATTTACTCACATGCACAGGCATTACTCTTCCCACAACTAGAAGATGCAGGAGTTGTTCCTCGTGAAGCACAAGCTACTGGCACACCAGTGATTGCCTTTGAAAAAGGGGGTGCACTCGATGCAATCCTTCCAGGTGTTACAGGAGTATTCATGAAAGAGCAGAGTATCGATGCACTGAAGAATGCAGTAGATACTTTTGCAAGTACGGTATGGAATCCTCAGAAAATTCGTCAACACGCGACAGTATTTTCACGTACATATTTTGAATCAAAACTACAGAAGATTGTCGAAGATGCATATGCGCAGTACCATACAAATGTCTCGACGATTTGTTAGCGCATGAATGCTTTTTCTCTAATACGCTCCTAAGGGAGGCCTACTCTCGAAAGCCCAATGGACTCTCGATGCGGTCACCCACTTACCTACGAGGGACGAGCGGAAATGCGCGACGGTCGTCTTGATGTAGAATAGTTCCCCCATGCAGACAATCGATGAACGTCGGCAAAAAATAAATTCAATACTTGCATCGTATGCTGTGCCACATTATGAAGTTGGCGAGCGTGTATTTTTAGAAGAAGAGGATGCAGAAAGATTTCCGTTTCAACGCGATCGGGATCGCATTATTCACACACAAGCTTTTCGTCGTTTAAAACATAAAACGCAAGTCTTTGTTATCGGTCAAGGAGATCATTATCGTACGCGTATTACGCATACATTTGAGGTGGCACAGATTAGTAGAGATCTAGCACGTGCTCTTGGTTGCAATGAAGACCTCGCAGAAGCCATTGCTCTCGCGCATGATCTTGGCCATACACCATTTGGTCATGCTGGAGAGGAAATGATGAATGCCTGCCTAGAGCCATTTGGCTTCTCCTTTGAACATAATCAGCAATCCATTCGCATTGTCACACTCCTTGAAGATCGTTGTTCTCTGTATCGTGGCTTAAATCTTTCTCGTGAAATTCTCGAAGGATTGTGGAAACATCGTACGCCATTTGATACTCCGACTGGTGAGATTCTTCGTAGTCCATCGATCGAAGCGCAGATCGTCAATCTTGCAGATGAAATTGCATATACAGCACACGATACAGATGATGGTTTGCGTGCAGGATTTTTTACTTCACAAGAACTTCTATCACTTTCTCTTTGTCAAAGAGCCCAAGAGAAAGCCAAAAAGAAGGGGACAGAACTTCGTGGCGCTATCGTCGATATTCTCGTTACAGATGTCATTGCATCCACACTCGATACAATCAAGAAGCAAAAAATTCTTACCCTAGAAGATGTCTACGCTGCTCAATTTCCGATAGTGATCTTCTCTGAAGATATAAAAAACTCCATTAAAGAATTGCGTACATTCCTTTGGGATCGCTTGTACCAATATCCAGATGTTTTATGTGAAGCAGGCAAGGGTCAGCGAGTTATCGAAACACTCTTTACTCAATACATGAAACATCCTCCACTCAAAGTACAAGAGTTGATGCGACGAAATACATCCTCTCTTCCGGAGGCAGTAAAAGATTACATTGCTGGCATGACAGACACATTTGCTTTCTCACAAGTATCTTCATAATTATATCTGGATTCATTTAGGAGAATTCTTTGTACGCAATGCAGTCGCAAAAACATCACAAACCTGACGAATATTCTTGAGATCTGGAACTTCGCGCACGATGCGGCTCCCAACAATTACACCATCTGCTCCAGCTCTCACTATAGCCTCTGCCTGAGTTGGAGAAGACACTCCGAAGCCAACGAAGAGAGGAAGAGATGTGCCTGCTTTAAGCTTCTTCAGTGTCTTCTGCACGAGACCTTCGAAGACTGCACTCTCCACTCCTGTTACACCAAGGTAGGAGACAACGTAGAGATAGCCATCAGCAAACTTTACTATTTTATTGAGTCTCGCTTCAGTCGTAAGTTCACTCACTAGGAACACTGGGTGAATACCATGTTTACGAGCAAATGGAACGATCTCCTCGCTGTGTTCAAGTGGAAGATCTGCCACCAAGACAGAAGTAACCCCGCTCGCAGCAGCATCTGCATAAAATTTCTCTACTCCGCGCTGGAAGACGAGATTGGAGTACACAAGGAGGCTTACTGGAATATCTGTCATTGCACGAACTTTTTTAAGAATCACAAAACAATCATCCATCGTCGTCCCGCTTGTAAGCGCTCGCACATCCGCAGCCTGGATCACAGGCCCATCCGCTGGAGGATCGGAGAAGGGTAGCCCGAGCTCGAGGGCATCTGCACCACTCTCGATGAGAGCCTGTATCACTTGCAAAGACCCCCCTGGATTTGGATCCCCTAGAACAGCGAAAGGAATGAAGAGTGGTGCTCCCTTCTTTTTCTGCCGAAGAATGTAGGGGTTATTACTTGGCATGCGATGCAAGGTACTGCTCGACGTGTGTGATGTCTTTATCTCCACGTCCAGAGAGATTTACGAGGATGATGTCCTCTGGCTTGAGTGACATCGCGAGGACTTTTGCCGCTGCCAGAGCATGAGAGGATTCGAGTGCTGGGATGATCCCTTCTTCGCAAGTAAGTGTGAGGAATGCTTGTACTGCATCTGTATCTTTTACGGCAACGTACTTGGCTCTACCACTATCTTTTAGGAAACTATGCTCTGGCCCTACCCCTGGATAATCTAGACCAGCGGAGATGCTATGCGCTTCAAGAATCTGACCGTCGTTATCTTGAAGACAATAGCTCCACGCTCCATGGAGGGACCCTGGTCTACCGTGACCTAGAGCAGCTCCATGCTTACCTGTTTCAATTCCTTCACCTGCGGGTTCGACGCCAAGAAGGCGAACCGCATCGTCTTTGAGGAATGCACGAAAAATACCAATCGCGTTACTGCCACCCCCTACACACGCGCAGACTGTATGCGGTAGGCGCCCATACTCTTCCAAACACTGTGCCCTTGCTTCTTTACCAATAATCTCCTGGAAGTGCCCAACAATCGAAGGAAAGGGGTGAGGGCCAGCGACAGTACCAAAAACGTAATATGCGGAGTCTGTGTGCGCAGTCCAGTACCGAAGTGCATCATTGATAGCATCTTTGAGACTCTTCGAACCTGAATCCACACTGATGACCTCTGCGCCAAATAATTTCATACGAGCGACGTTGGTTGATTGGCGAGCAATATCCTTCGCACCCATGAAGATTTTTACAGGAATTCCAAAGAGCGCTCCTGCCATAGCTGTTGCTACTCCATGCTGACCTGCGCCTGTTTCGGCAATCAATTCTTTTCGCTGCATGCGTCGTGCAAGGAGTGCCTGACCGAGAACGTTATTCGTTTTATGTGCACCACCATGGAGTAAATCCTCACGCTTCAACAGAATCGTTACTCCCCACTGCTGACTCAGTTTTTTCATATGCGTCAAAGGGGTAGGGCGCCCTGCAAAGGAAGAAAGGAGTGAAGAAAATTCCTTCTGAAACTCTGGATCGTCTTTGGCTTCGAGAAAAGCTTTTTCTACTTCTGTGAGGACTGGAATCAGGAGCTCAGAAACATAGCATCCGCCGTAAACGCCAAATTTTCCGAGAGTCTTCATGAGCGTACGAGGGAAATGAATTTCTTCATGAGTGCAGGATCCTTTATCCCAGGAGAAGATTCAATGCCTCTTGCTGTATCGAGTGCAAATGGCTGGAATTGCATTCCACGATGAATATTCTTGCTACCTAAACCTCCGGCGATGAATGTCTTCGCAAGAATTTCATAGGGAACTTGCTCCAAATCTTGAAAACAGAGTGAATCTTGTCCTTCCTTTTTATCTAGAAGAATATATGGAAATTCCTTCGCAGCTTGCTCTAAAACTTCTATGGAAGGAACACCACGGAATGCTCGAATAATTGGAACTTTGATATTCCCAGATGGAATATTGTTATAAATTTGAACATACTGCAGATTGGCTATCTGCACTGCTTTTTGCAATTCTTCAATCGTAGGACTGACAAAGACGCCAACAGCATTTGCTGAATTCATTGAGCTACGAATCAGGGCAACTTCTTCTGGTGTGATCGTACGAGGAGAAGAGGGGACAAATACAAATCCTAAAAAATCGACACCAAGAGACTGCACAAACTCTATGTCTTCTTTTCGCCGCATGCCGCAAAACTTCACTTTTGGCTTCATGCTTGTTTGAGGGACGTAAGAAATGAAGCTGGATTTGAAGATCGAAGAATCGATGTACCGATGAGGAATGCATCGACATATGGCTTCAATTTCCTAATATCTGCTACTGACTCTATACCACTCTCAGATACAAGACAGCCAACGTTTGGTAATGTTTTTCGTGCAATAGAAGCTAGTGTTTCTGTAACCTGCAGATCAATTTTCAGCGTATCGAGATTGCGATTATTGATACCAAGTGCAATCTTTTTTTGTAGAGCAGCAGAGAAAGTATTGAGAATTTTTGTGCATCGCAAAAGCTCTGCTTCTGTATGGATTTCGAGAAGTACATCACACCCCAAATCCAATGCTGTGATGAGTAAGTGCTCTACTTCGCTATCATCCAAGATTGCTGCGATGATGAGTACTGCGCTCGCTCCAGATGACTCCGCAAGAGCTATCTGACGAGCATCGATAATGAACTCTTTTGCAAGAGTGGGCTTCTGTAATTGAGAAGAAATGCGCGCGAGAAGCTGAAAACTTCCACCAAAATCTGGTGCATCGCAGAGTACTGAAACAGCATCTGCGTGTGCTGTGTATGCAGCAAGCAATGTTGGAAGATTTTGCAGTTCAAATAACTCTCCACGAGAAGGGGACTTCGGTTTCACTTCTGCAATGATTCCTGGTTTGCTATTTTTTAACGCATCAATGAAAGAATATTTTGGAAGCGTGGAAGCCCTATATGCAGTAGGAAGTAAGAGTACTTCCTTTCGTTTTCGCTCGACAATTGCAGAGAGAATGGACATTTAGATGCGATGGGAAAGATCGCGATAGGATTCGAAGAGTCTATATGCACGCTTACTTTCGATTGCTTCACGAACAGTGAGTAAACAATCCCTCAAAGGAATATTTGGACGCGCTATATGCAGTGCGTGAGCAGCATTACAGAGAACAAGCGCTGTATGTGCTGGAGTACTATGACCTTGAAGAACATCATGAAAAATCTCCATATTTTTTTCTATCGAACCTCCTTCAATTTCTTCGCTATGAAAGACAGGAAATCCAAGCATCGAAGGATCCCATACTTCGCGCTGAATTTCCTTTTCAATTGTAAAAATTGCCGTAGTACCAGTCACTGTCACCTCATCTAAACCATCGGACCCTACGACAATGTTTGATCCATATTTTTTACGCTTCCAAAGAATATTCGCTAGCAATTCTGCAGTCGCAATATCACTTGTACCGAGTAATTGACGCGGAACGTGTGCTGGAGAAAGTAATGGCCCAAGGAGATTAAAGAGTGTCCGTTTACCATACTCCTTTCGTAGTGGACCGATGTGTTTGAGTGAGGGATGGTGAAGTGGTGCAAAGAGGAATGTGAGACCAAATTCTGCATATACTTGGTCTTCTTGTAAGGGGGTGAGATCGACCTTGATTCCCAGTGCAATCAGGAGATCGAAACACCCACATCTTCCTGTCGCAGCCTTGTTCCCATGTTTCCCAACCTTCACGCCACATGCGGCAAGGATGAATGCAACCATCGTAGAGGTATTGATACGCTGCTTGCCGCTACCACCAGTGCCACAGGTATCGATCTCTACACCAGGAAGATGTACCGGCACCATACGTTCGGCAAGCGTACGAGCGACTGCATCGAGAAGATCTGATGTTATTGGCAGCATCACAAGTTCTGAAAATAACGCAGAACGATCTGCTTCAGAAGTCTCAGGAGAAAGTAGGGCTGCAATGGCGGAAGGAAGATTCTCCATATGTTACTTTAAGAGAAATGGCGTAATCGCCCCAAGTGGTGCACTCATTTTTGCTACCGTTTCATCGTACTCGCTTGCAGGGTCCGATCCCATAACGATACCAGCCCCAGCTTGAATTGTAAGCGTAGAACCTCGCCGTACGATATTACGAAGCCCTACAACAAACTCTGTGATGCCACGCACATCGAAGAAACCAATGGAACCAGCATAGATCCCTCTCGTTCTCCCTTGTTCCTCGCGATAGATAATCTGCATCGCACTCACCTTCGGAGATCCCGACACTGTCCCCATCGGCGCAATATTGAGAAAGACCATCGTCGGAGAGACTTGTGGGTCGCATGTGCCATCAATTGTCGAAGCAATGTGCATCACAGGACCACCATCTAAACGGTACATTAGTGCAGAGTCTGGAATCCTCACACTCCCGAGTACACTCGATCTCGCAACATCATTTCGTGCAAGATCGACAAGCATACGATGCTCAGCAGTGTCTTTTGGATCTGCGCGGAGTGCAGTAAAAATCTCCTGATCTTTTGAGCCGTCCCCACTTCGTCGTCGCGTTCCAGCAAGTTGAATGGTGCGGATATTGTCTCCCTGCACTTGCACCATCACCTCTGGAAATGAACCAACTGTTTCGATATCTCCATACTTCATCGCATGCATATTCGCTGATGGAGCAATTGCTCTATAGTTGCTATACACATGCGAAAGCTGTCCATCGATGGAATAGAGTTTCTTCCGGGAGAGGACGACTTGCTGTGCATTGCCTGCAACAATTTCTTTCGCGATAACATCTCGCACCATGCCTTCAAATTCAGCGCGAGAGGTTTCATCATTCTTTTCGCAAACTCTTGGCATTTTTGATGCAACATATTTCTGAAATATGCTCAGAATTTCCTGTAATCGATTGTGACCACGAGTTGTGTATGTCCATCGCTGTTCCAAGCGATCAAACAGCACTACATCCTCGTAGTACCGAAGGTCAAACGTCCATTCTCCTTCCGGCGTACGCCCTTGGAATGCTTGAGATTCGCGATACTGTGCTGCCTCGTAGGACACATACCCCACCATGCCACCAGTGAACATGATGGATGTATTCTTCGTGTCTTCCTTTACACCCAGCACATCAACCATGTAGGAAAGTACTGAGAATGGTGTGACATCTTTTTCTAATGTTATTTTCACTCCATCCAAAAAACATTTCTCATTTCTCGCTTGCAATCTACAACGAGGTGACAAACCAATATACGTAAATCGATGATCACCACTGACAAATACCTGCTCACCAAGTGGCGGCAATGATTCGAAGAGATAACACGCATCGCAGGAGTGTGATAACACGTCATACACCTCTGAAGGAGTGAGTGAAAGTTTTAGTGTATGCTCAGAATACTGCTGACGTTCTGCTAATATTTTTTTTGTCATGGCAATAATCTCCTTTGGAGGAGTATATTGCGGCCGTTTTGAGTCTGTCGTTGAGCGTAACTGTTTTCCGGTCCTCTGTGAAGCATTCGGTGAAGGAAGTTGTATGAAAGACTGTAAAAGATGGTCTCCGCACGGAGTAAAACGTGATTCAGGATGAAATTGAATTCCATAGATTGGAAGTGTGCGATGTTGAAGTCCCATGATTGTTGGATTTCCCTCACTATCCATTTCATCTTCTTTTTGCGTTGTAACTGTTGCGATCAAACATGAAGGGAATGAGACAGTTTCTGCAGCCAATGAGTGATACCGCATTACATACAGCTCTTCTATGTAACCATCGAACAGATCTGGAAATGGTAATGAATGGATCACGCGCGCTAATCGACTGAGAGAACCATGCACGATGCGTGGCGCTTGCACGATGCGCCCCCCAAAGTGTTTCGCTAGTACCTGATGCCCAAGACACACTCCAAGGAGAGGAATGCGATGTTCCTCCGCATACGTGATAGCATCAAATGAAACACCAACATCCTCTGGATGCTCAGGAGTACCAGGGCCAGGACCAAGGATGATGTGTGTCGGACAGAAATCTGCGATGTCCTGCATCGTTACCTCGTCATTTCGCACCACAACAGCATCGATGCCAAATACTCCAAGTCGCTCACGAATATTGAACGTGAACGAGTCATAATTATCGACGATAAGGCAGCGAATGGTAGACAATGTGGAAGTTGGTGATGTACTGATGTACCGTTACAACGGTACATCAATCTCCTTGCTCTTTGCAAGAGAAAACATTAGGAACTCTTCAAGGTACTGCGCTTTAATCGACGCTGAGCTTTTGCGATTTCTGCTTCACTCATTTTCTGTTCTAGCTGAGAAAGAACTTTTCCTGCATCAGGATGTCCTCCTTGTTTTGCATGCGAGAGCCATACAAATGCTTCGAGGGAATCTTGTGGAATTCCTTCGCCTGCGGCATACATCAATCCAAGATTGTACTGCGCCCCTATATCACCCTTTTCAGCGGCAAGAAGAAAGCGTTCTTGAGCTTTTTGGAGATCTTTCTCTGTGCCCATACCCCTCACGTACGCAAGGCCAAGATTGTACTGCGCATCACGATTCCCAGCTTCTGCCGCATCCTGAAAAAGTTGCACTGCACGTACTTCATTTTTTTCTATAAATTGACCTTTGATAGCAAAATACCCAAGAAGTACTTGTGCATCTGGAGAACCACGATTCGCCAATACTTCGATACGATGCACTGCATCTTGTTGCTCTTGCTGTGTGGTAGCACGCTGCAAATCTTTCTTCGCTACGGAAAAATCTTTTGAGAGTTGTTCCTGATTACTACAGGCACTCAGCAACAAGACATAACAAAGGATACTAAGCCCTTGAAAAAAATGAGTGTGCTGCATCAATCGTTGATACGAACAATCTTAATTTTCTCTTCCTTTGGAACAAGAATTTTGAGGATAGATTCTTTGTTGAATGTTGCCTTTACGCGACGAGCATCAATCGAGCATGGCAGTGTCACCGAGCGCTGAAACTCTCCCCAGTAACATTCTCGTAAGCAGTAATGCTGCGATGGAATGTCATCTGTCTGTCGTCGCACTCCGCGAATTGTCAGCACATTCTCATTCACTTCGATATCGACATCTGTCACTTTTACACCAGCAATTGGCGCCTTGATGATGTAGTAATCATCGACTTCATAAATATCCAATGCCACTTGTCCTGCTGCACTCTGCACTTTTTTTTCTTCTTTGAGAGGAACTTCTTTTGCGACTTCTTGCGGTTTTTGGGTGTGCCCAGCGACAGACTTCATCTCTTCTGCAAGAGAAGCAAAAATCCCATGGAATGGCGAAGGAATCATCTTGTTCTCTATAGTACGTAACACTACCCATGGTCCGCAATTGAGCCGACTAGCCAGAATGAAGATGTAGTACAGAGATACATCTCTCCTATTATAGAAAATACATTACTAGATTATTTACATACATCGTATGGAATAGTGAAATGTCAAACAGCTTACACTAGCCATAAGGAGAGAATTTACTTGCCCTTCATCTTCGAATGAGTAGAATGCGCCAGCTTTCACTTCTTCAATAATCTCTTCTCCCACATGCCTACTGCAGTCCTCCAAAATAACATCCGTCGCCTTCGATTCGAACGCGGTATGACACAAGAAGAACTCGCTCTTCGTGTCGGTGTCAGTCGCCAAACAGTGATGTCAATCGAGCGCGGTGCAACAAACCCTTCTGTGCTTCTCGCCTACAAAATTTCGATGGCTCTCCAAACTCCAGTGACAGAGGTCTTTGCTATGGAAGGTGGACTTCTCCCTGTTTAAGAACTTAAACGAAGATCTTCGATGATCAGCTGAAGTGATGTTGTTCCGTTCCAGGTATTTTTTCCTATACGTACAGCACAATCGATACTCGATGGTAGTGATTCGATGTATTCACCAAAACGAAAGCCTATCGCTTTTGTCGTTGCGATGCGACACTGTAAATGTGCACCATCCGTTCCAACTCTACGACAATCAGAAATTGCAACATTGCGTAGAAGAAAGAGTGGTTCATCATTGCCTTCACCAAAGGGCTCAAGCGTTTCGAGATTCTTTATAAAATCCAAAGAAAGCAATGAAGGGTGGAGCTCGGCATCAAGTGAAAGAGTGGGCTTCAGGAGATCATGCGTATGACCATGGGCAGACATCCAATTCTGCAATGCGATTCTAATGAAAGGAAAATGTTGATGGAGAAATGTACATCCTGCTGCTTGTGCGTGCCCACCGAAACTTGAAAAGTACTGTGTAATAGCTGTGTCAGAAAAAATTTCTCGTAGATCGACCTGAGGAATACTGCGAAGTGAAGCGTGGCAATGATCACCGTGAATAGCTGCGATGAGTGATGGCCGACCAAGACTCTCTGTAAAGCGACTCGCAAGAAGGCCCGCGATGCCAATTGGAATTGTAGTATCTGCAATTGTGAGGAATAACACATCTTTCTGTAATTTCGCATCTACAGTCATCGCCAATTCCTCTACCAAGTCTTGTCGTTCTCGATTCAGCGCACTGAGTTGCTCGAGATACTCACCACCTTCGAGAAGTGCTTTCAATGCGGTATTCGGATCCGCCATGCGTCCACTTGCATTGATGCGTGGCACGATACGAAAGGCGATATCGGATGCTTTTGGCGTACGGATATCTGTCATCGAAAAGAATGTTTTCAGAGGACCATCAGGAAGTTTTAGCACTAACTTCAAGCCACGCTGAACAAGGAGGCGATTTTCTCCGGTGAGTGGAACGATATCGCCAATTGTTCCAATCATCGCCAATACCACGTCGATCTCTACCCCCTCCCATACACCATTTTCAAGTGCACGAATGAGTGTAAAGGCAACACCAGAGCCACAGAGATTTGGATTTGGTGTAAGAAAAGGAATACGAGGATGGATGGTGGCATATGCAGCAGCAGGACACTGCATACCATGATGATGATCTGTGACAATCACATCCATACCCAAGTTTTTTGCGATCTCTATCTCTGCATGTGCTGTGATGCCAGTATCGACGGTAAGAAGGAGCTTCACTCCGCGATCTGCAAGCAGACGAATACTGGATTCTTTCAGTCCATACCCTTCACGACTTCTATGTGGAAGGTGCACGATTGGCTCTATTCCATGACGACGGAAGTACCGAACGCATTGTGCTGTCCCCGTGATGCCATCTGCATCGTAATCGCCAAAAATTCCTATGATTTCACGATCCTTCATCGCTTGCTGAATACGATCAACAGCTTTTTGCATCTCAGGAAACAGAAATGGATCAGAAAGTTTCTCTGGACCCTGAAGTTCACTGAGATTTCGTGTAGTACTCAGAGATTCCCATACTCCATCACGTGATGACAGTGGGCCACTCTCGTCACGCATCACCCAACGCTTGCCAGTAAGAGAGAGACGATCGTTCATGAGCGAGATAGAGTACCACTATTTTGAAACATCAATCTCTGGATACGTTTGCAAATGTGCCATCACCTCCTCTTCGATGGCATTGCAATGCTCCTCACTACGAGCTTCGATGCAGATTGAAAGACAGGGACTCGTGTTACTAAAGCGCACGCCTGCCCATCCTCCCTTTCCAAAATCAATACGTGCTCCATCCAGTGTTGTCAGAGGATACATTTCCTGAAAATGTTCTGTGATACGACGTACGACATCTGCTTTTTTCGCGTCCAAACATGCAGGGCGCATTTCATGTGCCTGGAACACTTTTGGATACTTCGCGATGAGATCATGAATTGGCTCACGACGAGACTGTAGAATCTTCAATACACGCAGGGCCGCAACAAGCGCATCATCAAAACCAAAATATTCTTCACTACAGAAGAAGTGTCCGGATTGCTCACCACCAAGGAGTGCCCTGTGTTCTCGCATCGTATGTTCGACAAACGAATGTCCTACCTTGCACATCACTGGTTTTCCTCCCCACGCAGCAACTTCTGTTTCTAGTAACGAAGAATTACTCACAGTGAATATCACTGGATATTTCGGAAATCTTTGTAAATGATCTTCTGCGAGGAGAAGAAGAATATGGTCAGCAGAAAGAATTGAGCCTTTGCTATCAACAATACCAAGTCGATCTCCATCTCCATCGAATGCTAATCCTAAATCTGCACGCTCTACCTGCACACGCTCCTTCAAATCCTTCAGTGTCGCATGCTTACTCGGATCCGCTGGGTGATTGGGGAATTCTCCATCTGGCTCGGTATACATACCGATAACATCAGCCCCAACACGCTTGAGAATATCGCAGTACGCAGGACCAGCGACTCCATTTCCTGTATCGACAATCACTTTCTTTCCCTTACCAACGCCCGAAAACAGTTTCGTAAGATGCTTGCTATACGGCGTGAGTGCGTCATGAATGACAAATGAACCATCTCCCTTTGTTATGTACTCATCTTCGATGCGTAGACGTAATCGCTGAATATCCTCTCCAGCAAAAGCATGTGCATCACGAAGTTGTAACTTCAGCCCATTATCTTCCTTTGGATTGTGACTTGCAGTGACATGTATACCTCCATCAAATTTCCCAGTACAAATTGTAAAGTAATTGACGGGGCTCGGCGTCTCTCCAATCGCTTTTACATGGCAACCAACTGATACCAAGCCTTCTGCCACCTTTGCCTCGAGCATAGGTCCGTGTGTACGAGCATCGCGACCTAGAACGACTGTAGGATGCTCTCCGTAACGCTCTTTGAGCTCTGTCCCAAATGCTTTCCCTATCCAGAAGCACGCAGACTCAGAGAGCTGTGTTCTTGCCTTTCCGCGTATATCGTAGGCACGAAAGATGTGAGGATCAAAGAGTGGCACAAGCATAGTGTAAGTGAGAATGTAGGTAAAAACACCTCGAAGGGATTTGTCATGCATCCTCTTGTTTGCTAGGCTCTTGCGGCACTCTGTACGTGAAGAGAATCACGATAGAGGAATGATCCTTCTCTCATCGCAATGTGGAGCCGTAGCTCAGCTGGTTAGAGCGCTTCCCTGTCACGGAAGAGGTCG
>CAYRWT010000005.1:0-18503 GCA_964428105.1 uncultured Candidatus Peribacteria bacterium
CGCGAGCGTTCGATTTCGGGTGTCTGGAGTCTAGGCTTCCCCTTCTAGCTCACCCTACATTTTCATAAAACGTTAACTATGTTATAATATACGGAAATATGCACACAAATTCCATTCGTTCTCCATGGCTTGCACAGCTACACCAAGATCGCCCCCACTTTCAGTTGGAGGGAGATTCCTCGTGTGATATCGCGGTAATAGGAGCTGGAATTTCAGGTGTGATGACGGCTTATTTTTTATTAAAACACACACCATCAAACATACTACTTATTGATGGAGGACGTATCGCGCACGGCGCGACAGGGCACAATGCAGGACAGATCATAAGCTATTTTGAGCGACCTCTTATAGACATCGCTAACGCCTTTGGCATGGAAATGGCCATGCAAGGACAAGCTGGAATTGAATCAGCATGGGATCTACTTGAAGACATCGTGAAAGACTGTCATCTACAGACACCAATCCATACTTGCCTAGGGTACGCGGGTTTTACAACAATCCCTCAAATTATCGAATCCCTGGAGGAGACACATCTCCGTAGTATCGCTGGTCTAAAAAATGAACCAATGATGATAAAAGTTGATCCAAAACTCATCGCCAGCATCCCTCAACATTTACAGAATTATCTCTTACCACTACCACACTCTGTCATTATCAACATGCTGCAAACTGACAATCGAGAATTTATTGCTGCTGTTGGATCGAAGAAAGGGTGTACAAATTCAGCACTATTGTGCGAGGAGCTTGTTGCCTGGATGCTTACTGCGTACCCTCATCGCTTCCGTGTCGTCGAACATCTGCGAGTAACAGATATTACACTAGAAAAAAAGCAGGCAATTCTTACTACAAGCGGACCAAAAATTACAACAAAGAGAGTAATACTCTGTACCAACGGGTTTGAAAATTTTTCCATTTGCAACGAAGCAGGTCAGAACATCGATGTATCTTTTCATGCCTCGATCTACGCGAACATTGGTTACATGGCAGGATACATCGACAGCGTTGGACAGAGCACTGCAGCCATCAGCTATTACCGCGAACAGAAGAATAAGTTGGACCCGTATCATTACTTGACACGTCGTCATTATGAGCGAAGTTCCGATAAGGATATTACGCTACTCTGCGTCGGCGGACCCGAACGGACATTGCCAGATGACGCCGAATACGATCCACTTTCTCCGTTCCCAGCAGATGTCGAGGAGGAAATCGATCGAGAATTGCGACATATCTATAGATCCACACCTCCTTATGCTTCTCGCACATTCTTGTGGCATGGACTCATGGGCTATACACCAAACCGTCTACGTCGCATCGGCTTTGAGCCAAAGAACAACATACTCATGTATAACCTTGGCTGCAACGGAGTAGGCATCTTGCCATCCATATACGGCGGTAAGCGCATAGCTCAATTGGTTTCTGGCATCCATTTGCCACCATCCATTTTCGATCCAGACAAAGAAGGTATCTAAAAAAAACTAAGGCTTTCATTTGGATTTAAAAATTGAATACAAAAAATTATACAACAAAAATTCTTTCTCTAAAAATCTACTGAAAACATAGCAAATTCCCTGTATCGGGTGTACACTCACTTGTCTTTTAAGAAGACGCTTTTATTTTTTCTCCTCTATTAGTATGGCGACAGGAACTATTAAGACGAAGACAGAGAAGGGCTTCGGTTTCATTTCCGTCCAAGGATCGGACGATGTATTTTTCCATCATAGTGCTTGCAATGGGCAATATGAGACTCTTCAGATCGGTCAGACTGTAACGTTTGATACTGAACAAGGTCAGAAAGGACCAAAGGCTGCAAACGTTGTCGCAGCATAATAATCCTCGTATATCACACCCATGCTCTACGTTCGCGTGAAGCATGGGTGTTTTTGTTAATGTATTCTTAATCTCCATAACGATATACTCGGAAAGTATCTATTTTCTTCTCATTTCCTTTATTATGCGTCGCTCTCTCCTTGCCATAATAATCTTGCCAAGTTTTTTCTTCGCAGCGTGTCAAACCATGTCACCATCCATACCCCAAGAACCAAAAGAGGGAGTCGAAGAAGTTACAAGTATATTCACAGGAACAAAGAAGAATATTGATAGCACGAAGAGCTCCATCACATTCATCGGCAAAAGTGACATCGTCGATCATCCAGGTTCATTTGGCACATTTACTGCAACAATGAATTTGGATACTGCTCAGCCAGCAAAATTTGAAAAAGCAACGGTAGCAATTTCGATTGATATGCAGAGCATCCAAACTGATAGTGACGGGCTGCGAGGTCACTTGCTCCGCGCCGATTTCTTCGATGCAGAGCAGTACCCACAAGCGCTGTTTTCCTCCACAAACATTGTGCGAAAAGATACTGGAAGTTATGCGATCACAGGAAATCTCACACTCAAAGGTAAGACAGCAACTGCAACATTCGACGCGCTACTCAATGACGAACAACTTACTGCTCACTACGATCTTCCGCGAGAAGAATTCGGTATAGGAAATAACAGTTACGGAAAAAAAATACTGGCTCCATTGATTCCAGTGGAGGTGAAGATGGTATTTCAGGAATAAATGTATTACGATTCTTTTATAGCCTTAGGCTAAAGACTTGGATAGCCTTCTCACTCCTTCATTGCAGAGAAATTAGGAATATCGCTGCGAGCAAGAAACGCGAGGAATGTATAGAATAGCCGCATGATGAATATTCTTTTTCTAGAGGTCGATGCAGAAGATGTAAGTCTGGTAAAGAAAAAATTGCCACAAGCGCAATGTATCGAGGAGAGTGCCTTAAGTGAGCAAAAGCTCATCGAAACATGTCGTGATGCAAAAGTCATCTCATGCTTCATCCATAGTCACTTCACAGAGAAGATAGTGAATCAATTGCCAAATTTACGACTGCTTTGCACGCGTTCAGTAGGCTATGACCACATCGATCTTGCAGCATGTAGGAAGAGAGGGATTATTGTGTGCAATGTTCCAGACTACGGTTCGTATGTCATCGCAGAACATGTATTTGCTCTTTTGCTTTCAACACTGCGACATGTACCAGAAGGAGATAGAAAAGTAGAAGGAGGAACATTTGATTACCATGGCCTTCGTGGTATGGCACTGCACGGAAAAACGATTGGCATCATCGGTACAGGAAGTATTGGAAGAACAGTGGCGCAAATCGCACAGGGATTTGATATGAAGATTCTTGCATATGATACACAGCCTTCGCATGAGTTACAGAAAAAAATTCCTTCACTACAGTACGTGACACTCCATGCGCTCATCACACACAGCGATATCATCTCACTCCATATCCCAGAGACCCCAGCAACTCACCACATCATCGATGCTACTGCTATCGCACAGATGAAGGTTGGAGTCATCATCATCAATACCGCACGCGGATCACTGATCGACCGCACTGCCCTCCTCGCCGCACTACAATCGAAGAAAGTGCAGTACGCACTCCTCGATGTCCTGGAGCACGAACAGAATTTTGAGGAGAACAAAGAGCTCATAGCACACCCCAGAGTCGTGACAACACCTCATATCGCATTCTATGCAGATGACTCGATGCAGAGGATGCTCACTGAATCATTCCATTCAATCGAGGAATGGACGCACGGTAAACAGCCGACAAACGTCGTACACTAGATGTCTTACAGGATTGATGCTACACACCTCTCTCACTCCACCCAGAGCAGTAAACTCTTTAAGTAATCCGCTTCAGGATGATAGAGATTCACTGGATGATCCAGTGCCTGACGGTGTCGCTGAAGAATCTTTACTGACCTCTTCGCCTGACGAGCAGCATGGAAGACAACTGTTTGGAACAATTGAGGATCCATCTGAAATGAACACGAACAAGTGAGTAATAATCCACCTGATGGCAATGCCTGGAGTGCCATGCGATTTAAATCTGTGTACGCACGCTTCGCCTGCTCCAAGTCACTACTGCGCTTCGCGAATGCAGGAGGATCAAGCACGATGAAGTCATACTGATGAGGCATAGGAGCCTTCCGCAAAAAATCAAAGACATCCTGTGCATGCGCTTCAAACTTTGCTGCGGAGATACCATTCAATGCAACATGCGCCTTCGCTTTCTCTATCGCTGCTGCATCGTAATCCACAGCGTCACAGTGCTTCGCACCTCCAAGAAGTGCTGCGACAGAAAATCCGCCGACATAGCAGCAACAGTCAAGTACCGTGCGATCCTTCGCAAGTGAACGAACAAGCGATCGCATTTCACGCTGATCCAAAAAGAGCCCCGTCTTCTGGCTCCCCACGAGATCGATACTGAACTGTATGCCATTCTCTCGTACTGGAATAGACGCAGTACCCTCACCTTTGAGCCAACCTTCGACATTTGGCAGTCCTTCATTTTTGCGAGAAGCACCCGTGGATTTCTCGAAAATCGCACGAGGCTTGCAAAGTTCAAGGAGGACATCTCTCACCCAATTACGTAAGCGATCCATACCGAGTGTCGTAAACTGCACGACAAGCGTATCTCCATACTGATCGACGATGAGACCCGGGATCGCGTCCCCTTCTGCATTCACGAGGCGACATGTCGTTGTCTCTGTATCTGAAATCAATGTCCTACGCATGGCAATCGAACGTTCAATGGATTTTTTTAGCTGTACTAAAGGATCTCCTGGTTCAAATGCAATCGCCCGACCGCAGATGTACGCCTGACGATTGAGTGTTGCGAAGCAGAGAAACTCACCCGTGCTGGAACGCACTTCGACAATCGATCCATCTGGAGCCTTCGGCAGATCTGCAACCGTTCCACGGAAAATAGCGTGATGCCTGTTTTTTAAATGCACTTCTCGCTCTGGTTTTAGGGTGAGGACGGGATACATGTGCGCTGCATAGTAGCAGAAGTTGGGCGAAAGGCTCACTGACCCATCTTCCAAAGAACACCGTTGATCTTTGAGTGTGGCAATGAGAATGTTTCTGCATGATGAACATCTGCAGTTTCATGGATGCGCACGTTCATCACTGCCTCAATCGATTCCTCTAATGTATCAGAAAGAATTTTCCCAAGATTTTCAGTAGGAACTCCGATGAGAGAAGCATGCCGAGATTTACCAACTAATGCAGACGCCTTTACTGCGAGAGCCTCTGTCGCAACCACCGCAACCTTGAACTTCTGCTCCTCCGTAAGAGTTTTACCAGAATCTCGAAGATGCGCCTCGAGGATATTGGGCATGCGTCTACGAAAAAAAATCTGTGTACCAGCCTTCGCGTCTCCACGGCCTGTAGAATCTATCAGCGGATCATTCTGCGGTAAGCCAGAAGCTTGAAATAGCTCCTCCTCTTTCGCTTGTGGTGAAATCGAAACCTGTATGCCAAGGAGTGCTCCACTATTTGTCGTATTCAACGTGTGATGCGAGGGAAGATGGTAAACAGATAACGTACATGCCGGCGCTCCATTTCGAAGACCGATACTTGCTACCATCTCAGGACTACCATCGAGATTATTATTCCCCCAGTGTTTCTGAACATATGTATCGATAGCACGTACCGCACATGGCAATACTTCCCCCTTATCATCAAATGCTCCTGGGATCGCCCACGAATCACCAAGAATAGACCCAAGTTCCGCATCATTGAGGCAAATCAAATCCTCTGGGGAAAAGTGTAATTTGGAATTTGCAGATGGAATAAGTACCTGTCGACACAAGCGACGAGTGTCTTGAATATAACGACGAATATCCATACCAAACATCGCCTCAACCTCTGGACCATCAGGCATAATTTGATTGAACACATCCGCTAAACGTTCAGGAGTAGGACTTGGAGTCGACCACATGATTGTCTCCCTTTTTCCGCGAGTATTTGTAAAAGGAAAATGTAACGCGGTTCTCTGAAAACCTGGAGCTTCAAATTCTCGAACATCAAGAGACGCCCCCTGCGCCTGAATACTACGAAGATTTTCTACGAAGCGACTACCTTTGGGTCCAAAAATAATGCGACCCTCAGGAAGAGATCCTGGATATACACGCTCGACAGCGCTATCCCACATACCAGCTGTTGTCTCTGCATTTGCGAGATTCCCTCCCACCTCGATGTGTGGTTTATGCCGTTCTGCATAAGCATCCAGAGAATGAACATCCGGTTCTAGCATGCAGCGCCGAATTGCGTCTCGAAGCTTATGAAGCTTCATCCAAACCGTATCACCTTCTATCTGTAAACACTCCTGAAGATGGAAATCTCCATCTTGAAATGTAGGCACACCGTTTAATTTATTTAAGGAATGCACAACTGCTGTATTACCAGTCGATGGAGAAGATTTACGTTCATGGGCAGCCTGTGACCACCATTGCATTCTTTTGTCCAAATGAACAAACGCCTCATCGTCATGCGGAACTGGAACTTTCACATCATCTGTCGGCACTACGACACTTGCTTCAAGCGGCCGAGTAGCTGACCTCATCATGAGACTCAATACAACACGAAACCGCTTACCATTGCAAGATTTTTGGGTGGTACATGAAAATTTCTGCAACACATCGCACAAAGATCGACACTATCTTGCGCACTAACACATCAAAATCACGTTGTACGAAAAGGGAACATTCTTATGCCCTCACCCCCTAACCCCCCTCTCCATCGCGATAGAGAGGGGAGGAATTTTACACTTCACCTACAAGCTACCCCGCTACAAGCTTTCTATAGAAACTGTTACCATACTGCACCCATGCGACCAACAACACGCGCTGAGCAATTTTCTCTCCTCTATCCAGATGAGCCGCGCTACAGATGGAAGCAAGTAGAGAAGGCACTCTTCGTACCACAGGCAAAGAATTTCGCGGATATCACAAATTTACCAAAGGCGATGCGCGAGAAATTAGCAGAAATTCCATGGATCTCTATCCAGCCTGAACGTGTGTACATCAGTCAAAAGAAAGATACGTACAAAGCAGTGCTCATGACGAGTGATGGCCTGAGGTTCGAGAGTGTACTCATGGAAAACATGCGAGGACAGTGGACGATTTGTGTGTCATCCCAAGTCGGTTGCGCCATGAAGTGCACATTCTGTGCAACTGGAGCGATGGGCCTTAAGCGCAGTCTCTCAAGTGATGAAATCGCAGATCAATACAGATTCTGGAATACGTTTCTCGCAGAGCACCCTGAGCTACATTCCCGTATCAGCAACGTCGTCTTCATGGGTATGGGGGAACCACTGGCAAATTATGAAAATGTAAAAGCAGCAATCTCACTCTGGCTTCAGCATACCGACCTCGGCCCTACTCGCATCACGGTCTCGAGTGTTGGGGTACTCATGCAATTAGAAAGAATACTAAAGGACCCCACTTGGCCTGCTGTACGCATCGCGATCTCTCTCCATAGTGCCAATCAAAAGAAGCGAGAGGAGATCGTGCCAACAACGACACCGAAGTTCTTGGATAACCTCGCACGTTGGTCGAGAGCATATGCGAAAATCCTTGGGAATAATCGTCACCACATCACCTACGAATACACACTCTTGAGTGGAGTAAATGACACGGAGGAAGTCGCAAAAGAACTCGCTGAGTACATCCTCACAACAGGCTCGAGCCTGGTAAATCTGATCCCCTACAACCCTGTTTCTGGAAAAGTTTTCGTACGCAGTAACCAAGCGCGCATCGAAGCATTTAAAAAAGTTATTCTCTCCTACGGCATCGATGTCACACAGCGCAAAACAATGGGAGATGATATCGCCGCTGCGTGCGGCCAGCTCATCACTGAAACAAATGAAGAAGCCCAAGCTGCAGGGCGAAAAACCATCGACTTACAGATAAAACTTGACAGAAAAATATAAAAGTAGATAGTAGCGGACTATGAGAAATTTTTCCAATCTACAAGAATGCCCTCCATTAGAAGATAATCTTTTCGCGCAGGTACCTGTAGAAGAATTAGGTGCTCCAGCATTAGCACTTTCCCAGCAAACGCGAGAAGCTCTAATGACTAAATTTGATTATCAAAAATATCTAAGGGAACGAAGTAATCCCAAGGCACAAAAGCCAGGTGCAGGAAGACGTAGGTAAAATACGCTATACTCTCCCCGTGCGTATCTTCGCTCTCGAAACCGACACGCAGAAACTCATCGCCTCGTTCACGGGGCCAAAGGAGCAGCCAGTGATCACTGTCTTCGCTCATTGGTTTACATTCTTCTTCGTACTGATACAGCGCATATTTTATGCTCTCATCCTCAGTGTCATCGGCTGGCTCTTCGTGCAGTTTCTAGAAGCTCCACTCGATCTGACTGTAGGAGTATTACTCATCATCTCTCTCGTTGTTGTTTGGTATCCGCTGCTAAAAAAATACATCGACTGGAGATACGACTTCATCTATGTGACGACAGATAAAATCGTACTCGTGGATCAGTCATCAGTGATTCATCAAAAAATTTCTCAGATGAGCTTAGAGAATTTCGGCACAGTAAGTGTAAAGACACAATTCTTAAATCTCTTTCCTTTTGGAGAACTCCATATGAACTTGGAGGAAGGAGGTGGACAAGAAGTAGTCCTAGAGTACGTACCAGATGTACAAAATGTTGCAGATAAAATTTCCGATGCGATTGTCTCATTTCAGAGGCGTAAAGAGCATGATCAGACGGGGAAGTAATTACCACCAGGAGCGCGGCCTTCTTTTGTCCGCATTGCTTGGATTTTCAAATGGCACGGTCTGCACCCGTGGAAGGGTGCAGCTCCTAACACAACACACACTATCCTCACCCATGATGATATTTCGCTCCCCTATTGATCGAACACGCCCGATAGAGCTGCTCAAGAAGCAAAAGCTGTGCCAGCTCATGAGGCAGCGTCATCTTCCCAAGAGAAAGATGCTGTGTGCACATCTTCTTCACCTCTTCCCCCGCTCCATACGCACCACCGACAACAAATGTAACTGGCTCTCCGCGGTCACGAAGCATCGCAAGAAATTTTGCCAGATCCTCAGATGAATATTGTTTCCCTCGTTCATCTAAGAGCACTTTTACTCCTTCTGTTTTTGATAATGTTTTACAAAGGGCATTACTCTCGCTCTGGATATCCCCATCTTTGAGTGTAGTCCAAGAAAACTGCGACTCGTGCTCTAGTCTCTTTCTATAAAGATCACACCCATCGGCAATCCACGGGAACTTGAGTTTCCCTACTGTGAGCAACATGATTTTTTGCATAGATTTACTTCCTTCGAAGTGAAGCGACGATCTCGATGTGTGCAGTATGCGGGAACATATCGACCGGCTGGACTGTACGAAGCTCGTATCCATTCTTCATCAGCTCACCTAAGTCACGAGCAAACGTAGAGACATTGCAGGATACATACACGATTTTTTCTGGTCGATGTGTAATGATCGAACGCAAAGCATCGGGGTGCAATCCTATACGTGGAGGATCGACGACAATCGTAGAAAATGAGTATTTGCCACCTGGCTTGAGTTGTTGATGTAAGACCTGTTCGGCTCTACCTTTGTAAAAACTAATATTACCAATACGATTCTTCCCTGCACTCCTGAGTGCATCTTCGATTGCTGAAGGATGTGACTCGATGCCCACAACTTTTTCACAGAAGCGAGCAAGGTACTGACCAATCGTTCCCATCCCACAGTAGGCATCCAAAACTATATCACGACCGGAGAGATCAGCAGCCTCAGCAATTGCTGCATAGAGTTTTTCGGTCGCAAGGGTATTTGTCTGGAAGAAGGAGAATGGAGAAATTTCAAAAGAGAGATCGAAGAGACGTTCGGTAATGAATTGTTCACCAATTAACGAATGAATTTTTGGCATTTCTGGCTTATCATTGAGCCCAAAGTGCTCGACAATGAGAAGGGATTTGAGATTCGGACGACCTCCGAAGCGCAAAAACTTCTGGAAGAGTGGCTCCAGCTCCTTCTTTTTGGCTTGTACAACGAAACAGATCATCTGTTCATTCGTATGTACACCACGTCGTAAAATGAGGTTTCGGAGCATCCCTCTGTGTGTTTTAGGGTTATACACAGGAAGTCCTGTATCCTTCATAAACCGCTGCACATCTGCAAGTAATGCTGGAATTTGCTCATCATACAAGTGACATTCTCCAACAGGGAGAATCGTTGCCCACTCTCCTGGCTGATGGAAGCCAATAGATGGGTTTTCGTCGAGGTAGATGCGCTCTGGTTTTGCTCCAGGTACTTCTGCAGGTTTTTTCTCAACTTTCATTGAACCATAGCCAAACGTCAGCTCAAGCTTATTACGATAATTGAAGACCTGAGGACTTGGAACGATCTTGAGTACACGACCTGGAAGGGTTTTTCGGACCTCTGGATCCACTGGAGTGAGGTGTTCGAGGGTTTCCCTCACAATATCCTCTTTGTATTGAATTTGCTTATTGTAAGCCAGATTTTGCCACACACAGCCTCCACACGTTCCAAAATGCGGACATTTGGCTGGAACTTCATCTTTTGAGCGCATGATCACCTTCTGCACCTTAGCTTCGATGAAGGTATCTTTGCATTTTGTGATTACAGCAGTCACTTTTTGCCCAGGAAGTGCTCCAGTGATGAAGATCGGTTTCCCCTCAAGATGCGCGATTCCTGCGCCTCCATGAGCCAATTTCTCCACCGTAAGGGTGAGAACCTGTCCTGCGACAATGCCGGTAACACTTGACATAAATAAATTATTGTAGTATAACTGTATCCTTTACCTTCCAGCCACCTCTATGTTCACCACTCCAAGGACGCTGAAGGCTCATCCAATCGCAGCTCTCGCGATGTGCGCTCTCGCACTTGCTATCGGTAGTGCAACTGTTACAGAACAAAGCGTAACACAGTTCGCAGTGAGTGCAAATGTCAACAATACTGTTTTGCATAATGCAAGTGCACAGAAGAAACAGGTCGTCACTCAGAACATCGTAAAAAAAGGTATCGAACGTGGTGGAAGTCCTACACTCCTCGCCGTTGTCAGTCACCCTGATATCAGAAAAGATCAGCAAGAAATTGCTGATGCCACTCTTCGCTCTATCCCCGACCTCTGCCGCAAGAACCTCCGCACGTTCTATGTGAAGTACGACAACCCGAAGCGTCGTGGTCTCGGTGGTGAATCGACCATCATTCTCACAGGCAATGTCGAAGCAGAT
Organism: uncultured Candidatus Peribacteria bacterium; assembly: GCA_964428105.1. Taxonomy (GTDB): domain Bacteria; phylum Patescibacteriota; class Gracilibacteria; order Peribacterales; family Peribacteraceae; genus CAYRWT01. Next base: position 11,090 of record CAYRWT010000005.1, read on the forward strand.
GAGTTTCGCGCACTCCTCATCCACGAGTGCGGACACGTGATCGACTTAGGTGGACTCAAAGGTACTCCAAGCGCAGGAACATCTGCATTCTTCGATGGCACGCAGCCGATCTACGCTGATGATGCAAGTATCGGCTTCTACTCTATAAGCTGGAAGGACAGCACACACAGGAAGAAGGGTAGCAAGGCAACGGACTTTGCTTCTGGTTACGCTGCGAGCGATGCCTTCGAGGACTTCGCAGAGACCTTCGCGTTCTACGCTCTCCAGCGCGAGGCATTTGCGAAACTTGCGAAGAAGAACCCAGTCCTTCAGGCGAAGTATGATTGGATGGCGCAGAACGTCTTCGCTTCTACTCCAGACCTCAGTGCTAGCAAGTACATTCCAAGTACTTCCGTTCCTTGGGATGTCACGAAATTACCATATACTTGGGTAAACTAAAATTTTCTGGTCTACCGCACGAACTTCAACCAGCGCTATGATGTCCCCGTGCGCAGACCTCTCCTCCTCATCACCTGGATACTCACCGATGCACTCGTCTTCCTCGGGAGCTTCGCTCTAGCGTACTTTCTGCGAGTTGGGTTCATCTTCTCGAGTGACTTCAGGTTCGATTGGTACGCGCAGGCAGTGGTAGGCACACTCCCCCTCTGGCTTGGAGTACTCGTGTTTCTCGGAGTCTTTCGCCTGACACGAACACAAGTGAGCAAGAAGAATATCGCGTATATCGTCTTCGCTGCTGTTCTCGCTCTCGCGTTCTTCTCACTCACGTACTATTTCCTCTTCGGAAAATTCTTTAGCCGCTTGCTCCTCATCTATGCAGGAGGATTTCTGTTACTCGGTAGCGGCATATGGCACGCGGTCTTCGATCAATTCCAACGTAGTGTCCTTACCAAAGGATCTCCTGCGTTCCCTGTACTCATCATCGGAGTGAATCGTGAAGCGCAGAGGCTCGTACAGCTTCTAAAAATGCAACGTTCACCACTCACACCAGTTGCGGCAATCGATAGTCGCGGCACAGGAGGAAAAGATGTTGCCGGAATTCCAGTCGTCGGGAAACTGAATATTCTCGAGGAAACGATACGGAAGTTCCACATCACACATCTTCTGCAATGTGCGGATCTCGAACACACACTCAATCTCCTCGGAGTCGCGAAGGAACATAAGCTCACCTACATGCTCTTGCCTTCTGTACTTGGCATCGTAGGAAATGAGGAAGAGGTCGATATGCTCGAAGGTCAGCCAGTCACTGTTGTGCGATTCTAAGACTATGCAATGCTTCATCCTCGCTGGCGGATTTGCTACACGTTTGTGGCCACTGACTGAGAAGCGTGCCAAGCCACTGTTGCCACTCGCAGGAAAGCCCATACTTGCACATCTCATCGAAAAAATTCCAAAAAACCTTCCGATTACTCTCAGTACAAATGCAGTATTTGAAAACGATTTCAAAATTTTCGCGCGAAGTTTCAAAGAACGAAAAATAAATATTCTTATCGAAGATACAGAGAGTGACGCGAAGAAACTCGGCGCTCTCGGCGCAGTCGCACGCTGGATAGAAGAAGCCCGTATCGATGAAGACATCCTTCTCCTCGCCGGAGACAATTACTGTGAAGCATCGCTCGATGCATTTCTCGAATCCTACCGCGGTAATCCAATCGTTGCAGGATTTGATATTGGATCCAAAGAAGCGGCAAAATCCTTTGGCACGATCGTTCTAAAAAATGGAGAAGGTACTATACGACCCGTACAAGCATTTGAAGAAAAACCAAAGGAACCAAAGAGTACACTTGTCTCCACCGGTTGGTGGATTTTACCAAAAGCAACTTTGCCACTCTTACAAACCTACGCAAAAGATCATCCTGATAATGTTGGCGGAATCTTCGAGGAATATTTGCTCTGCAATATCCCAGTTGATTGCTGGAGCTTCCTCGGAAACTGGAAAGATATTGGTTCGTTTCAATCCTATATGGAGATCCATCGTACAGTCGTGCAGTCTCCTATCGTCCATCCAAAATCGAGTATAGATGCAACAACCAAGCTCCTTGGCGCTATCGATATCGGACCAACAACATCCATCAACGATTCAACCCTCGAGGACTGCATTATTTTTGGAGAGAGCACGATCGAACACTGTGTGCTTCGCGGCTGCATCATCGATACAGGAACTGTGCTGCGAAACATCGACTTAGATGACAAAATGCTTAGGGCGGGGACGAGATTGGTGCGGGAGTAGCTCAGTCCCAAAGCGTTATCGAATACAATGAAGAAAAATTGGCACTAAGCTGCAAGGCCCACCCTTAGCCCAGCAACACGCGCACCACGATTAGAGATATAAACATTTCTATTAGCTCCAGTTGTTTGAACTACGTTACCGGAAACTTTGCCGGCACACGAAATAGCAGTACCACTTAATTCACCCGAGAATCTAGGGTCTCCGAACAAATCTGAAGAAAGCCAATTCGACGTTTCTCCATTTTGATTCATGATGTTCTTGACCATTTCCCCATATGCCTCATAAGAGATCAGTGAACCACCATGAGCCGCTGCAAATACAGCTGCTTCGAAGTAGTTCAGTCCTCTTGCATTAGGCGGTCGCTTAAGTAGACCAAGAAGACATACTTTTGCTGTAGTTTTTTTCTCAGCGTCCTTAATAGGGATTAAAATAGTATCAAGTGCAGCATCTATTTCCGATGGTTGTAGTTCTGCCAAACCTCTTTCCTGCCCTGGTACGTCAAGATCGGATGCAGCATCAGCAAATTCGATATAATTACCTTCTTGATAGCCAGTGACGATCAGTTTCGCTCCTGCTTGCTGCAGCTTCCAAAGATTACACATCATTCTAGGATCTCTCATTATTGCCACCTCGATGGAATGAATATCATTGACGCCCTTCAAACTTGCTGGCATCTGCAACGTACTTCTTAATCTCGTAAATAGATCTTCTTTCATTCTAATGAAAAATTGCTCTCTAGCAGTAGTAGGATTAACCACTTCTCCTGTTCGGAGCATCTGCGCTAAACAGAGATGATTGTATGCTCTAGCAATCTGCTCTATTGATCGGATTACTTCTGGATTAGTGAAAAAATCGACTGAAGTAAGACCATGAGTATCGGCGGTCTCAGGTAGTAGATTCTTATTCATAGTAAGAATATTATAAATTTATTTTGAAATATGTCAAATACCATTCGTTCCACCAAGAGTTCAGCTCGCTTGCAAGCTGAAGCTTTGGTAAACTCCAATAGTCTATGCGCGCAACTCTCGTTTCCATCAGCATCGCAAGCGTACTCCTCGCTTCTTGCATCGGTCAGGCAGCGTCACTCGAGTATGATCTCAAAATCACTGCGAAAGATACTGCCGAACGAGCTCTTCTCCTACAAGCAGTAGAGCGTGTTGCAAAGCGCAAATCAGTAGCGGTAGAGACACATGCGATTATCGTTACATCTCCGACTGGGAATGATGCTGGAAAACTTACTGTAAAAATGAAGGATAAGGAAAAACTTGAGAGGCTCAAGGGTCTCCTCGAACTCCCATTTGCATTTGAGCTCAAGCTCCAAGGAGAACCAACAAAAGAGAACCTGAAGATTCATGAGTGGCTCAGCACAAACATTACAGAAGTAGATCTGGCGAGTGTGCAAGTACTCCAGAATGGTACAAATGTAAGCATTGAACTCATCTTTACAAACGATGGCCACAAGAAACTCGAGGAGGTATTTACAAACAACGTCGGTAAAAACCTCGGAATTTTTGTGGGGAATGTTTTGATGTCTGGCATCACGATTGGAAAAGATGCTCCGAAAGAACAGATTGTCATTAGTGGTGTACCTTCTCTAGCACAAGCCAATTTTTTCGTTGATGATGTCATGGTTGGACTCAAAGTAAAATTTACTCCTCGCTCTTAAGCGCACTTCCTTCTTTCTTTTTATGTACGAACAACGCTTCTCTCCTGGTGCCATCACGACAATGATCGTGATTGGACTCGCAACAATTGTGGCACTGCCAAACTCCATGAAGCCAGCTGGTTTACCAAATTTTCTTCGTCCAGATGCACAGCTAGGACTCGATCTAGCTGGAGGAACGCAGTTGGATTTCCGCATCTCCGAAGCAGAAATCGAAGCACGCAAAGCAGAAGTACGTGCAGCAGCTAGCAAGGCACGAGCAGCAAATGAAACTCAGCTTGCACAGGCAAAAGATGCTGAGCTTCAGAGCTTGGAGCAGCAGCATCAAAATCTCGTGGAAGCGATTCGTTCTGTCTTGGAGCGACGCATCAACTCTCTTGGTGTCAGTGAGGCGACGATTACACCTTCGTCCTATGGAAGTGAGAAGCACCTACTTGTGGAATGTCCAGGCGTGATCGATGTAAAGAAGTGTAGTGAGACAGTTGGAAAAACTATCCGCTTAGAATTCAAGGAACAGTACCGAGGAGAAAATAAAGACTATGAAGCAAAGACGCGCAAGCAGATTGAAACCGTTTTCCAGTCTGTACGTTTCGGCACAGGCAACCTCCAAGCAGTTGGTCAGGATCTCTCTGGTCAGCTCGGAGTAACCTACAATGATTCTCTGCCTGTGTTTGTCAGCGACTTACCAAAAGAACTCGCGTTCCTCGCAAAGGCTTCGCCAAAAGATCCAGTTGCAAAGACAGAAGTCGTCTCCAATGTCGCTGATGAAGGTAGTGAGACAGGGGTCCGCCAAGTGCGAGGCGTGTTCCTGACAAAGATTCTTGAAGCAAAACGTGCTGGTACAAAACCACTACGCGACTTTTCACAAGCCCTCTCTGAACTTGCTCTTCGCTTCGGTACTGGTGCAACTCTCGAGGAAAAAACAGCCGTACCTCTCTCTTCTCTTTCTACCCTTCTCCAGGGAACAATCGCAGGAATGAAATCTGGTGACCTACAAGTAATTGGTGATACTGGTATCGCAAATGTGCTCTATCTCCGCGGAAAAGTAGAGGCCCGCGAAGAGATGAATGCTAGTCACATCCTCGTACAGTACAAAGGTTCTGAACGTGCTGATGCTTCTGTCACTCGCACAAAGGAAGAGGCGAAGACATTGATTGATTCGATCAAAAAAGACCTCGCTGCCGGAAAAGATTTTGTGGCTCTCGCAAAGGAGAAGTCCGATGGTCCATCAAAGGCAACTGGTGGCTCTCTTGGAGTGATACATCGAGGAGAAATGGTTCCTACTTTTGAATCCGCTGCATTTGCTTTGAAGAAAGGACAGATTTCCGATGTTATCGAAACTGGTTTCGGATTCCATATCATCCGAGCAAATAGTGATGTCTCCACTCCTCCAGCAACTGTTACATTTACAAACCTCAAGCTCACTGGGGCAAAGGCAGCAGAAGCAAGTGCTCTTCTCGAGCAAGTGAAGACTGGCGCTGTCACGCGCATGGAGGATCAGATCGTTGTCCGCACTCTCTCCTTCTCTCTCGAGCCAACAGGTTGGCAAGACACTGAGCTCACTGGTGAACATTTCCGCTCTGCTTCTCCAAGTCGTGAACCAAATACAAATCAGATCGTTGTACAAATTCAATTCGATGAAGAAGGTGGCCGTCTCTTTCACGATATTACGAAGCGAAATATAGGCAAGCCAATCGCGATCTTCGTCGGTGGCGACCTCGTTTCTGCTCCTACAGTACAAACAGAAATTAATGCTACGAGTGCAGTCATCACTGGCCAATTCACGCTCGAACAAGCACAGAAGCTTTCACAGGATCTCAATACTGGTGCTATCCCTGCTCCTATCTACTTAAGCGGACAAACGACAGTACAACCGACTCTTGGAGCTGCTGCTCTTAACCAATCTCTCTTGGCTGGTTTCTATGGCTTCCTCGCTGTTGCTTTCTTCATGATCCTCTACTATCGAGGCTTCGGTGTGATCGCAAGTATTGCTCTGGGAATCTATGTCATCTTGCTCATCGCTCTTGTAAAACTTCCTCTCCTCCTTCTTTCTTCGACACACATCGTCCTCACACTTGCCGGCATCGCAGGATTTATCTTAAGCGTAGGAATGGCAGTAGATGCAAACGTACTCGTCTTCGAAAGAGTGAAAGAGGAAGTGGCGAAAGGCAAGCTCATTACGACAGCAGTAGAAACTGGTTTCTCACGTGCTTGGCCGAGTATCCGTGACGGTAACTTCTCAACGCTCATCACATGTGGAATCCTCATCTTCTTTGGAACAAGCATTATCCGAGGTTTCGGTATTACTCTCACGCTCGGTATCCTGCTCTCGATGTTCACTGCCTTCACTGTCTCCAGGTGGTTCATCCGTAGTCTCGTTCGCTCTGCTCTCATCCGCTGGCCAAGTCTCCTTGGCATCGGTGCAACGGAGGTAAATCTCCCACCGCAGCGCATCGAATAATACTCATGAACGATAGAATCTCTCTCCACTTCCCTCTCTCACTCAAGCTTGGTATCACAGCCAAAGAAAGAGCGAAGGTACAGAAAGTGCAGTGTCACATCTGGTATTACGTTGACGCAGCAAAAATCGCACGTACTGATGAAGTTTCCGATTCCTCGGACTATGCTCTCATCGTCTGTGCAGTACAAGAAGGAATAAAAAAGAACGACTATAAAACAATTGAACGCCTCGCAGAAGATGTTGCCACAATTGTTTTGCGACAAACAAAGGTTGGGCTTGTAACAGTGAATATCGAGAAACAACCAAAGGACTTCCCGGGGCTATATGCGTCCATTACCATCGATCGCCCATCAAAACAATAATTATCGGCATCGGGTCAAATATCGATCCAGAGAAGAATCTCTGTCGTGCAGCAGAACTCTTACGAAAACAGTGGCCAGAGATTACATTTTCAAGTGTTTATACAACATCGCCACAAGAAATCCTGCATCAACCAGAATTTTTGAATGCTGCTGCGCGCATCAAAAGCAAAGAAACACTCCGTGAAGTTCTAACTCAATTGCAAACAATCGAACGTCTACTTTCGAAGGACCCACCATATCGATTTGGTCCACGCACGATCGATCTCGATATCCTGTTCGTAGGGGAAATAATTCTTACCACACCGGAGCTGATCATCCCCCATCCAAAACTTTCCTCACGACGCTTCGCACTCGCTCCACTCTGTGAACTCATCGAACCCACAACGCTGCATCCAGTACTCAAACAAAGTTTTGCAGAGCTTCTGAAAGCTACGGTGGATCAGAAGTGTACAAAAACTACTCTCCGACTATAATGCTCTCCTCATGGAAAAACTCTTCCTTGAACTTCTAAAAAATATCGGCGAAGACCCTAAGCGTGAAGGCTTGAAGCGAACGCCAAAGCGCTGCGCTGAGGCTATGCAATTCCTCACCAGTGGCTACGATCAGAAACTTGAAACCATCGTCAATGGAGCGCTCTTCAAAGCACAGAGTGATGGAATGATCATTGTAAAAGATATCGAGTGCTACTCACTCTGTGAACA
>CAYRWT010000005.1:18603-23685 GCA_964428105.1 uncultured Candidatus Peribacteria bacterium
ATCACAAGTCATGTGCAGGGAAGTTTTAAGCGCGATGCACGCACGAGACAAGAGTTCCTCGATCTCATCCGCAATTAATGTAACGCAGGATTTTGATCAAAATTACCTAACTATCCCTGCCCATTGCGGTTTTTTCCATTCTGTTTCGCTCCTTTACCCTTCCAAATCTTGTCGATATTCACACGATAGAGATTATGATATTTTTCGAGCTCATCTGGAGCTGCCATCTTCAGCACATCGAGCTCTGGGGCAAACATCTCACTATAACGATCACGACGACGAATGAGTTTCGCTGTGCCGTCTGCATGCATCATGATCATCGCTGTGCGCTTGATAGTATTGAAGTTACTTGCCATCACATGAGAGTACGCACCGACATCCATGATAGTAAGGAGATCACCAGGCCTGAGTTTCGGCATATCGATCGCTTTCACGATGAGATCCCAACAGTCACATGTATTTCCTGCGATAGTGACACGATGAATGCGGGGAGATTTGAGCTTCGACGCTGGAAGAATATCGTATGTAATGCCTTCTTGAATCAGTGCATCTGGAACAAAGTTATATGTGGAACCATCGGCGATCACCATACGGCGATCTTTTCCGAGGCGCTTCTTCGAAATCACGCGCATAAGACCGATGCCGGAATTCAAAACAATGCTCTTGCCTGGCTCAAAGATAAGACGCATCGGAGGAAGATCATTTTTGCGAAGAAGGTTCTGAAAAAACTGAGGGAAATCCGACATATCTTCAATCGGGAACGCTACTTCCTCTCCAATGGCTGCAGGAAAACCCCCTCCAAGTGAGAGAGAATGAACGCGGATTCCACGATCCAAGCAGCGACGAATGAGTTTCACGAAGATGCGAGCTGCAGCTTTGAAAACTTTCGTATCATGTACATATCCACCCATGAAATGAAATCCACGAAAATCCATATACGGACTCTTCATGGCAAGATCAATCGCGCGATCGATGTAGCCAATCGGAATACCATATTTATTTCCACGCGTGGAATAATTACCCATCTGTAACATCGGATTCACGCGAATCACAGTATCGATGTGCTTGCGAAGCTTCTTCGCCGTACGCGCGATGTGCTCGATCTCTTCGATGGAATCTGCCGTGATGGATTGCACACCAATCTTCGCTGCAAAATGAATATCTTGTTCGGATTTATAGAGATTCGTAAACGTAAGCTGTCGTGGTTTGAAATCTGCGAGAAGACCGAGGATAAGCTCGCCAACACTCGAACAGTCCAGTTCGAAGCCCTCTTCACGAACAATGCGAAGAATTTCCAAGTTGCTATTGCACTTTACTGCGTACTGAAGACCAATTTCTGAGCCAAAGACTTTTTTAAATCGTCGCAATCGTGTACGAATTTCTTTCTCGACGTGAATATAAAGCGGCGTGCCATATTTCTCAGCAATTTTATCGACAGGCACTCCCTCGATTGCAAGCATGCCATGACGATCTTGCGAGAGAAAAGAGTTCCAACGTTCACGCGCATAGCGACTGGAAACTGGTTTCAGTACAACTCTCTCTGGAGACCGTGAGATTTTTTTACTGCCAGATTTCTTACGTTTCTGCATTGATTGAAGAAGAGCTAACGAGGGGTGATTATAGTTCGTATGCGCAGTATGTAAAGATTTCTTTTGTGAATTTTTACAAGAGACTCCTGTATTTTTCTTTTCCACTTTTTTTACAAATTGCCCTCATCCCCGTCCCTTCTCCTGCTCTGGCCGGAGAAGGGCGCACTATTATTCTTGAATCAATTTTTCATTCCACGGTTTAGGGTAAGTGTCTCAGATTATTGAATTGTAAAAAAGTAAGGAGCGCGGCCTTCCATGGCCGCATTGTTTGGTTTTTTAAATGGCATGGTCTGCACCCATGGAAGGGTGCAGCTCCTATTGCTAATAATTTAAACCAGCAGAGGCCATCCTGGCCGCGGTAGTTCTAGATATTTGTTATGACAAAAACGCCGCGCCCCGGAGGGGCGCTGCTGTTGTAGTGAAGGCCTACAACCCAAGAAGCACAGCTGCTATCCACGGAAACGCTACCGTGACATCACTCTGAATAACTTGGTAATAACTCTTCGTCGAGAGTTTATCCCATGTAATTTTCTCTTTGCCACCTGCACCAGAGTAGGAGCCATAGGACATTGGCGAAGAACCGATTTCGATAAAGCCAGCCCAATCACGCACGTTACCATGCTGGAGATCGTGCTTGAGTGAAGGAACAACGCAGATTGGGAAATCCGCTGCAATACCTCCTCCAAGTTGTAGGAATGCGATAGGAGCATCCTTGGACGCTTCCATGTACCAATCGTAGAGATACGTGAAGTACTCAAGACCACCCTTCATGATAGAAGGACTAAGAACGGTGTCCTTGTTCTTCCGATACTTTCCTCCATATGTATAGCTCGCAAAAATGTTTCCCATCGTAGAATCTTCAAACCCTGGGATGACAATGGGAATATTTTTCTTGTACGCAGCAAATGTCCAGCAATCATCGGGGTTCGCCATAGGATCTGGCTTAATGAGTCCCTGCGCGAAGAGCCGACGGAAATATTCATGTGGGAAATAGCTCTCTCCTTTCTTCTGAGCATCCTTCCACATCTTTAGGAGATGCGGCTCCATGATGCGCACGCTCTCATCCTCTGGAAGAAATGTGTCTGTGATACGACGGAGACCAGCGTCACGAAGTTCGGCTTCTTGATCTGGCGTAAGCTCGGTATAGCGAGGGATATGAGCATAATGAGAATGTGCAACGTAACGATAGTACGACTCTTCATGGTTTGCAGCAGTCGCAGAAACCAAGTGCACTTTTCCTTGGCGAATGAGCTCAGCAAGTGTCACACCAATTTCAAAGGAACTGAGGGCACCAGCAATTGTTACAACGAGCTTTCCCCCCTTCTCAATGTGATCTTTTAGCCACAATGCAGCTTGAAGCGTAGATCCTCCATTGCAGTGCTTGAGTGTACGCTCAGCAAACGTAGAAACTGGACTCTTGCTCTTCTGTATCGCAGCAGAGATCGTGCCACTTGTTTTACTCTTCTCTTCCACAATATGCTTTTTTAGTTCGGCGGAGAGCTTGCTAATTTTTTTCATAGGAACAAAAGAATGAAAATAGAAACGGTCTGCATTCTACGCAATTAAAGCAGGAATGCTAGATGCCCTCAGATACTCCCCCTCTCCATCACAATGGAGAGGGGGTTGGGGGGGGTGAGGGCACAAATCCATATTGCTTCTACGAAACATTGGACGCACAATCTTCTCGATGAAGAATCGAATTGTAACAATCGGCCTTGTGCAAATGTCCATGTCGAAGAGTGCAGATGCTAATTTGCAAAAAGCGCTGCAGCTCATTGCTGAAGCAAAAGAAAAAGGCGCTGATCTCGTGGTACTTCCAGAGCTTTTCTTAAGTCCATACTTCTGCCAAAAAAAAGATGATGCTGCAGCGTTTGAAAGTACGGAGCCAATGCCAGGGCCGATGACAAAAGCTCTTTCTGAAGCTGCGAAGAAGCACAGCATCGTACTTGTCGGTGGCTCGATTTTTGAAAAAGGATCCGATGGGAAGAACTATAATACCGCACCGGTATTCGAGCGCGATGGCTCGCTCATCGGCATGTATCGAAAGACACATATTCCAGAAGACATCCTCTACCACGAGCAACACTACTTCGCACCGGGGAATACTGGCATCTCTGTGTTCGAAACATCTGTGGGGAAAATTGCACCACTCATCTGCTATGACCAGTGGTATCCAGAAGCAGCACGCATCGCAGCGCTGAAAGGCGCTGAAATCATCGTGTACCCTACAGCAATCGGAACTATCGATGACAATGTTGAGGAAAATATCACTGGTGACTGGGAGACGATGTGGAGATCGGTACAAGTCGGGCACGCTGCTTCCAACTGTGTGTACGTCGCAGGTGTAAATCGTGTCGGAAAAGAAGGGGCAATCAGTTTCTGGGGTGGATCATTTGTGAGCGATCCATCTGCAAAACTCCTTGTGAAAGGTGACAACAAAGAAGGTGTATTCATTGCTGAATGTGATTTCTCACGCGTCGTACCACTCCAAAAATCCTGGAGATTCTTAGAGAACCGTCGCCCAGAGACATACGATCTCCTCACAAAGAAACTCTCATGAAGACATCGATCGACTCTCGCCTACGCATGCCAGCGGAATGGGAACCCCACGAAGGAACACTGCTGACATGGCCACACGATGAGCGACACTGGCCAGGTTTGTTTCAATATATTCCAAGTATTTGGGCGCGCATGGTGAAAGAGTTAGAAGTTGGTGAAAACGTACATATCGTGACGCACAATCAAGAACTCGAAGATACGATAAAGGTAGAACTAACGAAGGCAAAAGTTCAGGGTGACCGTATCTTCTTCCATCAAATTCCTAGTAACTTTGCCTGGGCACGTGATCATGGACCTATCGTCGTAAAGAATATGGCAGGCGAACGCCTCTTTCTCGATTGGAAGTTCAACGCACACGGGAACCAATGGGAGCACGATCTGGATGACAAGATCCCATCTCTTTTCGCAAAAGAAATGAATGTACAAACAAAGAAAGTTGCTATGGTGCTCGAAGGCGGATCGATCGATGTAAATGGAAAAGGAACGCTGCTCACAACCGAAGACTGTCTCTTAAATCCCAATCGCAATCCAGAAAAAACGAAAATTCAGATCGAAGCAACACTAAAAGAAGAACTTGGCATAACAAATATTTTATGGCTCGGGAAAGGCATCGCTGGCGATGATACAAGCGGCCATATCGATGACCTCACGCGTTTCGTGGGACCGAAGACTGTTGTAACGATCGTCAATGACGATCCTGAGGATCGAGACTATGTCGCACTACAGGAAAACTTGGCACGATTACAAACAATGAACGATCAAGATGGGAATCCCTTAGAAATCATCACACTCACGCAGCCGAAACCAGTGTATGTAAGTGAACACGAGCCAACGAAAGCAAAAGTAACTGAGAAAGAAGGTTTCCGTATCCCAGCAAGCTATGCAAATTTCTATATCGCAAACGAATGTGTGCTCTTACCTGTATGGAATGACC
>CAYRWT010000006.1:0-22025 GCA_964428105.1 uncultured Candidatus Peribacteria bacterium
GTTGGCGGAAGATTTAGTATTTTTACGCCAGTTGGCCTCCTCGCTCTTGGGCTCTTGGATGGGGATATTTCCGCCTTCGTACGAGGGGCAAAGGAAATGGATAACCTCTGCCAAGAAACAACAATTACGAAGAACCCTGCAGCACTTCTTGCATGTGTGCAGTATCTCCTCGATGCGAAGAAAGGTCTTCCCTTAAGAGTAATTATGCCCTACGGAGATCGCCTCACATCACTTGCAAGATGGTGCCAACAACTCATCGCAGAGAGCCTCGGGAAAAATGAAATCACAAACCCTATCCCCATGGCAGCGATCGGCACACAGGATCAGCACTCTCTCTTGCAACAATGGATGAGTGGTCCTCGAAAATCCTGGCATCTATTCCTCCGCGAAGCAGATCGCCCTTCTTGTGACCTACCACGTAATCTTCCGCAGGACTTTTCGTATATGGCTGGAAAATCTTTTGGGAACCTCATCGATGCATGTTACGTCGGTACAAGTAGAGCACTCACTTCAGCCAAACGCCCTCATGCTACGATTGTGATCGAATCTCTCGATGCATTCCATTTAGGTCAGCTCTTCTTCCTCTTTATGACGGAAGTTGTCTACCTCAGCAAGCTCTACCGTATCGATGCATATGGCCAACCAGCAGTAGAAATCGGCAAAAAGATCACAAAGCAACTCCTCACAGAAATGCACTGAAACTCTCTGGTACACTCTCCTTACTTCTTCCCAAGTTCTCCAATGTCGCTCCAAGTCACATCACAAAATTTCGACACCGAAGTGCTCCAATCAAGGATTCCTGTTCTCGTCGATTTCTGGGCTCCATGGTGTGGTCCTTGTCGTGCGATGCTCCCAATCATTGATGAGCTCAGTACAGAGTATGTAGGACGCGTAAAAGTGGTGAAGGTGAATGTCGATGAAGCTGGTGATATCGCAGGGAAATACAACGTCATGAGTATTCCGATGTTCCTTCTCTTCAAAGGCGGCACCATCGCAGACTCTTTTGTCGGATCGAAGCCAAAAGAAGATGTTGCTGCGAAACTCGACGCTCTCCTTTAGATTACTTTTGGAATATTTCCTCGCAATTGTCGGCATCGTGCTTTCATTCTTTATGGTGAAGGAACGTGAACAACTTGGAAATATGCTTGGTGACCCCGATTGGGCAGCTTCTATTGGTGGTATCTATACACTCATCACCGGCGCTGCACTCTTCATCTTCTTCTGGAGCCTTGCAACGATTACAGGAACAAGCGATGTTCTCTTCTATTATGTCTTCCAGTTTTTCTCCTTGGGTCGGGGTAAGCCAGCAGAGGTACCAACAGAGTTCTAAGGATAACTGTAGGAATTTCATATCCTAAGAAGCTAAGAAGCTATCCCTTAAAAAGCTCACACAAAAGACTTGTCATCACTCCATATTTACCTGTATCGTTTCTCTGCTCTAAATATCTGTGTGGGGCTGTAGCTCAGCTGGTAGAGCATCTGCTTTGCAAGCAGAGGGTCACGAGTTCGAGTCTCGTCAGCTCCACCACGTCGTTCTCGAACGACGTGATCCACCATTCGACTCGCTTCGCTCGCTCATGGTAAACCACTGAGTAGGTTCGTTTTTGTATTTGGAGAGTCGAATGACCCTGAGCGAAGTCGAAGCCCTCATCCGCACTTGAGGATGGTTCACTATATAAGCTACACAAACTTCTACAATCACGATCCTGATTTTTCTTGTTGTTCTCGAATTTGTGCGCGCTGCCATGCCTCAAATGCCTGCTGACACTCATGCATAGTACGCGGTCGCTCTAATGGAAATTCGCAAAACAGCATACCTCCTCCAATTAAAGACCGAACATGAAGACGAAAAGTTTCAATAAGAGCTCTGTGAGTAAATTGTTTTGGATCTACACCTAGATGCATTGCAATATTTCTATGTTCGAATCCTCTTCTCCTAGCATTTATAAGTCCACGAAGTTGTATTTCACTCATAGAAGCAGAAAATAATATTCCAAATTTTCTGGCCTCAACTAACATCTTATTTCTACGTACAATTCCCCTCATTTCTGGTGACAATGGCTTTCTAGGGCCAGCGTCATCCACAAAATCTTCAGGCAAGTAATTTGGATTATCGAAATCTATTGGCATAACAACAGCAAAAGGGTTGGCATTCTCGCAGAAGAATATGCTATGTCAAATGCTTATGACTACACTTGTAGTTCGATCATTGAAATGTGAGACAGCAACAAAAAAGCTTAATCTACTTGAATGCCAAGCGCCGCTGCTTGCTGAGGATTACGACGAAAGAACTCTTCAACAAGGTCTTCCATCGAAGTATCTGGATCCATACCAAGATGTTTTGCCAAATTATGCTGCTCACTAAGAGCACGCATCCTTTTTTGAATCTCAATTACGTCTCTCTCAGGTGTATCAGCAGGTAAACCTAATTCTAGCGCACAGCGCCTTGTTGTACTTCGACGTGCCGCAATACACTGTTCATGTGTTGGCTTTTCGCTATGAGAGGAAGGAGCCGATGGAATTCTGGAAGGAGAATTTTCTCGCATACAGTTTTGTAAAGAATAGTTCACTATTCTCCCACACACAGAAAATATGTCAAGTTTTTTAGACTTTCTTTCGAAAGTTGAATGTACCTAAGCTTAAAAAATCTTATGTCACTATTTCTCCTACTCTCTTCCCCTTCACCGCATTCTTCAGCTCCAAGCCCACTCTCTCACCTACACTCATCGTCTCTCCATAGAGATATCCTGAGTACGGAGTCGCAAATGTCCCAGGAGAACCAGGGATACGAAGCGACACATCGAAGATCACAATGTCTTCCTTCCCCTCTTCTGCAATCACTGCACCTTGAAGTGCGAAAGGTCCGACAATTCCTTTGCCAGATGGATCGAGACTCTTTGGGAGCTTCTTCATCGCTACGACGAACTTCTCCCCAAGTGCATAGGCTTTTTCGAGTGTTGATTCTTTTACCGTACACGACACATGCCCCATCTCGATCATCTTGAGTGGCACATGCTCACCAATTTCCTTCTGTTGTGCTGCAGTCATCCGGAGGAATCCATCTAAGTTTGTTTGGCGTCGCATATCGGTACCGAGAAGCTCGAGTTCACCCGTCAGTGGAGAAAAGAATAAGTTGAAGTTCACTTGAGCACCAACGACAAATTCTTCAATCGTTGCTGTTCTCCAGTCGGCTGAAATTTTCCCCTCTTTTTCTAATTTCTTCCCTTTCTCGTTGTATTCAGTTTCAGAAGAAACGACGAAGAATGCGCGTTCGTATCCTCGCTTCGCCTCCGCAGCTTTTACGAGCACTGGGCGATCGATATCTTTTGCAGACTTGAAAATTTTCGGTGTGCGAATCCCTGCATCACGCAGTAAATCATACTGATTGTATGGCTGATCGCGCTCTTCGAGTTTTAAGAGTGTTCGAGAACCAAAGATCGGGACATTGAAATCATTTTCTACTTTGGAAAAATCATCAAAGTACACCCAGAAATACCTATTATGAACAAAAATTGTATTCATCTTTCGTAGCTTCATTTGAATATCTTCCTTGAGTACGTCCTGAAATTTATCTACTACAATCACTTCATCGATACATCCGCGAATATTTTCTCCTTTTCCACGAAGAAGATACCGCTGGTATGTCTTCTCTCTTCCCTTCTGCGCAATGACGAGTGTACGAAATCCATGCTTCTTCGCACCATGACAAACGTCGAGCCCACTATGCCCACCAAGTACCGCAACTGTGAGGTTCTTGAGATCGTAGCCTTTGAGGAGAGAGGCGATATCCATTCTTGAATGTGCGAAAATGTATGAATGATCCAGTGTTCAATCCTGCATTATCCCAAAATCTCGGACAAGCGACCTTGTTCTATCGCTTGTTTGATATCACGTGCGATCCTCCTACCTGTACTCATCGGCACATCGTATTTGAGTGCTGTATACGGAGAACCTTCGATGTAAGGATTTGTACCAGCGACGATACGCGCACTGATCTCAAAAACAATGACTTGGAGCTTTCGTGTGACGATTGTTTCTAAGCAGAATGGCCCAAAGAGGCCTTTTTTGAGTATCTCACCTGTCACAGTGTTATGAAGTGTGCGACTCGACTCCACTACTCTCTGCCCCATCGCGAAGAAATCCGGGAGCATCGACTCACGTACGACAATTGGAATATTTCCAACGATGGTGTAGCTCGTGTGAATCTTCGCAGCGAGCTGATCTTCCGCCTTGATACGACCGATGGAATCCGCATTGGATTCATATCTCTTATCGAAACTCATAATTTCTAATTCACCAGTAACAGGAGAGTAGAAGTAATGAATGTAGAGCGGAACTCCGACGATGTATTCCTGAATCGTAAAATCATTTTCCTCAGGGTATTTACGATTTTTCACCTCATAGAATTGCTCCGGAGTACGAACAACGAAGTAACCAAAGCCTCCTCCAGCACCGTGAAACTTTACGATCACCGGCCGATCAATATCCTCTGGTTTCTCGAACACCCTTGGGAGCTCAAGCTTAGAGCGTAGAAGCCATTCGCGCTCAATTGTGCGATTGCTCTCCCATTCAAGGATTTCTTTCGTACCGTAGTACATTACCTTTAAATTTTGCACTCGCTCATGACCCAAATACGATACAAACGAACCATGAGGAACGATGATAGCATTGCGTTTTTTAAGCTCTTCTTCCAATACCGGTGTCCACTGATCCCACTCGTCGATGAGAAGAATTTCATCCGCCACGCCATAGCTCTTATATGGATACTCTCTCCCTTTTTTACAAATGACGAGATTGCGCATCCCTTCATCGCGTGCACCCTTCAGTATCTGCAACGCAGAGTGACTGCCAAGGGTCGCAATCACATAATCCTGAGGATTTCCCTTGTGTGCTGCCGAAGTTTTCTTCGTCGGTGTCATTTGTGGGACTGTACAGGAGAAACATCCATGAATCAATGAAAGCTTGCAAACACCATGACAATACAACAATATACCGCGGCACTCAGTAGCAGCTGCTAACAATTGAGAGCGAAGAGAGTAGAATTCCGATATCTGGTGCCGTAGCCAAGCAGTAAGGCAGGGGTCTGCAAAACCCCCATGCGCGGGTGCGATCCCCGCCGGCACCTCCACAGTTGAATTGCAGACGAACAAGGAGCGAAGCGACGCAGTGAGTCGCAAGATACTGTGTCCTCCGTAGCCCCGAAGCGAGCGAAGGAGGACTAAAACTAGTAAATTAAAATCCAGTTTGATATGCTCAGATCTACACTGTTTTCTTATACCTGAATCAATAAAAGAAAGTGAAGCTCTCGTCATGTCTGATGCACATGAGCTGGCATCTAGTGCTGGACTCACATTCAGATTAACAGTACTGGAGAGAGCAGAAGCTCTGGCAAAGAGAGAAACTGCAATTGATACAAGATGTATAGTTACAACCGAGCACATCAAAGCAGCAATCAAGGAAGTATTACAATCTCCGGAAACACTTATTTCCAAGCTAGTAAATAAAGAGAGTGATTGATATTCCATAGCACTGCGCCCATGGAAGGGCGCTCTCCTAGTTCTATATATTTCACATATCGAAATATTCGATATTCAAACATTTCGATGTACGAAGTATTATGGTACCGCAGACCGGAGTGCTGCTGCTGGTTGTAAAATTTTCCAAAACTTAAGAAGGTCAGAAGCTACTACCTAAGAAGCTTGTACTGTCTACTCACTCAATTCCCTCGGACTCTTCGGTTTCATCGGCTTCGTCGGATTCTTCTATCAATCATCCTTTGACTCCTCTGTTTCCTTTGCTTCCTCTCCTCATCACTGCGCCTTCACTGATCTCGGATCTGTAAACGAAATATTGCGCATTACTAAGAGTATTTCATTTGCATCACTATCGGAAACACTGAGTGGAAAGGAGCCAGTGAAAACAAAACCTATTCCCTGAGAGACTGCACTCACTTGATAATAGCGGCGAATAGGATCGCTTCCGCCTGCTCGTGCCGTGAAAACATGAAGAGAGGCTGGCTGACCATCCACAAACACTGCAGATTTATCGATGAGTTTGTACTGCGGCATGCGTGAGACATTCAGAATACTTGCATCACTGTACTCAGTCGTCGACATCACCTGAGGTAGTGGCTCACGAGTGACAGAAATCGTATCAAATTGCCCTGCCCGTGCTGCTTCGCGCTGAAAAGCAGCAATCGTCTCTTCTGGAACGCCAAGAAGTGCGAGGTCTTGTTGTGTAAGGACTTTCCAGCCTGGAGGAAGACATGTAGCAAATGTACCATTCCAAAACTGCTGATCACACCGAGCTCCGCTGACAGACTTACTCTCTGTGCAGGAGGCAGCTAGAAGGAAGCAGCTAAGGAAAATGAGACTGAGGCGTTTCATCGGAAATCATCCTAGCATGAGAATGTGCGTAAAATTCATGTTCAGAGAACAGTTAAAATCATTAGTCAAGGAAAATCCACTCTAAACACAGCACAAGATGCTTGGCAGTAGTAGGAGAAACGTGGAGAATCTGCTATAATAAAGAGATTTATGCGATCACTCCGACTTCTCGTCATCTTCAGTCTCCTATTTGCACCAGTGCAAGTAGCGGCAGCGATGTGTGAAATAAACGCGATGGATACTGTCGCGGGTTTAGGAACACAAATAACATTAAAAGGCTGTGGACCGCATACTCTTGCGAATCTTTCTGTCATCGGACCCAGTGGCATTCCCGTGCATACAAACGTGCAACTCGATTCTAATGGGAATGGAACTGCACCTCTTGCTGCGAAAGATACAGAGCAAGCAGGGAAGTACGATGTCACATTTGGACAACGCACAGCGATGTTTACCATCGCACCAGATACTGTTGATGAACTACAATCCAGTGTTCGAGCTTCGGCAGGAACACTCAGCGCAGACGGGATCGACGAAGTCACGATTACTGCTGTACTACGAGATAGGTTTAGTAATCCAGTCGGCAATCAACCAATCGCGCTCATCGGTAGTCGCCCAAGCGATGATATCCGCGCGGATAGTAAAGCAACAGATGAAGAAGGACGCATTTCTTGGCGCGTACGCTCTTCTACTCCAGGCATCATGACGCTCACTGCGTACGATATTCTCGGTCGTCAGCAGCTCAAATCCCACGTCAGCATCACGGTTGGATCTTCCGCTGCAGTAGGAGGTCCCTTACGTTTCGGAGCAAGTCTCACAGACACAGCCGCTCTTCCTGCAACATTCATCCCTTCCAGTGGCGTCGATCATTTTGAGTTGAAATTCTATGGCATCGGCAACAACAACGAAGTAGAAGCGAGTCGTGACTACACAGTCGAAATTCGTGCAGTCGATAAACAGGGAAATGTCGTTCCAGATTACACAGGCACTGTATCGGTACAGAGCTCAGACCCAGGAGCAGAGTTCCCAAGAAAAGGGTACGACGTTACTGCAGCTACTATCGGAGAAATTACCTTCTTCCCACAAAACTTAGGCATTCGACAAGTGTATCTCGGCGTACGATTCAAGACGAGTGGAACGCAGACATTTGATATCGCCGACACAACAAATCCTGCAATTAAAGGATCCTTCTCTGTTACGGTCATCAATGGTGGAGGCGGTGGAGGAGATGGATGTTTGATCTCAGTTATTTCTCCAAAGGATGGCGCAAAAATTTCTGGAAGCAATGTACTGCTCCAAGGACGTGCACCTAGTCTTATCAACCTCAAGGTGCGCGGAGGAAGTGGAACAGTATTTGGTGAAACAGATGCAGATGGAATTTTCCGTATCAGTGTGCCGATCGATAGCAAATTCAATGAGGCTACTCTCTCTGTTGCACATGAAAGAGATACATGTGAGTCTCCTCAGGTACATATCATCGTCGATCGTACTCCTCCAGAAATTAAGAGTATCAAATTCCTCCCAGAGCGAGGCGTTCCTGGAGAACAATCACAAATCATCGTGCAATCGGAACCTGACCTTGCGTCGCTGACTGCAACGATTCTCGATACAACTCTTCCTTTGTCTGGTAGTGGAACGACTGGAATCTACTCTGCGATATTTACCGCACCAAAAGAATCTGGAGAGATCGATGTCCGCGTTGTCGCAAAAGATAGTGCTGGCCACGAAACAACCGTCCTCGCAAAATGGACAGTGGGTGAACAGCGTGTTTCAAAAGTGCTCGGAGTTTCCGCAACCGCAAAGCTTCGTTCAGTCTTGCTCTCGTGGCAAGCAGTCACAGATGCTGATCTAAAAGAATACAAGGTCTATGTCGCTCTCCTCTCTGATCCAAAAAACTTCCTTGCGAGCCGCAATACCGGTTCGAAAGCAACTTCTGTTCTCCTGACTGATCTCGTTCCAGGGACGACCTATGTCTTCACTGTAACAGCAATTAATATGAAGAATGCTGAGAGCCCTGAGCAGAGCGATCCTGTGAGTGCTACCCCTCTCGGCCTCGGACTTCGTGCGAGCCCTGGAGCAGGACAAGTCGAACTCAATTGGCAAAGTCTTCCTGATCTTCCCCTCCTCCACTACTCGCTCGATTTCGGCGCAAAGGGAGAAGAACTTTCTGAGCACCGCAAAGTCCACGGTAGTCGCACATCTGTTACGGTAAAAGATCTCATCAATGATATTCCCTACGTGTTCACTCTCACTCCAATTGCTCTCAATGGAGATGTTCTCACAGAACTTGCAGAATCAGCTGAAGGAACTCCAAATGGAAGTGGGTTTCACTATGGTCCTTCCGATCCTGCGCCAGATGATACATTCGATGATCCAGTCGAGCCTATCGAAGAACTCGAGGATCTTCCTGCTGTCACCGATAGCGGACCTTCTACAGCAATCATTCTCAGCGCTCTCCTACTTCTTTCACTCGCAGGATTTATAGGATGGAGATCGTATGCTACAAAACAGGAGCTACGAAACTTCCTTGCCTCTATCAAGAAAGAATAATTAACATGTCTGCATGCCAAACACACTCACCAACAAACAACGAACGACTGTCTCAATCGGCGGAGCAACGATCGATCTCTTTGTGCGACTCAAAGAAGATACTGAAAAAAATGTCGTAAAGAATAACGCATTTATTCTCCCGCTAGGAGAAAAGCTCAGCCTTCGCTCTGCGCAGGAATTCTGTGGAGGCGGTGCGAGCAATACTTCCGTGGGTCTTGCAAGATTGGGGTGTACTTCTCGCTTCATAGGAATACTCGCAAGCGATAGTTGGGGAGAACTACAGAAAACAACTCTTGAACGTGAACATGTCAGTACGGAACACGCTGTGATCGTCGAAGGAGAAACGTCTGGGTTCTCACTCATTCTTCTTCCTGCAAATGGAGAGCGGACAATCCTCACGCACAGTGGAGTAAATTCCCATCTCCATGATGCCACGTTTGACTTGCAAGCCTTAAAAGACACAGATGCGATCTACCTCAATCACCTCTGTGAAGCAGCGTGCAGCATCGAAGATGATATCGCGATATCAATCAGTACACTGCCATGCTTTGTCACATGGAATCCCGGTGGCTGCCAAATCCATGCTGGCATGGATGAACCAAAGAAGCGTGCACTTCTCGCAAATACAGATCTCCTCTTACTGAATAAAGAAGAGGCTCTCAAATTTACAAATACACAAGATGAACGTACCGCGATACGACGCCTTCTCGATGCAGGAGTAGCAAATATTTGTGTTACTGATGGAGCAAAAGGCGTACTCGCAACAGATGGAACGACGTTGTATCACTGCCCAAGTACCGAGACAACTGTCCTCGATGCTACTGGCGCTGGTGATGCCTTTGGTGTTGGGGTGAGCTGGGGCCTTTTGCATGGCAAATCATTGCCAGATTCGCTCATCGCTGGTACACTCAATGCAGTGAGTGTTGTCGGTGTGCTCGGTGCACAAGGAGGCCTCCTCACAAAGAATCAACTCCAGGACCGCCTCCAACAGACATCACTTCAGGTCAATGTTCTTCCGTGGTAATCCACGACACCCATCCCCTTTCCTCTTTATGTCAAACGACTTGGTTGCGATACAGGAGCTCATCGATTCTGCGATGTCTTCGCTAAAAACAGCACAAAATCTCCTACGCGGTGCGACAGGAATTTCTGATACATCGCATGAGCGCCTTACAGCGAAAGCAAGTTCTCTTGGAATGGGTGCCTACAACGCTGCAAACGTAAAAGTAGTCGAAGGTGTCTTCGATGGACAGAACATGGTGGATGCTTCTGGGCAGTCGTACCCAATCCCTGCAAACTATGCGAGTAAGAGCAAGCTTGTCGAAGGTGATGGCATGAAACTCTCCATCACAGAAGATGGAAAATTTATTTACAAACAGATTTCTCCTATTGATCGCAAGACAGTGATCGGTGTGCTCATCCAAGAAGATGGACAGTACAAGATCCTCGCAGAAGGCAAAACATACAGAGTGCTCCTCGCCTCTGTCACGTTCTATCGCGCACAGGTCGGTGACCAAGTAACAGTTCTCATCCCAAAGAGTAGTGCAGCGAACTGGGGAGCAATCGATGCAGTCATCCCACGCCAAATCAGTGACGCTTCGGCAAAAGCAGCTCTCGGTATCGACCTCCAGGCAACTGCTACTCCAGCCCCAGCAGCAAAGAAATCTTCTCGCAAGAAGATCGTCGATGATGGTGAACTTTTGCCAGAGGTGGAATAATTTCTCTTAAAGAACCCTTGATGAATAATCAATTTTATAGTTCTCGATGCAACAGCAGCGCCTTTTCAAGGCGCGGTAGTATGTTGTGTGGAATCTTCAATTGCCGCGGCCTGAAAGGCCGCTGCTGATATGTATTGAGAGGTTTCTTAACGAATAATGCGCGCGATCGAGGATTGAATAATATCAGTCGCTCCCGCTCGTTTCAGCTGAGGAATAAGGAGATGCGACGCACGCTCATCGACAACTGTATTCACAGCAAAGCCTTTCTTGTTCGCGAGCCCTGCAATCGTTGGACTCCCCAGAGATGGCAATATTGCCAAAACTTGCTCAAGTTTCTTTCGCCCAACGTTACAAATCAGCATCACGCGTGTGTGAGCCTCGATGACAGACTGGAGCATAAGTGCGATGTCCTCAATCTTCTCTCGCTTACGATCATTCTTGAGCGCAAGAGGATTTACGATGAGCCGCGGCGTACTTTCGATGATGGTACCAAGTTCCCTGAGCCTATTCGCCTTGAGTGAAGCACCTGTTTCAGTAGCATCCACTATCGCATCTACAAAACGCCCTGGTTTCGCTTCTGTCGCTCCCCAGGAGAACTCTAGTGTAATAGGGATACCTCGCTCTTGAAACCATCTTCTGGTGGTATTGATGATCTCTGTAGCGATACGGCCACCGCGCAAATCCTCAGGCTGCTGCATAGAAGATTCTTCCGGTACAGCAAGTACCCAACGAGTAGGTTTACTGCTGCGTTTCGAATACTGAAAGTTCCCGAGTTCTTCGATGTCACCCTGAACACCACATTCCGTAATCCAATCCCATCCTGTGATGCCAAGATCCATAGAACCAGGATCATTTTTCGCTATATACCGAGGAATCTCCTGAGGACGAAGAAGAAGTACCTCCAGGTCTGGATCATCGGTTTCACACTTAGAACCACGATCAGAAACACGAAATGGAAAGCCAGCGTCCTGAAAGAGCTGTAATGTTGGTTCTTCGAGACTACCTTTTGGGATCGCAAGTTGAACTTTATTTGGATCACCCGTACGTGTACGAGTAGTAGAAAGAGTATTCATAAAAAAGAATGGTAAGAAATACAATGGCCGCCGACCGCAGCCGGGACATCGTGTCCCGGCATTACGAGATGGCCCACCTACGGCGGGCCATCTGCGACAAAACGTCGCAGCTGCGGATGTTAAAGAAAGCGCAGTAGAGATATTAGATGCTACAAAGAATAAAATTCTCAGCGTATTAGCGTGTTAGAACATTTGAAAGACTCACTGCAACATTTGCCCGTACGATTTGTAACTGTTCATCTTTGCTTATACAAAGAAGTTTGCCTTCAGACGATAGTGGTAATGGAGCAGTAGGATCGAGACAGGTGCGAAAGAAGCAGCTCTGGGCATTTGTGTGGCACGCACCGATGCCAAGTTGCTCAATCGAGTAAATCACTGCATCTCCATCACAATCGATAGTGATGTCGCGAACAATTTGTAGAGCGCCACTTTCCTCTTCGCCTTTCTTCCATCGCTTCTTACGAGAAGTAGACCAATACACCGCCTGTCCTGTGGCTACGGTTTCACGAAAACCTGCTTCATCTGTCGATGCAAGCATCAAAATCGCTTTTGTACGAGCATCTTGAGCGATGACTGTAATCAAGCCTCCTCGTTTCTGAAAATTTGGCAAATATATATCGCGTTCAGTCGTCGGCTGCAAAGGAATGTTGAGATTCATAAAAAAACTGAGTGAAAAGAAATAAATGCATCCCAACCGTCTTCTTTAGTACAAAACTAAGGAAGAGGTAAACGTGCTTTTGCACGCGCCGATACTGTAAAAGATCTCCCCTGTGGAGGGGAGATGACTCCGGAGCAGTGATGCGTTACCTACGCTGCGCCGACACCATCTTCTCTCCACGAGAGAGTTTTGGATGATGCTTACCGGTGAGACGACCAAGGACAAGCTTGTATCCCCCATTCCCAGACTCTAGGAACTCAGCCACACGTGTAATCGTCGTCGTACTAGCACCAAGTGCCGCTCGTATCTGGAGATAGGTTTTCCCTGCTGCAAGCAAACGAGCGATAGCAAGACGTTCACTCAAAGCCTTTAGCTCTGCTAGTGTCGCTATATCTCGCAAAAATTCGCCAAGTTCTCCTTCATTGTTACAGGAAAGAAACGCACGGAGGAGTACGCGCATTTCTGCGCTCTTTTTCCAGCTGCCCTCGGTAAAGGATTTTTTGCTCATCGGAGAACAATCATAATGCGGAAGAAAAGAAATGTCAACGTATTATCGTGTTACAACAATTTATCCATCGAACAATTTCAGTATTTCGCAATTGAACAACGCAAAGTTAAGATCAATCAAACGATAGCATTGTGCTACGCTCTGTCTCCGTGAAGACGATGCAGCGATGCACCATCGGGGCCATAGTCCTAGCAAGTATCTTTGCGGTCAGTGCTGGTGTGATGCTTTGGCGGCAAATTCAAGGAACAATCGCAGACACCCAGAGTGTGTTCCTACGTGAACGCATCCATCGTCCAACTGTATTAAAACAAGGCTTCCTCGGAAACAATACTGTATCGACAGAAAATCTCTCTGCTTCTCTTCTTGCTCTACGCGAAGGAGAAGTGGCACTGTTACGCGGAGAGTGGCGCCGTGCAGAGGAAGCATTTGCACGAAGTACGGAACTCGGTGGAGGGATCCCTGCTCTACGTAAACTGGCGAGTACACAGCTCCAGCGTCGATCGTATCGCGATGCACGTCAGACAATCAGCCGTCTAAAAGACGCTTCTGGATCCACTCCCGATGTTGCATTGCTTCTAGGAATTCTTGAGCTCCTCGAAGGTCGCACAACACTCGCAAGAAGCATATTTGAACGTGTGCAAAATTCACCGCAAGGACGCTATGGCCTTGCAATGATTGCGATCACAGAACAAGACCATACTCTCGCTAGATCGTTTCTAGAGGAAGTACATAGTGGCAACGATACAACACTCCAAACAGCTGCAGGACTTCTCCTCGCTGCGTACGATGAGTACAACCTCTTCCCAAAGAGCCCTGCTGACCATCGCACAACACTCATCGCACGAGCGCTGGCTGATGTCGGTAGCTGTGAAATTGCTTTACCACTACTCAAAGACGTAACTTCGCGGAGAGACTCTTACCGCGATGCATGGATCGTTCGCGGATACTGTGAACTTACTTCCGAGCGACTCAGTGACGCTATCTCCTCTCTCGAACATAGCTACGATATCGACCCTGAAAAACCAGAAACATCGTACTTCCTTGCCAGAACGTACGCACTCAAAGGTGATCCTGGTAATGCAGTAAAATACCTCCAATACGCTATCGCAAATGGAGTGGAACCGCAGCAAGATGCACATCTTCTTCTAGCAAACTATGCACGCGAACTGGGCAATATATCACTTGCAGTCTCTGAATTCGGCATCGTCGCAAATGATCCTGAAACAAAAGATATCGGACCCGCGAAAGCATATATCGAACTTGGATTGACGATGAAAAATTCTGATCTCGAAGCACTACTTTCTACCGCACAAACTACAGTGAAAAAATGGCCAGAATCTGCCGAAAGTCACATTCTTCTTGCAAGAGCTCTCTTTGCTATGCAACGGAGAGATGAAGCAAGAAAAGCCCTCGAAACAGCATTACAAATACAGCCAGGATTGAGTGCGGCAGTGGAATTGCAGCGAGAGATGAAATAATCGTAAAAGAGCTTGGAATTGCTATATTGTCATACTGTCATATTGATAAAATTTAGTAACAATATAACGCTATAGCAATATGACAATATTATCGGATCGGACTCCCTTGCTTCTTCTGATTCCGAAAAACCCATACATAAACAAAAAGACCATTGCTGGTCCTTTTGTGTTTGTTTTTCCTGTCTCCGAGGTGGCGGCGAAAAAACGTTGATTCATTCGCCGAACCTTGTAGGTGGAGGGTGGAATGGGTGAGGAGTACCCGAACTCTTTGCCGTGCTCTGGTGCCTTGTTTCTCCTCGTGACCATAGCGAGGTCCCCGTACCGGTTTGCCACAATTCTCGAAGAGAAGAGGGAAACACTGGGGAGTTGGGTTGGGATGCACACCGACAGTCTCGCTCTCGTCATCGGTGCGACATCGCAGAGCAAAGAGGGTCGTGCCAACCGAATCGATTAGCATCACCCTTCTTGCTCGGGGTCCCCTGTCTCGTAGTAGAGACAGAGGGGAAGGTTGTTTGTGGTGAGAAAGAGCAGATGTTTGTTTCTTTTTTGTTTTGGTGGCTCCGGAGCCTTTTTATATTGCTTGTATGTTTGTTCGTGTGTTGGTGTTGGATCTCTGTTGTGCAGAAATCATGTCATTATATTCACTGGTAATATTTTCGCAAGTAGTATGTATTGCAAATATCAGGAATTATGTTCTTAAATTTTTATGAACTTGTACATCGATAGAGGAAAAGTATGATGCAGATATGGCGAAACCCTTTGCCAGTCTCTATCGCATACTGTTACTCATCAGCACTGCGTTGCTCGCATGTATTCTCATTTTCATTTGTCTTGCCTATTTCTTTCTACGAGAAACAGATCCGCTACTTGGTGCACTAGAACATGAACAAATCATTGCCTACTTGCGAACAGACAATCCGAAACATCTTCCTCTCTTTCTCCATCAAGCTCACTCTCTTGGGATTCTTCAAAGCGCACCAGAGGATCTAGAGCTCCCCCAGGCTTCGAGCTATAGCATGGCAATTATCAAAAGAAATGAGGGTATCGCATGGATAGCGGCTTCAAAACTTCCAATCGTTCAAGAGCATGTGCGCTCATCGGACCCTGAACTTACGAAGACCACCCTTGCAACTGCACTGCATACGCAATTTCCTTTACATTCTTTCAAAACTCCTATTCCACGAACAGCAAAGTCTCTCTGGATACATCCTGACTTCTTCGCATCTCTTCCAGCTTCTCATCTGCGAGATATCATCAATGCACTCCTACGAGAAACAGAGAGTATCGCAGTGACGTGGGGCAACGAACGAACGATTATCACGCTGCAAGGCTTGAATGTTGATCTCGCACGTTTGCCAATCCATCACCCACTCTCTCTACCACAGAGTGAGTGCCAAGTATCGATTGCAGAACCACAAGCTCTACTCGTAGCAATAATTGAAAGTATGGAGAAGGAGGATCCTACTCTTGCCCTCGGTATACGAGGGGTGCTCGATGCCAAGTGGAAGGAAAATGTACCGGGAACCGTCAGTACAACGACGATCGCAGCACTCCTGCATGGTCCTCTCTCTCTTGTCATCTCTGGAAGCGGCAGGACACTGCTCGGCGTTACGCAGTCTCCACAAACGCTCGAGGCAATATTCTCTGCATACCAGAGTAACAATGTGCCAATCATCAAGCGACACATCCGCCTTTCAAAGGAATACACATGGACGGACTTGATACTCGACCCTCAGCAACAAGAAGTGCACGAACGCAAGATCGGAAGCTTCATTGTAAAGGAACGAATGCAAACGCGGCATCCTATTGCTCTTGCGTATTCTGTAACCGGAAATACTCACAAACGTATTCCATATGTTCTCAGTAATTCAGGAAGTCTCCTCTCTCCTCTGTTCTTCAAGGAAAAACCTTTGCGTAGGCTCACGTCACTCGCATATGGACGCTGTGCAATGAAAGATATTATCAAAGAAGTTGATGGATTCTTGCCATTCCTCCTCCTCAATCTTCCTATCGATCTGAAGGAAATCTTGTTATCACTCGAAGCTCACACATTTGAAGTGCATCAATCATCAAATGGGCTACGGATTGTTATCGAAAATAGTTGATACAACGCCCTTTTACTAGACAAAAGAATATTTTTCTGTGATTTTAAGCATATGAAAGGTAACAACGTTCTTGCGTCTTCTGATGGCAATCCAAAAAGTCTGCGTGAGCATGTTATTACAAGTGTGCTACGAGGAATCGTAGTGAAAGACATTGAAAAATTACGCAGAAGACTCGAGGAAGTTCTCTCTTTTCCTACTACATATACTCACTGCTTAGGGGAAGAACCTAGTCCAGCATTCATTACAAGTGTTGCATTGCGTTGCAGCGTTCCTGCCGCTGCATTAATACAGACACAATCACATGAAACAAAGAGAGAAACCATAGAGGAAATTCTCTCTGGTGCACATTCAGCAAAACATACACCACAATCACCAAAATATAAGGCTGCTATAAGGCTTCAAGGAATATGTTCTACGGTAGCAGGAAGCATCCGGATAGTAGCAGGTATAGATGCTGCAAATGATATACGTGTGGGGCTTGCACGACTTCTGGAAATACAAGAAAGGGAAACATCTGCCGATGAAATCATAAGCGTCATGCCACTCAATCAAGCGCAACGTACACTGCTCTACGAATGCGAAAAGAATGATGCAGCCGTCTTTACAGGATCGAAAAATCCAGAGACGAAGGAAGAATTGGAAGAAGAATTGGAAAAACTAGAGGCAGCGCAAACAAAACGTGTAAACCTTTCAGAAATTTTACGAGGACGTGATAGAGAAAATACAATACCCACACTCATACTGCACCAATCTCCTGATGAATCACCTACCGCACGAGCGTCAGAGAAAATTTTACGACGATGGAAAAATTCTCGTGAAAATGAGTGGATTGTTCGACATATCGGCTTACTGATTGCAATAACTGAGTCTCTATTTTCTAGAAATGCACTCAGACAACGCCGAGAAGACCTAAAAAATTATGCGCAGTGGCAAGGAGAAACATTTCGATTACAAAGAAATCGTTTCCATGGAAATAGAAAAGAGCTCGCTGAGGAGCTTGCACGACAAGTACGAAAAGCAAAAAGGGAGGGGGAAACATGCGATATCATTCACCCAGAAGAAGATGTATTTCTCCTCTTCCAGGACCTCCTAGAGGCATTACAAAGCCCTAAGGAGAAAATTTCAGTGCGCCAGCTCATCGAATCTCTTGTGCCAATGATTCAGCTGCGTCTATCGGCAGAGCTCGCTCCTTCTGATCACGAACTCGAACTTCTTGCGATGCTGCGACTTATGGAAACTCTGAGCGAGAAACTCAAAGTACAATGTACGGCAGAAACACCAAAGACAGAAACTCTGTGATCCCCTTCCTTCTTTGCCCAAGCTTTGGCAGAATCTCTCCGCTAAAGTATCACTGAAGCATTCCTCCTCCACTTATGGACTTCCTGAAACCCGCAAAGTATTTCTTTATTCTTTCTACGGTTCTCACAATTGCAAGCGTCATCGCAGTCTTCGTACCAGGACCACGACTCGGTATCGAGTTCACTGGTGGCACACGCTTAGAACTACAATTCAAGCAGCAACCAACGCTTGAGCAAGTCGCAGAAGTTGTAAAGGCAACTCTCGGAGAAGAAAATCCTCTTCTCAATATCAATGATGTTGGAGCAATACTCCTTCGAGTAAAACCTCTTGAGGACAAGCAACATACAGCGCTTCTTGCAGCGCTCAGCACAAAGCTTGGAGAAGTAAAAGAGACACAATATACGACAATTGGCCCAACGGTCGGCTCCTCGCTCAAGCAGAGATCGATGGTTGCCCTTCTGCTTGCATCTGCCGGAATCATTATCTATCTCGCACTCGCGTTCCAAGGCATCCCACGAAAGTACGATCCATGGAAATTTGGTGTCGTTGCTGTCGCTACTCTCCTTCACGATGTGATGGTAACAGTCGGCCTATTCGTTATCTTGAGTTACACAAGTACGTTTGAAGTCGATACAATTTTCATCACGGCGCTCCTCATCATCCTTGGATATTCTGTGAATGATACGATCATTATCTTCGACCGTATTCGTGAGAACCTTTCCTACCAAACAAAAGGAGAGAGTTTCGCAGTCATCGCAAATCGTTCAATCGGACAAGGTGTAAAACGCTCATGTTTTACAAGTCTCTCTACCCTCCTTGTGCTCATCGCTCTCTTCTTCTTTGGTCCTGCAAGTATCCAGTGGTTCGTCTTGGCCCTCATCGTGGGAATCATGCTTGGTACGTACTCTAGTATTTTCGTTGCTACTCCATTGCTCGTATACTGGAGCGAAAAATCTTCAAAGCAGAATAACTAATTTCTCTCTACCTCTTCCTCTCGCTAATTATGTCCTCCAAGATCGAGAAGCTCTCTCATGCGCGCATTCAATGCACAATCGAAATTCCTGAAGAAGAAAGAGTGAAAGCAGAAGAGAGAGCTCTACAGAAATTTGCAACACATGTGCGAATTGATGGCTTCCGCGAAGGAAAGGCTCCGATACACATGGTTCGCGAACGCGTACCAAAAGATGAGCTTACGAAAGAAACCGTACATCAATCACTGCCAAAAGTACTCCCTCAAGCCCTTGAAGAAAGTAAGGCTGAGCCAATCATCGCTCCAAAAGTAGCGATTCTCAAAGAGAGCCCACTCACTCTTGCAATAACATTTGTCGGACGACCAGAAGTAAAAGTAGCAAAAGCCGAAAAGATTGCTATTGAAAAGAAAGAGATACCAAGTGTTACTGCGCAGGATATCGATAATTTCCTTGCAAAAATCCTCGGACCAGAAGGAAAAGAAACTTCTGTAACGCGTGCTGCAAAAAATGGAGATACAGTAACGCTCGACCTCGCAGTAACTGTAGGAGGAGCAGAAGTCGCAGAATTGAAAGAAGAGAAGATGCAAACTGTCCTTGGTTCCAGTGAGGATCTTCTTCCTGGTGTTGCAGCAGCACTTGTTGGCATGAAGAGCGGAGAATCCAAAACAATTGATATTGCTCTTGGAGAGGATTTGGAACAACGCGATGCTCGTGGCAAAAAGGCAAAAGCAGCAATTACTCTCCAGAAAGTTTCCGAAGTGCAGCTCCCAGAAATTACATCAGAGTTTTTGAAATCTCGCTTTGGAACTGACAAGAGTCCTGAAGCCTTTCGAAAAGATATTGAGGAGATGATTGCTCGTCAGCGAACACAGGGAGAGCGTCATCGCCGTGAAGAAGCATTTTTTGATGCTGTGCGTGATGCAACAAAAGTTGAGATCGCTCCTGAGCTTCTCCATATAGAAATAGAGGAACTTATGCACAACCTCGATCACCGCCTCAAAGAGCAGCAGATAACAGTTGATGATTGGCTAAAATCCACAGGAAAAGAATGGAAGGATGTCGTGAAAGACATGGAGGATATTGCAACAAAACGTCTGATACTCCGCTTCGGACTCGAGGAAGTGCTGAAGGCACGCGATATCACTGCAACCGATGAAGAGCTACAGGAAACTCTTGAAAGACTCTCACATGAGCAGCCTGAATCTTCAGAAGAATCTCTCCGCTCACAAGCCTCTTGGATGAAGCGTGTACAGAAACTCCTCGAGAGTGCTACCGCTTAAGGAAGCTCTAATTTTATAATTATCAACACAACAGCAACGCCCTTCCAGGGCGCGGTGTTTTTTGTCATCACAAAAATCTAGAACTACCGCGGCCCGGAGGGCCGCTGCTGGTTTGAATGATTCATAGATAACTTACATACCCCACTCCAGTTCGACCTTACGATGCGGGTTTGCGCTACGTACCATGCGACAACTCTGTGTGTGGACAGAAATATCTCCGCTGCGTGTGATGAAGCCTACAATTCCCTCTGGGCGAGGCTTCAATGTATCCGGACTACAACATTTTGCAAAACGATAAGGCATATCGAGTGAATGCCCTTCATGAAGAATAAGCGATGTAATAGAAGGAGCAGCATCTTGCTTCTTTACCTTTTTGGATGGAGCCTTTCGCGAAACATTTGGTAACGAAAAGTGTCGAAATAACGTCGAGACACGCACAGATCCCATACCAATTTTTACGAGAATATCTTCACGCTCACGCATAGAACATGCAACACCATCAAATGTTTTGAGCAGCGAAAGGTCATTATCGAGTGTAGGGAGTTTTCGACTGCGTAAATCCGCATTTAACATTGTTTTTCCTCGATCAATAAATTCGGTGCGTCGTGCCGTAAACATGTATGCCTTGAGTTTCGCGCGTGCAGAAGAAGATTTGAGCACCTCCATCCACTGCAGTGAAGGGCGAGGATGTGCATGAATAGCGATGTCGACAATATCTCCATTTTCAAGCTTATATGTGAGCGGAACAGCGATGCCATTCACTTGTGCAGCTTTGTACTTGAGACCCAAATCTGTATGAATCGCAAAGGCAAAATCGAGAGGAGTAGCACCCTCTGGAAGCTCCAGGACATTCCCCTTCGGCGTAAGCACATAAATACGATCAGTAATTGATATGCTTGGATCCGGCGAAGTCAGTGTTCCATTGGTTCCTGGAACACGTTGTACAGCACTCTTCCGCTGTCGTTTATACAGCCAGTGCGCCGCGATACCGTATTCTGCCTCCTTGTGCATATCCGCAGTACGAATCTGCACTTCGACTTTCAGGTTCTTCGGTGCACCAGGTAAACCGAGAACGCATGTGTGGAGACTCTGATATCCATTCGGTTTTGGAAAGGCAATGTAATCTTTGAAGCGATGTGAGAGCGGCACCGAACACTGATGCACAAGACCCAATGCTTGATAGCATGCAGGAATATCCTCAACGATAATTCGCACCGCGATCAAATCCAGCAAACTTTCAATGGTCGTAAAGCTGCGCGTATTCATCTTCTGAAAAATGCTATATGGATGTTTTTCGCGAACAGAAACTTTACATGGAAGTCCTTGTGCCTCCATATGCTGCAACATTGCACTCGAAATTGACGATAAAAATTCCCCATGACTTGTATGGAGTAACTCTAATTGCCCAAGAATTCTCTCATGATCAGTGGGGTAAACGACGGGAAATGCTCGATCCTCCAACCTGTATTTCATCGCATAGATACCAAGACGAGCAGCAAGTGGAGCATGAAGTGACAATGCTTCTCGACACGTTTTTACTGCATCCGTCTTCGATAGAGATTCCACTTGAGATACAGCAACACATTTATGGGCAAGAACAATGAGCAATACGCGCTGATCCTGTGCCACACTCGTAAACATGCGCTGCACATCATCGATCGAATGTCGTTGATCAACACCAATATGTAGAAGGAGATAGGTTTGTCGTAGAAGGTCCTCGATCTCTGCCCCGTATTCATGCTTCAGTTTTGTCAAAGGAAACGATGAATGACGATACACTGGTAACAGTAAACACGCAGTGAGTGCATCGATATCGCGACAGTACTCGAGAAGGAACGAGAAAACTTTCGCAGTGTATTCAGTAATTGAAAGTGATGGGATGAACTGAAATGGAGAATCATCCAAAATTTCTTCAAGCTTGAGACCTGCCTTTGTCAGAGTCTCTGTCTTTATCTCACCACCACTCGATTTCTCTAGAGTTGCAATCGCTGCCGAGAGATGA
>CAYRWT010000007.1:0-18192 GCA_964428105.1 uncultured Candidatus Peribacteria bacterium
CCACACATACAGCTGCAGTATACCGACTCTCAGAAAAGACCGAAGAAAGAAGATTGAAGGAATGCGACGCTTTGCGTAAGCTAGCAGCTATGCAACAGAAACAAGGAGAATGGAAATGGCAGTGGGAACAGCTTCGCGATGAATGTGAATGGCTATTTTGTGATTGGATTGTACCAAATACTCTTGAGGATTTTCGCGGTAAAACTGTTCTTGATTGTGGTTGTGGTAGCGGACAACATATCGGCTTTACAGCTCCCTATGCTGCAGCAGTCACTGGAATTGATCTCAATGCAACAAGTGTCGCAAAAGAGCGTACGACGATGTTCAAGAATGTGACGTTGAAGGAAGCTGATATTGCAACAATGAATCTCGGTGAGACATACGATATTGTCTACTCCATCGGCGTTCTTCATCACACGGATAACCCGACTACTTCATTTCACAACATTGCACGACACTGCAAATCTGGAGGAAAGGTGATGGTATGGGTTTATAGCAAAGAAGGAAACGCACTGAATGAATATCTCTTAGAACCGATAAAAACTCTCTGCATACGATGGTTACCACGAAGAATCGTATGGTGGATTGGGCACATTCTTACGGCACTCGTCTATATCCCTGTATGGACAATCTATCTTTTGCCGCTGAAGTTTCTTCCGTTCTTTGAATATTTCCAAAACTGGAGAAAATTGAGCTATCAACGTAACTTCCTCAATGTCTTCGATAAGCTGAATGCCCCTCAAACATGGTTTATTCCAAAGAACATGATTGAAGATTGGTTTAGTACAGGATTTACCGATGTACATATTAGTCCGTATCGCGGTGTAAGCTGGAGAGGATCTGGAACAATGGTGTAAGTCTATTAGCTGAAGAAACAATTCGATAGTATAAATCTATGCCTCTCAATGAAGTTTTTATTCCTCCAGCTTTAGCAAAACACCGCCTCCCCTCCTTATTATGGGGATGTATTTTCTTTGTTCTAATAAATATTGTAGTTGTTTTCATCATGAAATATGACAAGAATTTAAGTAATCGCCTACCCTACGATCCTACGTACGAAGATATTCATGAAATGCTAATCAAAATACAAAATGAGAAAAAACCAGTCATTGTAATAATTGGAGGCAGTGTCGTATGGGGCGTCGGACACAAAGAAAATGAGACAATTGCAATGAATCTTCAAAAAAAACTTGGGGGTCAAGTAAAAGTTTTCAATCTTGGAATGATAGGAGCACGTCCTCTTGATGAATTTTTATTAGCATGGCTCGTACGTGACACTGCCGATCTCATTATTACAGATTATAATTATGAATTTGGTGGAGAGATTTCACAGGAGCGTTTATGGAGGGAAAAAGATACATATCTTCGTCATCCACAACTACTTTCTATATTCGCAGAAGAATTTTTTAAGGACATTCCACAAATACCTACATGCTTTCAGCAATGGAAAATAACAATTCCACAAAACATGGGTGTGCTGGAGCGTGGTGCAATGAATGCATTTCAAGCAACTATTCCCTTAATTCATTATAAACATAAAATTAACCGTATAATTTTTGGACAACATCCACTACTCATCGTTGAAAAATTCCATCGAAATTCCGGAAAAATCTTACAAGGAAATGTTCGAGTACAAGACCTACTACAACCAGCTGCGCAAGATAAAACTACACCATGGTCACCTCCTGGTACTATAGAAGAGCAAGAATTATCAGAAAAATACTTAAAGAAAACTTTTGCAAGTGACACACTTATTACTTGTCAGGTAAAAGCATTTTCAGAATATATGCAAGAAAAAAAATTACACCTTTTTGCGTATATAACACCGATGAATCCTGCTATGTTTTTCAACCTTCATTCATCACCTGTCCACAAACAAAATGTAAACCTTTTCGAAAAACTCTTCTCCCCAATCCCCTTGATAAATTTAGATACAGGAACATTTCCATCTACCGCTTTTACAGATGCAACACATCTTACTGCAACAGGTGCATTACTAGTGGCAAACTCTCTCTTACCTAATATTCTTCACTACATGTCCCCACGGTAAGTGCATGCTCTTCAATTCGTACATCTATCCGGCATTTCTACTACTAACTGTCTGCATATATTGGCTATTGCCAGCACAATCAAGAATGCTCTTTTTAATAGTAATAGGAATGATCTTTTATGCCTTACACAGTACAACATCTCTTCTCCTTGTAATTATTCTTTGTACTATTGTTTACTGGGCACTGCACTCAAATTTACCAAAAGCATCACTAATAACAATTGTTGTTGTTATAGGTACATTATGTGTATTTAAATATGGAAACGCGCTCTTCAATCAGTCTATGTTCATCATTATGCCAATAGGCATCTCTTTCTTTTCATTTGAATTCTTACATCTATTATTTGATAAACGAAACGGAAAAATATCCACTCCTACTCTAAAGGAGTTTCTTACATTTACCTTCTTTTTCCCATCTCTCCTCGCTGGACCCATTCGTCGGTATCAACAATTCATGCCATTTACTGAAAATACAAATATAAAACCAGAGTATATGTATTATGGAATCCTTCTCATTATCGGAGGATATACACAAAAATATTTACTTGCCGATCCATTAATTCCATTTACCAGTACTCTCGCACATCCCTCTGCACTTACTACTCAAATGAGTGCAGCAATTGGATTACTACTCTATTCATTCAGAATTTATTTTGATTTTGCGGGATTAAGCAATATAGCAATTGGTAGTGCACTTCTTTTCGGAATCCCTCTTCCAAAAAACTTTCATTGGCCATATCTCTCTTGCGACATTCAGCAATTCTGGAGAAGATGGCATATGTCTCTCGGAAATTGGGTACGTGATTATATCTATATTCCCCTAGGAGGAAGTCGCGTAAGTATCTCGCATCAAGTAGTAAATCTCTGTATAACAATGACAATTGTAGGTATTTGGCACGGTGCAGGATGGAATTTCGCGTACTGGGGACTATGGCATGGCCTAGGACTTTCGGGGAGAATACTCTGGAAAAAAATATGTCCATGGAATATGCCTACTATTCCATCCATACTACTAACCTTTTGTTTTGTTACAATAGGATGGGTATTTTTCGTTACTGACTCGCTGGAAAACAGTCTACTCCTACTGTCTCGTATCTTTGGCATCGTATGATGGACATAAAAAACATTTGCATTGGCTTAGGAATAGCTCTTATAACTACTACATGCATCCTCTTTGCTCAAGGAACATCTGAGATCTTTATTTATAATAATTTTTAATATTCGAAGAGAAAATCTATCTGCAAAGTATTACACTAACACATCTCTCGCTATACTAGGAACCATGTGTGGCATAGCAGGTTTCGTAGGCGAAGATCGTGAGTGTATCGAAAGAATGGTGGCTGCACTGGTTCATCGTGGCCCAGATGGGAATGCCACTCTAATAAGGCACGGAGTTTCGCTGGGACACACTCGACTTGCGATTCTCGATCCTAGCCCACTTGGAAATCAACCAATGTGGAATGAAAGCAAGACAATAGTTATTGTTTATAATGGAGAGATTTTTAATTTTAAAGATCTGCAAAGATCTCATGATTTTCACTGCAAAAGCGGAACCGATACGGAAGTAATACTCAAACTCTACGAAAAATATGGAATTGAGTGTATAAAAATGCTAAGAGGAATGTTTGCATTTGGTATCTACGATACACAAAAAAGAGAATGGATCCTTGCACGCGATAGTAGCGGTATCAAACCTCTTTTTATCGCATATCCTCAGGGAAAATTACACTTTGCTTCCGAAATGCGAGCACTGATGAAGGCACTTCCTAAAAAACCAGAATTAAATTTTCATGCTCTCTCTCTTTACCTTCGACTACAGTATGTCCCAGGACCACAAACGATGTGCGAAGGAATCGAATCTCTTCCTCCTGGAAGCATTCTGACATGGTCAGAAGAGCGAGGAGAGAAAAGAAGAACATTCGTGCCAGAGGTCGACACAATATCTTTTACATCAAAGGCAGATTTTCAAACAACATTCCCGTCACTCATGGATCAGGTAGTAAAAGATCACCTGATATCCGATAAACCAATCGGTATTTTTTTGAGTGGAGGAATGGATTCATCAATTCTCCTTCACCACATGTGTAATCATACACAAAAACCAGTGAAGACATTCACTGTACGCTTCGATGTCAGTACAGAGGAGGATGCAGATCGCTTCAATGCAGACGCGGAAGTAGCAAAAGAAACAGCAAAATATTACGGTACAGAACACCAAGAAATTGTTCTTTCAGCTGAAATCTGTCGCGATGTTTATAGAGATAGCGCTCGAGCCTTAGATCAGCCAAATGCGGATTCTGTTGCTATGGCTCAATTTGTATTGGCCAGTGAAGCGAAGAAACATGTAGATGTCGTGCTCTGTGGCTCTGGCGGAGATGAGCTTTTTGGCGGGTATCCTCGTTATCGTATAGCACGTGTACTCCATGCTCTACGATACACTCCATCTTCCATACGATCGATCATTGGAAATCTCACAGGATACCCAAAAGACGTACTGAGAATGCAACCAGGAGCACTTCTTGCTGAGCGTTTGCTTGCACGACCAAACAATGAACTATCTTCAATTGTAAAAAATGATTGGTTTGATGAATCTGATGTCACAAAATTATTCTGCGAACGATATTCAATGCTCGATAACAAAGATCCTGTCCGATCTTTTATGGAATTCGATCGACATCTTTGGCTTGTAGATGAGTCACTACGGCTCGGAGATGCTATTACGATGGCAAGCGGGCTAGAGTGCCGAGTGCCTTTCCTGGATCCCAGGATTATCGGTGCATCGCATGGTACAAAAGCAAATTGGCACGTAGGGCTCCAAACAACGAAAAAGCTCTTAAAGGAGACATATTATCCCATTCTTCCTTCATCTATTCGTAGAATTAAAAAAGCTTCATTTTATCCTCCACTTGCGAAATGGTTCCGCCGTGAATGTGCACCTCTCGTCGAAGAAACTCTAGAACATCCTGAGATACAAAAGCTCTTCGATGCTGCAGTTGTAAGGAAAGTGTATGAGGATCATAAAGAACATCGTAAATACGGTCTCCATACTCTCTCTACTCTCACTCAGCTACGATGTTGGTTTGATACTGTCTACGATGTCTAAAAAATCTTATGATCTCTTTGGCTCGCAAACGTATGTCGTGCCATAGCCTAGATTGCGAAATATTGGCATCCATGCAAATTTTTCAAGACAATAACTTAGCGGTAATAAAAATGATAGATAAGGAAATGGATATGCACTTGCTCGATATCTTAAAACACGCAAATTACCTGCCTCAATACTTTCTTTTCCCTTCCATGGAAAACGAAAGATATGAATAAGTTCCATATTACCAGCATATCCCTCATTCACACCTTCACTACGAATCAACCATGCCCACAATACACGAAGCAATCCATAGAAAATCCCATATAGAGTTTTTCGCGAAATAGTCCAAAATTTATCACCACCAAGAAGTGCCATAGAAGAAAGGTTGAGACATGTCGGAATAGCGATGATCACCCGCTGTTTTGCAATACGCGAAAGTTCCTTTGCACCTTTTACAAAATCTGGAACATGTTCCAATACATGACTCGATACAACATAATCAAAGGATCCGTCTTGTACAGGAATATGCTCAATGTCACCCAATAAAAAATTAACATTATCTGCTACACCCTCTTGTTCAGCATATTGTTTTGCTGCGATAATATTTGGTTCGGAAAGATCAAAACCTGTTACTTTACAGCCATGTTTGGCGAGTAATACAGTAAGAATACCCTCACCACAACCTGCGTCGAGAACTGTTGAGCCAGCAGGAATAAGCTCAAGAAAGATTTTATATTGTGCAAGATGTGCATATCGACGTATAGAAAAATGTGACTGAAAACGCTTGTCAATAATCCTATCGTGAAAGGTAGTATAAATCTGCTTATTGCGCTGAGGAGTAGCAATATTCATGTGTAGAGGACTATATCACATATCGTCGTAACCATATGTCCAGACTCAAGAGTCGGAAGATGTCACGTTCATGATCAGCTCTACCAGAACTATGCTCATCAATAGTACGTAGTGCCGCAGCGCGATTTATAATCTGCAAAGTGTACATCGGACTATCGGAAAGCCGAGAACGAACCTCATTACATAAAGGACCTCGAAACCACTCAGATGTTGGTGTTGGAAAACCTTTTTTATCTTTACGTTCTAACACCTCCTTCGGAAGAAGATCTGCAAATGCCTCACGCAATAACCATTTACTTGTATACCCACGTATCTTCATACGATAATCTAAGCTCTGAGCAAAACCAACAACACGATAATCAAGAAATGGAACACGAGCCTCTAAGGAGAATGCCATACTATTGCGATCCTCATAACGAAGCAGCATAGGAAGATTCGTCTCTACAAACATGCGATACATATCGCGATCCAGGGCAGAAGAAAATATATTGAGTAATCGTAGTTCGTTCTGATCATCGACGGCAATGTGCCCATTCTTTTCTAAAAAATCAGATGTGAATAGGTCTTGCTTACGCCTTTTTGTGGCAAGAATTGAACGAATATATGACGGAAGAAGCTTTGCAAACGCCTCCTTTGCGTATGGCAAACTACTACCTAAATACATGCGCGTCCCCTGTAAACATGCATACATATCGCGTAATGCTTCCAGTGGCCTACGGAGCAACACGATATCTGCAAGAAGAGACTCCAAATATGAAGAATATAATTCTTTATACCCACCAAAAATTTCATCAGCACCTTGCCCATCAAGAAGTACGGTCACATGTCCACTTGCACACTGCATCACATGCCAATGCGAAAAAACGCCTGGCATACGTACAGGTTCATCATGATGCGCAACAATTTTTTCTAACACAGTGAAGAAATCATTGGGAGTTGGTGTAATAGTATGTGAGGTGGCGCGAATCGCATGATTCACTGTATCAATATAGTATTTTTCATTATAGAGAGGTTCATGGTATACCGAAGAGAATGTCGTTGGACAAACACCAAGAGATGCAATAACGGTCGCAATAATACTAGAATCAATACCTCCAGAGAGACAGACACCGATCGGAACATCACTTCGAAGTCTCAACTTCACGGCATCAGTAACCAAAGAGCGAAGTATTTCTTTTTCTTCATCAGGATTGGAATGTTGTACAACAGCATGAGGCTGCCAATAACGATGGATGGATATCTCACCATTCCTCACAATGAAACTATGAGATGGCCGTAAATGTAGAATATTCTGAAAAACTGTTTGATCGGAACCAAGTGGTGTTCGACGATCAAAGAAATGATAGAGGTACTGCAGATTAGGCTGACCCTTACCGCACGAGAGAAGAGCTTTTATTTCTGAAGAAAATCGTAAAATACCATTTTCCCATGTATAGAAAAAAGGCTTTACACCAAAACGGTCACGCGAAGCAAAGAGTGTTTTTGTATGACGATCATAAAGAGCGAATGCCCACATACCATTAAAACGTTTTACACAATCAATGCCCCACATACGATATGCTTCAATAATGACTTCCGAATCTGATGAACTTATGAATGTTGATCCACTGGATTTCAGTTCACTTCGTAATTCAATATAATTAAAAATTTCTCCATTAAACACTAATACAAACCGACCATCAGCACTGAACATTGGCTGATGACCGGATGGACTTAAATCAATAATACTCAGGCGTAAATGCCCAAATGCAACACAGCCTTCAGCCCACACTCCATGATCGTCTGGACCACGATATGGCATCTGACGAATCATAGTGTGAACCATAGGTTCTGCCGTTTGCGCATCAATACCAATGATGCCAGCAATACCACACATGATTAATTGGAGGGAAAATCATCAATAGCTTTCTGAAAAATTTTTAACGACTGTTGAGCAATGGCTGGCCAACTACATGTTTCTGCATACAGACGAGCACCCTTACGAATGCGTGCAGTCAGTATTGGATCGGTAAGAATGGCATTAACAGCATCTGCAAGATGAATAACGCCTTGTTCATTAAGTGCACCAACCTGATATGTACTCTCTTCAAATGCAGGTATGAGGTATCCATTTTCGCGATGTGTAATAAGCTCTTTGAGACCACCAGTATCTGTTGCAATAACAGCTGATCCTGCAGACATTGCCTCTAAACATGCCAAACTCCTAGCCTCAGCAATGG
Source organism: uncultured Candidatus Peribacteria bacterium (assembly GCA_964428105.1). Taxonomy (GTDB): domain Bacteria; phylum Patescibacteriota; class Gracilibacteria; order Peribacterales; family Peribacteraceae; genus CAYRWT01. Next base: position 8,210 of record CAYRWT010000007.1, read on the forward strand.
ATGGCTGTACTGTTACATCGCTAGATGCAAAGTAGTATGGAAGTTCTGCATGCAATATTGGACCAAGAAAATGAACAAACTTGCGCATTCCTAAAACATCTACAAGTGTAGAAAGTTTCTCATAATCAGCATTCTTAGGCGCAGCCAGAAGAAGAACTGCATCATGTTGTAAACGAATGAGTGGAAGTGCACGAATAATATATTCAATTCCGTTCTTTGGAACTAATCTTCGAGCGCAGAAAATAACACGTTGATCCTTCCCTATCCCAAGAGGAGTTTTGATATCTTTTTGCATGTCTGGAGTAAAAAGATCTGTTTCTACCCCATTACTTACAGCTATTGGATGAATACCATGTCGCACTCTCGCAATGTCAGCCATTTCCTGACTAGTTGCGATAAACGCATCAGCTTTTGCTGCACCACGGATCCACCATCGACTAAGGATTCGATCAAAAAAATTCTTTGGTTTATAAAAAATTCCACGACCACGAATACTCACAACAGATGGCACCCCTTCATGATGACCAGCACTTGTCCCAACCATACCAGATTCAAAAAGAAAATGTGCATTAATGATATCTGGACGAAATTCGCGAATAATCTTGCGACAATTGATAATCTTTCCCCATGTTCGAAGGTTGAATCCCGCTACCATTGGGCTCAACTTCTTAAACATAAATTTTTTTGATGGTGTATCTGCCTTTGTAACATTCATAACAACAACCATGACTTCATGTCCCAAATCACTCAGTGTGTCACTTAAATACCGTATTGCTGTTTCACTACCTCCAACAATTGGGAAGAAAGTTTCTGTAACCATCAATATTCTCATAATTGCTGAAGAAAAGTATCAAGTGTAAGCATTATACGCTTCCCTGTTTTTCCATCCCATAGTGCAGGAATTTTTATATCTAATACTTGAGCTGGATCAGTGGCAAACTTGCAAACAATATCAATATCTCGGCTGTTCTCTATATCAATCAAGATATTGCTTCCACTCTCGATCGTACTCGGTCTCTCCGTATTTTTTCGTAGTGTAAAACAACGCTTTTTTAGCAGTGTCGCCTCTTCTTGTATACCCCCTGAATCAGTAATAATAAATGCACTTTCCTTCACAAGTTTGAGAAAAGAAATATATCCAAGTGGATCAACGATATGGACCCCTGCTGGAATTTCCTCTGTAAGACCAAAAGTAGTAAGAGAAGATTTTGCACGATGATGTAATGGAAGAATTACCGAACAGTGCTCTGCCACTTTCCCAAGGAAGAAGAGATTGTTTACCAAAACTTCTTTTGTATCCACGTTGCTCGGACGATGGAGAGTCGCAATAGCAAAGGGCTTCTTTGCATACTGTGGCAAAGATTCTTTCTCGATATACGGCAACATCCGAAGAAGTGTATCGATCATCGTATTCCCAACAAATTCTCGTTGCCCTTTGATATTCTCTCGAAGAAGATTTTCCATCCCCGACTGCTCCGAAACGAATAAAATATCTGCGAGTCCATCTATTTCAAGACGATTAACCTCTTCTGGCATTGTCATATCAAATGAACGTAGTCCTGCTTCGATATGTCCAAGTTTTATACCAAGTTTTTTAGCGGCACGTGCAGCTCCAACAGCTCCATTGACATCACCATAAACAAGGACAATGTCCGGCGTATATTTCTTCAGTACTGGATCAATAGCCACAGCAGTATCAGTAATGACCTGTTCACGACTACCACCATGTATACCAAGATTACAATCTGGCATCGGAATACTAAGTTGCTCGAAGAAAATATCGGAAAAGAGTGGATCATAATGTTGGCCAGTATGCACAATCACATGCTTCCACTGCTTCGAAAAACCACTTTCTTGAAAGGCATGATGAATCGCTGCCAGTTTTACGAAGTTTGGCCGTGCAGAGCAAACGCTAAGAATCGTTTTCACTTCGAGATTTTAGCAGCGCCCAGTATTCTTTGCATACGCACTTCCCAGGAATACTGCTGCACATGAAAATATGCTTGATGGGCACGAACCTTAGCATCAGCAGGTGATGAAAGAACTTCTACAATCGCATGTGCTAGTGCTGTTGCATCACCTGGAGGAACAAGAAGGGCATTCCTCGTATCAAGAACACCTTTGAGTGTTGGAAGGTTGGCTGCAACGATAGGCTTCTCTGCTGCCATGTATTCAAAAATTTTTAGCGGAGAAGTATCCCGAAGGTAGAAAGGATGATTGGAAGCAGGCGCAGGATACACAAGCACATCACATGCCTTGAGAAGTGCAGGCACATCATCTGCAGGTATCGGCCCAAGAAAACGAATATGTGACAGTAATTCCGTATCAAGTGAACGAGAGAAAGATTGAGCGATAGCATCCGGACCCCCAGCAATCACAAGTGTAAAATTTGGAATTATACCTAAAAGTTCCTTCGCTGCCGCAAGCAGCTCTGGGATGCCTTTCGAAAGACCCATCGACTGCAATTGACCGACATAACCTATGAGTGGAACCCCTGAAGGAAGATTGTATTTTGTATAAATATTTTGTTCATCTTTTATATTAGAGAAACGGTCTAAATCTACTCCATCATGTGCTACAATAACCTTCGCCGGATCCATACCAAGAGTGAGTAACTCTCCACGCATCGGCTCGGTAAGGGCGACGATCAAACGACACTGTTTCAACAAAGACAGAAAACGCCGACGAAAAAAAGAAGGGATGGTATGTAGCTCAATAATCACTGGTACTCCGATGGAAAGTAATATTGGTAACAATGCAGGAGAACGTGTGTAGAGAAGATCAAAATCTTTTTGTCGACGCATCAATTCCTTTTTCATACAACGACAAAACAAAAAATTGAGTACATACAGCCCTACAACACCCGGTGTCCACCAACATTTGATAGGATCAAAAGAGCCAAGGGTATGTATATGAACCGATGCACGAGGTAAGTTATGGTACGACCAAATATCACTCGCGATCTCAGAATGACGAAAAGGATGAACAATATCCACAGTATGACCAAGAGCTGCAAGGGATCGAACAACAGATGCAATTTGAAGACCATGAGCACGCTCATTTGGTAGCCGCACATTGGTACAGTAAGCAATACGCACGAGGATAGTGTAGCGCTTTTACAAGGAAAAAAACGACTCAGAGTAAGCATTCTGCTATGCTGAGGCGGATATGAAGACAGTACGCACTGGTATCGTCGGCCTTGGATATTGGGGTCCACAACTCCTACGCAATTTTACTGCACAGCCAAAATGCACGATGCTTTGGGGTTGTGACTTAGAAGAAGTAAATATCGAGAAGCTCAAACGGCATTATCCTTCTATTCAATTTACAACGTCTTTTGATGATCTCATCAATGATGCAACAGTAGAGCTCATCATCATTGCAACTCCTACGAAAGCGCATTTCTCACTTGCAAAAAAGGCTCTCGAGGCCAAGAAGCATGTCTTTATAGAGAAACCAATGACTGCAAATTCCAAGGAAGCACAAGAGCTTCTAGTACTCGCAAAGAAGAATAAGTGCCAGATCTTTGTTGATCATACGTTTACATTCACACCGGCAATAGAAAAAATACAAGAATTGGTAAAAAACAATGCGCTTGGAAAACTCCTCTACTTCGATTCTGTACGCATCAATTTAGGAATTATTCAGAAAGATACGAACGTCCTCTGGGACCTCGCCATTCACGATCTCTCGATCCTCTCGACGTTTACTAACCTCGATGACATCATCGATGTACGAGCCCATGCTGTAGCGCACTACGGTAAACATGCAGAAGTAGCACACCTACACTTACAATATAAAAATGGCTTTCATGCACATATCCATGTGAGCTGGCTTTCACCTGTGAAGATACGCCAAACAATTCTTGCAGGGACCAAGGCAATGATTACGTATGACGATACGGAACCAAGTGAGAAACTCCGTCTGTACGACGCAGGTGTCGATCACGATACAACTAAAGCAGACCCATTCTTCCCAAAGTACCGAGCTGGCGACATCATCATCCCTAAATTACGACAAACTGAAGCCCTATCAGTAGAGGCATCTGAAGTTTTGGAATCAGTTTTAGGAAATGCAAAAGCACGATCGAGTGGCGCGATGGGTGCAAAGATTATTGAAATTCTCGAGGCAGCTGATGCATCGTTAAGTACATAAACATCTTCAAAAGTTTCATAAAATTTTACTCCAGCTCTCTCTGCGTACTGGCTTACAACCAAAACTCTCTTTAAAGAAAAAGAGTCCTTCATTTACTTTGCGCCCACCATCTTCTGTGGAAACACCCAGGTGCAACACTTTTCGACCTTCTGCTATAGCAACACTCATTACATGTGTCAGCACACAATGCATAGGATGAAGATCAGATTTCTCGTAATCCTGGGCCATGTACAAGGTATAGAGAGCACCATCATTCAATGTAATGACGACAGTCCCCGCAATCATCTTTTCCTGAAGGAATGCTCCAAAAAGTCGTACATTTGAAGGAGAAAGTTTTGCTAAATGCTGCATCTCAGCAAGTGTATGAGTGGGCTTCGCACTGTGACGTACAGTCAACGTTGCCTCAAGTAATGACCAGAATGCAGGAAAATCTTCTGTTACTGAAGCAGTAACAGAATGACGTTCGGCCTGACGAACCATATTTCGGCATTTTCCAGAGAAGGAAGAAAGTAGCTCTTCTTTTTTTATCAAACGAAGATCAACGGTTCCATCCATCTCACATCGATCAAATGTCCATCCACGCTGGAACATCCAGTATTCCTGATCATCGGAAAAGTTTGAGCGAATGCTCGAAGGAGGGAGGCGTAAGGATGAAATTTTCTTATACCCTTGAGTTTTGCTATAGGCCATCAGTGCATCAAGAACCGCACCAGTCTTGAGTACACCAGCGTCTCGAGCTAGAACAAGGCCTCCATAGGAAGCTCCAGGATGGGATACAAGGCAATGAACCCCATCTTCTTCCCTCTCGGCAGCAGGATACAGAGCAACAATGTTTGGACCCTCCATGAAGAGTAGAGAATGATCAACAAAGCGATCCTTTGGATGATATTGAAGAAATCTACGGGTATGAAAAAATGTGCCATTGCGTGAAACACCAACAAATGCATCCCACCTCTCTTCATCTTCTGCCGAATATTTGCGTACATCCAATATCATATTCATTGAAATTGCGAAGGAGTTAGTCGCATAAAGATATTTCCATTTTCCTCTTTCGTTCGTGAAAAGCCAATCTTCTCATACGCACGAAGTGCACGTTCATTCTTTGCAAGTACGCGCAATGTTATTTCCAGAAAACCTAATGTATCGAAACCATATGCGAGAATCGCTCGTATAGCCTCAGAACCATATCCCTTTCCTATGTATGCGCTGTTACCAATCGTAATCCGAAATACTCCTGTACGTTTGGCTTTATCAATATCGACAAAACCGCCATTACCAATAAGTATTGGAGAAGTTGTGGTGTCAGTAACAAAGATTGAGAATAATGTACGATCTTGATCCTTCGAACGTTGAAACCAGCGGAATTGATCTTCTATCGAAGGAATACGCTCATCATCAATGAGAGTGCGAAGCTCTGCATTCGCTCTTAGCCATGTATGAAACTGCTTCTGGTCTTCTTCTATCATCTCACAGAGCGCAATACGCCCTGACTGAAAGGTGACCATACGGCCAGGAATGATGGATGCTGGAACAGTCATTATCTACAGTATCGTTGGTAAATTGGATTTCATCAATTATGCTCAGAGCATGACAGTCCCCTTTCTTGATCTCAAGGCACAGTATATGACCATAAAAAAGGAGGTAGATAGCGCAATGCAAAGCGTTATCGATACTTGTGCATTTGCTGGAGGGCCAGCAGTAGAAGCATTTGAAAAAAGCTTTGCGATGTACTGTGGAACAAAACACTGCGTTGCCGTCGCAAATGGTACTTCGGCACTCGAACTTATATTTCGTGCTTACGGCATAGGAAATAACGACGAAGTCATCACGGTAACAAATTCATTCTTTGCAAGTGCAGAAGCTATCTCGCTCGCAGGTGCAACTCCTGTACTCGTCGATTGTCGCCTAGATGATGCGCTCATCGACGCAACAAAGATTGAAGAAAAAATTACGAAAAGAACACGCGCTATCCTCCCTGTACATCTGTATGGCCAATGTGCTGATATGGACGCAATCATTGCAATAGCGAAAAAACACAATCTGCTTGTAATTGAGGACGCCTGCCAAGCGCACGGAAGTATGTACAAGAAAAAAATGGCAGGCTCTATGGGTGACGCTGCCGCATTTAGTTTTTATCCAGGGAAAAATCTGGGCGCATATGGAGAAGGTGGCGCTGTCACAACAAATAATGATGAGATCGCAAAGAAAATTCGTATCCTACGAGACCACGGGATGCCACGAAAGTATGTCCATGCAGTCGTCGGAAGAAATGAACGCATGGATGGCATACAAGGAGCTGTGCTAAGCACGAAACTCAAATATCTCAATCAATGGAATGAGCGACGCCAGTCTCACGCAGCGCTCTACCGTAAACTTCTTGCAGATAATAAAAACATCACACTCTTTACAGCTCATGAGGATAGGTCTTCGAATTATCACCTCTTCGTTATACGAGTAAAAAATCGAGATCAAGTCATGGAAAAACTGAAAGAACATGGCATCTCTACGGGCATCCACTACCCTATCCCCATCCACGTACAAGAAGCGTATGGAAATAGATGGAAGCAGGGTGATTTCCCAGTAGCAGAGAGGATGTCCGGAGAACTCCTCTCTCTTCCTATGTATGCAGAAATGACAGAAGCAATGGTACGCGAAGTGTGTACATGCCTTATCGAAGTAGCATAATTTATTCACCAGAACGAATATAGCGATCCATATGCTCTATGAGGGTATCTAGGCTATGGCGCTGCGCTACGACTGCATACATAGCACTCGATGATAGAGGTGACTGAACAATGTTTTGAAGGATACAGTCAGCAATTGCTTGTGGCGTATCACTCACTGGAGCCAAAGGAATACCAATCGCCTGAGCATTGGCAGAAGTGGTAATAGGATAACAACCACACGTCATGGCTTCGAGCATGGTTTTATCAATGGTTTCTGATGCCATATTGAGAATGAATGAATGTTGCACATAGATACTCTGAAGTTTGTTCATTGGCACTGTGCCATGGAATCGAACTCTATCTTGAAGTTGCAGTTTTCGAACAAGGTCATAAAGCTCTTGAACATAGTCTTTCTCTGCAGCTATACCGTAGACATCCATCGAATATTCGTGCGGTAATAAATGTAATGCGCGTATCGAAAGTTCCAGACGCTTTGATCGACTTAAACGATGTACAACTAAGAGTTTTTTAGGATCACTACAAACATTGTTTTGAGGCTGCCAGAAAGAAAGATCGATGCCATGACCAGTCACAATTTTCTTCGGAGAAGCATTGTACTGCGGAAGACTCTGAGGTGTAGCGCAAAAGAAGCGTTTTCCGAAGAATCCAAAGAGTCGTACTCCAAGCTGCATTTTGTAGTGCGTGTACCACAGATACACAGGAATCCCTTTGAATAACCAATACCAGAAACCAAATGCATACCACACAGGACTCATATGAATAAACACACAATCATACTTTTCTTGCATGATTACAGAGAAAAAATTCAAAATCTGCTGCAATTTCGGAGCTCCTCGCTCCTTTCCCATCGAAGTAACAGGAAAAGAGAATGAGGAACTGATGTCGCGCTCAAGACAAAGAACATGCACATCATAGCCTTTTCGGCGAAGTGCCTCGATCCAGAGCACGCCAAAAGCATCTTGTTGATGAAGCTTCTGTGTAATAAAGAGGAGTTTCACGACTGAAGAGAGGGAAGATTTTTACATTCTAAAAGAAATTTTGCATATCCAGAAAGTGTACGACGACTATCAAATACATCAATAACCGATCGAGCTGCCAAGCCAATACTCTGCTGCTGCGCTGGATTTTCAAGTAACGATTGAAGTTTTTGAGCAAGATCCTCTGCATTGCCATTTGTCAGTATTCCATTCTCGCCATCTCGAAGAATCGAAGGAACGATGCCAACCGATGTAGCAATGACAGGAAGCCCAAGTGCCATCGCTTCGACAAGAACTCTCGGACCACCTTCACTTTTTGAATTCATCACAAAAACCCTTGCGGATTGTAATGCTTGTATCACTGCAGCCTGAGAAGGCAACCAACCAGCAAATGTTACTCGATGGAGAATATTCAGCTCTCTTGCTCTCTGCTCCACACACTCTCGTAATGGACCATCTCCAATAATTAAGAGTGCCCGATCAGGAAGAGCAGCAGCTGCATCGAGAAGCTCGAAGAGACCTTTATTTGCTACAAGTCTTCCACAGAACACGATGTCATAGTTTTTCAGAATCGTAGCATCTGGCACTAGAACAGTTCGATCAAGATATAACGATGGAATGACATGAGTTTTTTCTCTCTTCACACCACGTGCAATGAGAGTATCTGCAACAACAGTATTTACAACACGCACTGCAGAAAATCTATTGAGATGAGAAGGTACTACAAACTTAGATAGCATTCTTCCACACCACTCAGAGAAAGAAGCTGCCGTAGGCTCTCCTACGAGATGATGAATCTCGGCAACAAACGGTATATGCAAATATCTCATAAGGAAGCGAGCACCAAATCCATTGTAGAAGGGCGGGTATTCATGAACAGTAACAACGGAAAAATGTTGTTCTTTCTCCAATTGAAGCCCATGAAAGAAAATCCACAATGGCTGGAAAATGAGGGGAAAAGGCGAAGATTGCAGGATGACATTTGGAAGAAATTCTAATCTCTTCGATCCCCGTACTCGTGGACACAGAACAGAGATATGATCGAAGTGTGCAGCGAGACCTCGAAGTGTAGTTTCAAACGGGCCCCCTGTACGACCAGAAAGTATTGAACGATCGCCAGAAATCATCAGAAGATTCTTCATAGATCCAAAATATTCTGCCAAGAATGTACGATATCTCCCCACGTACGCTCAGGAAGTGGTAGAGACGCTTGTTCTGCAATTTCAGAGTAGCGATTGATAACTTCTTGAATAGAAGAAGTGATAGTGGCAGGCGTACGAAGGTTGCGAAGAAGAATGCCTGGAAGTTCTCCAGTAATCCCCGTCTCCTCCGTTAGAAGAACTGGAAGTCCACTTGCTCGCGCTTCGAGCGCAGTATGTGGACTCAGTTCTGTTAGTGATGGCAATACGAGAAGATCGTATCGTGAAAAGAGAATAGATTTTTCTTTCCCAGAAACAGGCTCATAAAACTGCACACGCTTTTCAAGTTGCAATGTAGAAACAAGGGTATATAGCTTCTGAAAGCACGGCCCATCGCCAACAATATCCAGTGTTGCATGTGGCAGTTGCTCTAGGGCGTAAATAAGGGAAGTAAGATTCTTAAAGTGAACAAGTCTTCCTAAGAACAATAAACGAAATGGAGTATGTGCGAAGTGTGTAGTAGGGGTTTCAGAATGAGAAACATTTTCAATGACGTATGAAGGTACCGCAAGCTGGAATACGTCTCGATGCAGGTCAGCTTGAAACTGCGTAGAGTAAATAATTCCATCAAACATCATAAGAATCCAACGACTCATAGCACGACAGCATCTATGGAAAATATTTGCTGTATGCATCCATTCACGCAAAGAAATATTTATACCTGCATCTGTTGCCCTCTCCCAGAAAAACTCTCCTCCAAGTCGAAGGAGTTTCTTTGAGCGCACTCTTGAAAAAAATAATGGAATCCCCACACTCACAGAAGAGAGTGCAATAACACACGCTTCCTGCGTGCAAAGTTTCCGCAAAGCACATGCATAACGAAACCATCGAGCAAACGGTCCTCCCGCTCGTGAAACTCTCTGCACAAGATATCCTTCTTCATTACTAATACTACTGGCTGCAGCATACGTCAGTACCTTCACGTCATAACCCTGTTTCGTAAAAGCCTGAGCAAGACCTGCAAC
>CAYRWT010000008.1:0-17200 GCA_964428105.1 uncultured Candidatus Peribacteria bacterium
TCGATCTGCTCCATCATCAGATCATAGAGCTCCTCTGCCATATGAGGGTTTTCTTGACCGATTTTGGGTGATACTGGTGTCATCGAGGATGATTGTAGCAGGAGACTTGAAATGAGTGAGTAATCGAATTTACAAAGGAGCTGCACCCTTCCACGGGTGCAGACCGTGCTATCTAAAATTTCAACAATGCGGCCATGGAAGGCCGCGCTCCTGGTTATAAAGCTCTACCAATAGCCAAATTAAGACTTCTTGACATTTTTATAATTTGGAGGATAATTACTCTCCTTACTTACCCCTATCCCTCTATGGAGCGATCTACGCCAGTAGAACAACCAGCACGCCAAGAAACAGTGCTCCGAGGCAAAAGCTTGCCTGCTCGTATACAAAGAGGATTTCAGGGACTCGTTGCAGGCACGATGCTTGCAGTAGCCGGTGCACCAGTAAAGGCAGCAGCAGACCTCGCTATCTCTGATGAAGGAGTCACACTCTTGCGTGGAAGAACAATCATTGGAAAAGATTGTGATGGTAACGGCAAAGTGCTCGCTGGTGGAACACTAAAAATCCATACGGGCGATTTCAAGGCTGTTCAAACGTGTACGACAAATAGTGTCGAGGCTGCCGATGCTTACCGAACATATCTCGCTACAGTGAAGCCAGCTGCCGATGCTAGTACGAACATAGTATGGCAAGCACAGCCAAATCTCGTGCTCAATGTTACAAATGTCTGTCGCACAGTAATAGAAGAACAATGCCCACCACCTCCGGTTATAAATGTCTATAACACCGTACAAGGTGGCTATGCTCCAGCGCGAAGTGGTGGCGTCGTTTTCATGGGAGGTGGAGGTTCACGAGGAATAACACCACTTGCACCACGCATTATGCCACCAGTCGTACAGAGTCATCCTGTGCGCTCTGCAGGAGTGAGTAGAGCACCTACCTATAGAGCACCAGCTGCAGCAAAGTGCCCTCCTCCAAAGAAAGTATGTCCTCCTTCGAAACCTAATCCTCCTAAACCATACTGCCCTCCGGGTCGTGGCTCTTCCAGGTCACGATAATAAATGTATTTTCATGAATACCCCCCTTCCCTTCTGCCTATGAACTCCTTCCCTCAAAACACCGCTCCAGAGGTACAAACTACTTCTCCCAAGAAGTCTGGTGGTGTTATGACAAGAGCACGGAAGTACTTCGGTGGCGCATTGGCTGCAGTAGCAGGACTCGTGGCAGTAGAGAACTCTGCGCAGGCGCAGACAAGGCTAACGTTTCCAGCAACGGGCAATATTATCGCGAGTGGTGTGATCGATACTAATTGCTGTGGTAGTGCTACTTCTGCTCCAGTACAAGCGCCAATTATTGTTACGACTCTCCCTGCGGCAACAAATACAACATCAGCTCAGAATTTCTTTAGTACCACACAGACTTACTCCGATAAAGCTTGTGCGACAACAACGGTAATACGTGCATCCAGCCCTGTGGTAAAACCAGTATGCCAACCCACTCTTTCTATCGAGCGAGGAGCTGTAAGCCTAATCTCCACGACGTATATCCCAACTTCAGCTGGTACTACTATCGTTGACATCAATGGTCCAAGAGTAGGAAGATTTACTGGATCTGCTACTGGAGCAAATGATGTTCAGCAATTGAGGCAATTAGCAGGAGAGAAAGAGAATATCGTAAGAACAGTACTCAGTGAACAAAATATATGGCGTGCTATTCGCGCACCTCTCCCAGGTGTCACAGTAAATCAGACATTTATCCGCGAAACTGTACATAGGACATGTGCAGGACAGGAGACGAGGACACGAACGACGATGGAACCATCATGTGAAAAAGGACCTTGGTGTGGTGGTAGCTGCAAAGGAAAGCATTAAATGAGTGAGTAGTTCAGTGTGTGTAGTGAGTAGAAATTTATACTAAATAGAAAAAAGATTCTCATTCCTTTTTGTTGTTCCAATATAAAAAACTTAACCAAATAAAATTATGTGCTTGGAGAATAATTTTAATGTTTCAACTTTTTTATAACTTCCTTTGCCTGAGCTTCCATTGCGTCAGTGATAGTAATTGCGCTATCTGCTATAGGTCCAGTTACACGATCTCCTTCATTTAAAAGCTCCCATGTTTTCTTAGCTGTATCATAAAAATATTTCGGAGCATTCGCCACTATCCCAACACCATCTACTACTGTCTGCCCTGGCGTCTCAATTTTCTGCAATATTGCTCCTCCTGCTTCTTCTACAATCTCCCAAGAATCCCCACCAATCTGAATAGTCTTTTTTAGAACATTCTTCGTACCCTCAACTTTCGTATCAGTCCAACGTTTCGCATCTTTTAGGAAACGTAACCACGCATCATTGTTCTGCATTTTTGTAGCGATACCTTCGTCCATTTCTCCTGTGAAGATATAGAACATCGGGAATTTTGCATCCGAAGTCTTCTTCGATTCTCGGATGAGCTCGACTCGAAAGACCATCCACTGTTTATACAACGCAGGATTCTGCTGGAGTGTTGCTTGAAATTCTCCATTTTTCTCAAGAGCTTCAACAATCTTGCTGCCATCATCACTTAACTTTACTTCGCGTACAAGAGTCGTAGCAATGTACTTAAACCAGCCTTTCTCGATATACGTTTTTCGAAGATACTCTTCTCCTATCGCAGCATCATCCGGGTTCGTAAATTTCATCCAAGGGTATGTCTTTACTGCAGCACCTCGATTTTCGAAAAATTTTGTTAAGGCTTTATAGAAAATCTCGGAGATTTCTTCATCCGATTTTTGCCCAAATATCTCTGATTTGTTCTTTATGGAGAATGGTAGTTTCTTCATCTTCACACCAGTACGATCCTGTCCTTTTACATCACGATACCATTCAAATACCTTATCGGTAGGCTGCTCTTCGAGAAGAGAAAGCGCTGCTCTCTGATGAGAATCCGTAAGCTTACATTCATTTGCCCAGAGTTTCCCAAGGGTGCGTTCTCCAGCTGGGAGTGAAAGTTCTTTTCCGCGCATGGCATCTACTTTCTGCATCACAGCTCCTACCAATGATTTCCCTTCTTTGTGTTGATAGAAGAGCTCTGCAGCACCTACGATGACACCAGCTTGTAAAAGGAAATTTGTAATTGGACGATTTGTCGCCTGATCTTTTCCTAAAGTTGCTCCCCAGAGTTTCTTGAGTGCTATGACACCGACGACTGCCAGAAGTGCAGAACCAATAGGATGTTCCTTTACATCTTTCAAATACTCCCAAATATCTCCACCATAATTCTCGATCTTTGTGCCGAGATTGAGCTGTGTTTGAAGTTTTTTCACTTCCTGTCGCACATTGATGACATAGGAATCAGAAAGACGAAGACTCTCACTGATCAGTGCTACGACAGCACGAGTGTCTTCTTTTGAGAATTTTGGCTGCACTGCACCTTGGCGCATGCTTTCATCTCCAAAGTAATACTGCAGTGCTTCGAGAAAATCTTTATTTCCATCTCCTGACTGTATGTAGTCGCCTGCTACCGTCTGTGGAACATTGCTTCGAAGCAAGAACTGATGGAGGAGCATAGGATTCTCTGGCCATAGTGCTGCTTCTGGTGTTGCGCTTTTCGACTCCCCAGGTTTCGATGTCACTGGACTCTGGCGTTCGCAAATATACGCATGACGCAAATGCCCGAGGTGAATACCAAATTGATTGAGGAGTGCATTTGGACCCATCTCTGGAAGGAGTATGTCTCTCCTGCGACTCGCAAGTGCATCGAGTCGAGAAGGTTTTTCAGGAACAGAACTTTTTGCTCCTTCGCGATCAACTCCTACTTTTTCCCATAGAGCCTTTCGTAAACGCATGGCAGGAGAAACAACCTGCTGTCGGTCCTCTGCATCAGTAAACCTCTCTTCTGGTGTGCCTGGATCTTTTGCAAACTTCAAAAGATCATTCACATCATCCTGTTTTCCCTCTGCGAGAAGACTAAGAAGGAGGAAGTATTCTTCCGTAGAAAGAAGTTCTCCACTCCCCTTCATCGGATCATTTTTCTGTGTTGTTTGCACACGAACACTGACTGCTTGCAGTTTGGCATCGAGATTGCTCTTCCAGTCCTTAAATTTTTGGACATTGAGTATCAGTGCTTCTACAGGAATGACAGGACGATTTCGCTCACCTGGAGCTGCACTGGTTTGAAAGTCATTGAATGCACGCCGAACATCACCCATCATTTTCTGCTGCTCTGGCTTCAAAGTTTCACTTTGAATTTTCCAAGGGTTTGCTATGTCGCTTCCAGCAATTTTCCATAAGTTTCCATACTCATTTGTTCCTCCTGCTCTCTTAAAATGTCCATTTACCTCACGTGTTTGTTCCTCTTTCGGCATCACTCGGTCATAGAGCAACGCAAAGAAATTCGTCTTATCGACAGGGTTATCCAGCTCTGGAAACTTCGATGTAATCACATCTGCATAGAGCTTCTTCACTTCCTGAATTTCAGGATTTTCAAGATACTCTTTTCCTCGAAGAAGCATGTTGTGTACGCCCTCAGTGACCCCACGTTCAGCAGTATTTGCTGGTCGCGATCCTGGAGTTTCTAAACTATCAAAGCACTCTCTCCCCTCTCTCTCAGAGAAAGAATTTTGTAGGAGCCAGTGTTGGAAGTTGTGTGTGTGCATTTGTTTTTACAAATTAATGATGTCCACCGCCTCCACCGTGATCAGCTGCTCCACCTCCACCTGGAGTAAAAGCCCACTTGATCTTTCCTATTGTCCAGCGGGATATACCACCAACAGTTCCTGTGACAGCATTCTTTCCGACATTCAGAGTTTTTCCAGTGAATTCTACTCCCTTCTTACCAGTTGCAAGACCAGCACCGAGGATCTTCCTGCGCCACTTACCAGTCTTCTCGAGTGCTTTCGATACAGCCTGCTCTACTTTTGGCTTGTACGCTGGAACTGCATCTAGGTCTGCGGCAAGGAAGTCTGAGAAGAGCGTTCTGCGAACAGCGAGATTTTTCGAAGCCTCTATGCTCTTTTGCTGATCTTCTGTCAGGGCTGTTGCTTTGTCCTTCTTCTCGAGCTGCTCAGTAGCAAGATGTAAGCGCAAGTACCACTCACCTTGGATCAAGTGTGCGAGCTCCTTCATCTGTGCACGGACAAATGTGCTATTTGTAAGCGCTCCATTCTCCACTAGTTTGCGTAGAGACCAAAATGCAGTGAGCTGCTGCTCGTATGTAGCAGCTTGCCACTTCGGACGTAGCTTTTGCTCCGATTGCAAGACACGAGCACCTATTTCTATAGAACCCATTTTCCATGCATTAGTTTTTATCTTCAGTGACTTCGCAAGATTTATGACCATGTCATGCTCACTACCATTGAAGAGTTCTTTTGTATTCTTCACAGCAGCATCTAGTACACCATTCTTATCACCCAACATTTCATCTACTACTTCATCTGTATGCTCTCGCTCTTCTTTCGTCACGGACTGTTTTACGAAGAGAGCGATCGCAGCCTGCTCGGCCTTTTGTCCTGAGAGAGGAGGAACGTGGTACTTCTCATAATATTTCTTGTAGATCGCGAGTACCGCCTCCTTACCTACCTTTTGTCCCTTACCTTCTTTTGCAGCTTTTGCCTCCTCCTCTGCATGATGAATGGCGGTATCGTACTCAGCAGGTGTAGCCTTGAGTTTCCAGGCAGAGATCCATTTATCGACCTGAGAAATAGGATTAAATCCTGCAGGTATCTCATCAACTTTCTTAGGAGTAGAACCAAAATGTGCGCCAGAACCTGTTAATCCTGTCTTAATTTCTGCATCATCAGCAAAATCCTCAACCGCCTGAAGATGCCATTTAATTTTCTCAGCATATTGCATCTGTTTTTCTAAACTCTCTTCATAAGCGTACAGCTGGTCAATAGCTCGATCTGCATTCCTATGAAAAGTAATACCAGGCTTATTCAGTAAATCACACTTAGGAAAACCGCTGGTAAAAGGTGTCCATGCCGCAGTTCCTGTTCTATGTGTTTCTATATAGTTCATATCCTCACGAATATTATTGATCTGATCGGGAAGCTTGGTGTACGAATATTGCAAATCAATATGACTTGTTGTTGCTAAATTTTTGATCCAGAGAAGATTCCCAAGCATATTTTTTTGTGCATCTAACTTCTTTACAGACTCGCTATGTCCATGAGAACTCAATTCTTTTAGAAGGTCTGGATTCTTACATGCCATATCCATAGCACGGTGCACATTCGCCTGAGAAACGACACCACCAGCTTCACCACCGAGTGATGTAGCGAGAGTACTTTCTTGGATGAGTGCATAAAGAATAATCTTCTTCAATTCATCAGTTGTGGGAGGTACAGCAATTATAGAACTAGAATCAAGTTCTATACCTAACTTTGTCTTTAGATCTGCAAAGGCAGTAGCAGCAGTAACAGTCGCAAGAACAGTTGGGTCTTTTGCCAATTCTTGAACTTGGTTATAAGTCAGCTTTGCAAGAGAAAATTCAGCTTGTTTACCAAGCCAAGAAGGAGGAGGAGAGGGGAAGACAAGTCCTTTCACAGAAGCTTCCAATTTGGAAGCATCGAGCGATACTGTTGCTTTCTTGCCAGCAACATGCACTTCGGGTTTGTATGCAGTGATCTCTTCATCGTGCGTTGTAAGACGCTGTGCTTCAGCCAGCTCAGCATCTGCTGCTTTGCCAGTCAATTTCTTTTCTTTGATCCGATTTTTTGCATCATTCTGTAACTGCTGCTCTTCGCTAACAAAGCCAAGACCCTGTACTACAGAGCTTCTTGTAACATCAAAAAATTTTCTGATTTTTCCCCTCGTATCAGCCTGATGTCTGTGAACAGTCGCAAGAGTATTCGCTGACTGTGTATCCACAGCAAGCAGAGTGTCTGGGTCTAAAATAGCGTTGTGATGATCTGCTGTGTGTTTCATAAAATCTTCCTATTATAGCAAAAAAATCGATTTTGAACAAATGTCGATCTACTCCACAAAACTCAATGATGTCCTGCATCTGCTTTTTCTTTAGGCTTTTCATGATGTTCCTTATCGACTTTCGCTTCAGTTTTTACCTCTGCCTTTGCATGACCATGTGCATCTGCTTTTTCGCTATGTGGCGCAGGAGCACTTGGAACATGTTCTTGAGCTTTCACAGGAGTAACGGGACCCAAGCCTAACGTAGCGAGTGTGAACATCCCTGCTGCCCCACCACCGAGAAGCTGTTGCATCCTGTGATAGGCTGAAAGACTCACTTTTTGCGCCGCAGGTGACTTTAGGTTCATCACATGAGTGTGTTTTCCATGTTTTTCTGGAGCGTGAAGTGATGCTTTAGCAGGTGCGGAAGCAACTGGATAAAAATTGAAACCAGGCATTACTGGCGAATAGTATTTCCAATATGACTCTGGTGATTTGGCGGCATTATTTGGTTCTGAAGTTGCCGAAGGAGAAGACTGAGAAGTTGCTGTTATAGCACCTGCCGTAACTGAAGCTGCGGTTTTTATGCCAATTTTCTCCAAAAATGATTTCCACATTGTTCGTCCTGCTTGCTTCAAACCAGCCATTCTCGTGATACGAGCTTTATTCGCAGGGAGTGGTGAAGAGGAGATAATATATTCAGGTGTTCGCAAAGTTATACCACTACCTTCAAAAAGTTCATTGAGACCAAGAGCATATTCTTGTTTTCTTTGTCCATCACAATTCAACTCTCTAATAGCCAATATCCAGCTATGATAATGGTCTATAAGTTCTTCTTTGGAAAAAGGTTGACGCAATGTTTTCATAGGTTTTGCATCTAAAGGAAAATCACGCTGAAACAACGGAATAAATTTTTCTATTTTTTCTTCAGGAAATCTATATTTTTCAGCTACTGGAGTTACATCTTTTGAGTCTCCAGCATCGGACCCACTTGCTTCAGGAGAATTTGATTCTGACATTGGAGGCGGAGGTTCAGCTGCAGCAACAGGCGCTGCATGTCTTGTCGCAAGCCAGTCAGTATAAAATCTATATACTCCTTCACATGCTTGTCGAATGACAGGATCTTTAAAATCATCCAAAGTCTTACCTCTAGCGAAATGGCGAAAAAGTATCACAATATTCCTCACCGTAGCCCATACTTCTTGATGTAACTTAACCACCCCCACTTCAGGCTTGCATTTATCTATTTCTGCAAGAATAGCTGCGAACCCTTCAGGAGTGAAATGGCCATCATTTGCCAACCTGTCTATGCTTAAGAGAAGCTGAGAAGTTGTTTGAGGATTTTTTTGAAGAAGATGTCCCAAATACGCACGCAAATCATCCCATCGAATCTCTTCCTTTGGACGTTCAGCACCGCCTGATGGAGCATTTAAACTCATAGACTAATATTATATAACTATTTATAGTATTTAGCAATAAACATAGAATAGAGAAATTGATCTTTTCTTGGGCTATATTCACGTGATACCACATAGATACAAATAGCATAGAAAATGGCTTATAGAATGCCTATTTATAGACTCCTTGCCTATGTCCTACTCTCAAAATCTGTACTGTTACTATTTCTTCATAAATGACATAGATGATCCGATATGGCCAAACACGTAGAGAGCGAGCACCTTCATATTCTCCTACAAGTTTCTTCCCTGCGAAAGGATTCTCACGAAGCACATTGATTGCTGCCATGACACGCTCTTGTTCTCTTTTGGGGAGCGATACTATGTCTTTCTTGGCCTTATTTTTTATCTCAATTCTATACATACTTTAGAGCCCAAGTTCTTTCTTTAGATCATCGAGACTAATCGTATCCTTGTGCAAATTGCCTTCTTTCATTTCCTTTATCCCCTCTCGAATATCCTTATCCAATTCAGGATCAGCCATTATTTCCATTGTTTCTTGCCATCCTTCGTACTCCTCGAAGGACATGACAACGACCTTCGGAATTCCATCATGTGTAATCGCTACCGCAACACCTGGGTCTTTCGCTGCATCGATAACAGCATAGAAGTTCTTTCTCGCCTCTGTTGCTGTCATAAACTTCTTCATACGTACATTGTAGCGTACGCATATGAATTCTGGCAAGAATTTAACCCATACGCTCATAGATAACACCTTTACCTTTTCCCTTCCTCCGAAGCATATGTGTGCGCACTAGAGCAAATAGGTCATTCTTCAAGGTCGGCCTCTTGATACGAGGTACACGATCCAAGATTTGTCCGATAGAAAGCGTATCTTCAGCAATTGCCTTCAGAATAAACTCCCTACGTGCAGAGCGATGGAGTTTCTCACTAAAGATCGGTGGTAAAGCTTTACCCTCGAGTATCTTTAACATTGTCTCCTGAGTCTGCAGCAATTCATGAACAATACAACGTAAAAATTCATCGATGGATCCTGTGGTATCTGCGTGCTCGAGACTCTGTAAATACTCTCTACGCTTACTATTGCGTACAACGCATGGTGGGTAACCGGCTTGCATGAGTAGGAGATTCATAATGAGCCTCGCCATACGACCATTCCCATCATCGAAGGGATGGATGCAAACGAAAGAATAATGAAAGAAAACAGCGCGTTGCACAGGATGCAATTTCCTATGTTGTGAAAGCCATACTAAAAGTTCCTGCATTTCATCTAGTACCTTGATTGGTTCGGTATATTTGTGTATCACACCAGAGAATGTGAGAACATGATTCGGTTGAGTTTTGTACTTACCAGCACTGAATGCTTTCTGGATGAGTTTTCCATCCGCACCTTTTGCAAGAGTGTATTCAATGCCTCGCATGAGTAAGGAATGAAGGGCTTTTATAAAACCCTCTGTAAGCTTCTGCTTCGATTGAACCACTGCATGCAAATAGTCAATTGCCTCTGCATGATTTTTTGCTTCCAAATAGTCTTTGAGCGGCTTTCCTTCGGATGTCAGTCCTTCACGCAGAAAAAAAGCTGTCTCGCCGTACGTCAGTGTATTACCCTCGATAGCATTAGAGTTGTATGTCCAATCAATGCGAAGTCTCTCTTGCCACAATGAAAGGAGTTCCTTACTAAAAGGACGAAAGGCATCGATCTTTGCCTGAAGATTATCTATCTTCTCTAGTTCTTTCATACTACCGCCGAACATACATCGTCGCCTATCTAGAGGAGAGTGATGCTCGATATGCCTGCCAGTATTGGAATCTAAATGTAGTATATCCATATTTTATCCAAAAATATCCAAAAATCAAGATTTTCTTTCGTATCAAAACCCTATGATAATCGTATCATTTTGATACGAATAAACCGGGACACGGTGTCCCGGCTGCGGTCGTTGTGATTGTGATTACAAATCGAGATTCATACATTGTATATAATTTCACAGTCGGAGGATGACATAGTTCATACTATTTCGCGTGGATCATTTGCATTATTTATGGTGTTCCCAATGGATGCCCAATATCGTTCATAGTATTCCGCAGCCGGGACGCCGCGTCCCGGACCAACCTTGGAAAATATACACTCTACCAAAACTCTAGAGGATCCAGAATTGATGCATGACGAAGAGATGTCCATGGCCAATGCAGAATCTCACGCACTAATCCATGCTTCATCGCATTGCCCTGAACATACGCAATAGCAATAGAGCGCTGTTTACTATCTCGGATGCGCTCATCAAAGAAACCTGCTTGCCAGGAAAAATGTTCTTTACCAAGTTTTCTCTGCACAGCCTTCGCTGTATTGCACTTAAATGACTGCATGAATTTACTAACACCCTTTGAGCCAGGAGAAAGGATGCAATGGATGTGTGTCGGCAAAATGCAAAAAGCATGGAGCTGTGCACCATAGATTTCTCTTGTGGCAGAGAGGTGATAAATGAGTAGATCTGGTACACCATCGATCGTGCACCATGGAATATTATTCTGCGTCTTAGTTGTGATGTGAAAAACGCCAGATTGTGCGTAATGGATTTGCGGCATAAAAAAGATTGGTTATGCCGGGACACGGTGTCCCGGCTGCGGGAAGTAGAGAGAGGAATTTCCTAGATGCAGAAAGTAGAAATTTATTGCAATGATTAGAACGAGCAAAGCAATCGTTGTAACAAGGATTACAACAGTTACAAACAGAGATACATTCATAGCGACCGCACCAAGCAATCCTCTCACAGTAGCCGCAGTCAGAGATTCTCTCGCAACAAACGCAGCCGGGACGTTGCGTCCCGGACCCCGATCGAACATCAAATTTCGTACCACAAAATCTCCAGAAAAGATGCAAAATGCAATAACGACCGCAGCCAGAGATGAGCTCAGAACCTCCGCAGCTTTGGACAAGTGTCCCGGACCCGGATCGATAATGTGCAGAAAATCCAACATAAAAAATAAAGTTATGGGGAGTAAATTATTTTCCTCTCCTCTTTTTCTTTACCTTCCCCGTACACCTCGTATCCTTGAGCGGTGTAGGGCTCTCTGTAATACAAAAACTTTTCCCTGCAGGTGAACGACGAGAGTACGATTGCCCCTTTGAGAGCTTTGGATACACCACAGCATTTCTTACGACGCTTTCTGGATCTAGCAGTTCCAGTAGGGCTCCGTCATTCCTGAGTTGCAGATGAAAATCACTGATATCGAGGAGTGCGTACGATCGCGGCAGAATAAGAATGTCCTGCTCAATCACTCGTTCACGCAGATTCGCACCTGTGCCTGCTCGCAGTATCCAACCCTTGAGGTTCAATGAAGTATCAGAAAGATTTTTCACCTCTATCCACTCTTTTCCTTCCCAGCGCAGCGAACTCAGCATGTCATGTGGAATCTCGAGTGTTGCAAAAGATTGAATAGAAGCCTGGAGTGCAGTTTTAGGCGAAGCATAGACTTCTGTAATGACAATTTTTTGATTCCTGTATTCATTCTTAAGATTACTGAGGATAGCGCCGCTGATACTCAGTGAACTTTGATTCTCTGGAATTTTCGCCGTAATGAGAGCTCCACTCAATGCATATGGCTTGGATGACCAAGTCCCAAATTCCTTCTCTTTTGCCATCGTTTCGAAACTCAGGAATTCTTCTTGCTTGAGGTGAGGAAATTCCTTCGTCGCCTGTGCCAGGCCAGATTTCAAAATGAGCAGCTGAACTATCTGCGATGTATCTGTGTGTACATATGCAAGTAGGCGACCATATGCATCATACTTCTCTGAACCAAACTCTAGTTCAATATTTTTCCCTTCTATCAGGGCTCGGAGATTCTCCTTTGCTTCAAAAGAATATTCATGTGCCTTCTTTCCATCGTGAGCTATCTCTGGTGCATCGATGCCAATGAGACGAATGGAAATCTCTCGAAAACCAAACTTCTTTTCAAAGACTTCATCAAAGCTTGCAATGAAGGTATCTCCATCGAGCACCTTCGCTGCTTTTGCGCTAAGAGTATCGCTAAAAAATTCCGATGCATGATAGATACTCCCCTCTTTGGCCTCCGGCCATTCTATAGTCGAAATGACTGTGTCATACGGATTTAGGAGCTCTATTTTCCCTCCAGCATTCGGGAGTTGTAGCTTCGTTTCACTACTCCAGAGACGAAGAGTAGATCCTGGAACTATGGAAAAATTATCGAGTGAAACTGTCTTTTTCATCTTAGTCTCAAACAGCTTCCAGCCTACAAGTGAACGGTATTCAGAATTTGTATTCTTTAGCTCAATCCACTCACTTGTACTATCCGAAGCAGGAGCATTTGGAAGGAGAGAAGAAAGTATCACACCATCACTATGAAACCTGGACGCAATCACGCCAGTATCAAATCGATTTTTAGCCCCAAGAGTAGGGCTCTTCGTCCATGTCCACCACTCTGTATCCGTACGAGCATACGACCACCCTTCCTGCGACTGGTCATAGATCACCTCATCCAAAACTTTCAGGTTACCAGAAAGGCTGGAAACCAATCGAACTTTCCCTTTTTCATTCCCCAATGTGACCCTAGTCCTTGGCCTTTCCAGACTAAGGAATGCTTGAGGACTGAGAATATAATCATCGAGTAAAAACTTGGTTGTATGGTCTCCTGTATCGATAGATACTCCGCAGAGAAGTATGGAATAATTTGAATAATTTTTTAGTTCAATAAATTCATAGAGTGTATCATCTCCGATTGGATTTGGCAGCAGCTCAGAGATACGAACCATCCATCGAGACTTTGCAGGCATCTTTGATAGTTGATTCATTCTGTTCTGATGCTAACCGTGAAATAAGTATTCCAGTGGAAGATGCTTGGCTACTAGAGCTTCCAGTAACAACTGCACCTGTCTGTATCACTGTAGTATCACAGTGGTTTTCTTCTCCAGTTAGGTCACTACAACCTTCTGCTTGATCATCTTCTTGAAGTATCACTCCAAGTGAACCTGGTGTCCCAAGGAGTGAAAATCCTACATCAAATCCGGAACTCGTTTCCGCTGTCTTCCAATTTTCTTTGATATTCCCAGAAATTTTTAGATCAATCCTCTCCATACTCGCCTTCGCACCAGTACCAGAAGGATTTGCTCCAGCAAATGGTGTACCTACTCCATCATCAACCGTATCGATAAGGCTTCCTGATGCATCGTAGAGACGTAACAGCAGCTTCGTATTTGGAAGCGTAAGAGCATTCGTCACAATCGCAGGCTCAGCAAGTAAACGAGAATTGGCACTTGAGCGACTGGCAATGACTATTGGCACACCCTGAGAGATGAATGTCCCTGTTGCAAAACGCAATATCAAAGCCTCTTCATTCTTGGAGTTAAGGTAGGTCAGGCGCCAACTCGAGAGGTCTATCGGATCATCATCACAAGGAGAGACGCAGGGTATGAGTGTAATTTCTAACCATTCGTCGGATGTACTGAGGTCACTACCCATCCACATCACTTCAGAGATCGCGACCTGAGCATGCGTCGTACTAGGGATAATGAAGAGAAGGAGACTGAAGAGGAAAAAGAGTATGCGCATAGGCAAACTATCCAACACCCATCTGAGAGAGCATGGAATATGGTGAATATACTTTCATTGCAGTTATTGAATTTTTTGCTCTTCTATAGGCCACGAAAGAAGTTCTGTCTCTCCATAGAACTACCATAGGAAATTAGCTATATTGTCATGTTATTCTATTGATGCAACTATGAATTCAATCACATAAACTATCTTCATGTACACTTCGAATATCTTCCGACTTACGTGTCATCTCACCTCCCCCTCTGCTTATCATCTCTCTCGTCACCATACAGAAAACAGTTACTCGCTTCTTCTTGAGCGAGTGTTCATGGTGATCTAGGAGCATAGATTAAGGAGAATTTCGGTGTCTGATGCGAAGCGGGATCCTCTATCTGGATTCTTCTTTCCCTAACTATCACTATGGACTTTCTATCAATAATCATCGCGCTTGCAGCTGGAGTAGGAATCGGTATTTTCGCCGGTAAATCGATCTTTAGTAAGGGTAAATCTATTTCCGTGAGTTTGCAGCAACAAATCGATGCAAAAGAGAAAGAGCTTTCGAACCTCAATGTAAAATTTATCGAGGTAAAGAGCGGTATAAAGGCACAAGAAGCAGAAGCGCGCGCAAAGGCGAGTGAAATCCTTACGAATGCAAAGCTCGAAGCGCAGCAAATGAGTGTGCAATTAGAAAAAGATATCTCTCGCACAGAAGAGAAAGAGAAGAATTTAGAAAAGAAGTCACAAGAAGTAGAGGCTTTCCATAAGCGACTTGAGACAAAGGAGCAAGAGATCAAAGCTCTCGAAGAGGAATTGAAAGATGCAGCGAAGAAGAAGCGTGAAGCTCTCGAGACTGTTGCAAAGCTCACACAAGCAGAAGCAAAAGAACAAATTTGCGAAGAACTGAAGACTGAATACAGTACATTCTTCGCAGACAAAATAAAACTCTTACAGAAAGAGGCAGATGAGCAAGTGGAGGAGAAATCAAAAAATCTCCTCGCTGAGGCTATCCATCGCTATGCGGCAGAAGTCGCTTCTGAATCAACAACAACTGTTGTGCAGCTTCCTTCTGATGATGTGAAAGGCAAGATTATCGGAAAAGAAGGTCGCAATATCGTCGCATTTGAAACCGCAACTGGCGTGGATGTCATTATCGATGATACGCCAGGTGCTGTTGTGATATCCGGCTTCGATCTCGTGCGTCGCTATGTAGCAAAACTCGCACTCGAGAGACTTGTAGAAGATGGACGTATCCAGCCTGCGCGTATCGAGGAAGTTGTAAACAAGGTAAAGGAAGAAGTCGCAAAGATGATGCTCGAGTTCGGTCGTCGCGCAGTAGAGGAACTTGGTATCACTGGCTACCCACAGGATCTTCTCAAGATTATCGGTCGCCTACGTTTCCGCACGTCGTACGGTCAGAATATCCTTAAGCATTCTGTAGAAATGGCAAATCTCGCTCGTACGATGGCAGAGGAAGTCGGTGCTGATACGAAGACTGTTATCGAAGGCTGTCTTCTCCACGATATCGGCAAGGCTCTCGATCATGAGGTTTCTGGTACGCACGTACAAATCGGCGTAGAAATTTGTAAGAAATTCAAGATTCGACCAGAAGTGATCCACTGTGTTGCTGCTCACCACGAAGACATCGCAATCGAATCCGCTGAAGCCTTCATCGTTGCTGCAGCAGATGCCATCTCTGGCGCTCGCCCTGGAGCAAGAAGAGAATCGATGGAAGCGTACATCAAACGTCTTACGGAACTCGAAGAAACAGCAAAGAGCTTCGAGGGTGTCGCAAAAGCCTACGCTATCTCTGCTGGTCGCGAAGTACGTGTCTTCGTCGATGCTGGAAAAATCGATGATCTAGGGCAGCAGAAGCTTGCGAAAGATATCGCAAAGAAGGTGGAGGCTGAGCTTACCTACCCAGGAATCATCAAAGTGAATGTGATCCGCGAGAAGAGAGTTATAGAGGAGGCAAGGTAGCCTAGTTTGGAAACAAGGGATTCAAAGGAATATCTTCCGCAGCCGGGACATCGTGTCCCGGTTGTTTTGGTAAATATTTTGTAATTTTATTATTAGGAGCGCACCCTTCCACGGGTGCAGATGGTGCCAGTAAAAAATCTATAACAATGCGGCCATGGAAGGCCGCGCTCCTTCTCTTTAATATAATTCCACGGCTACGATAGCTCACAGTTAATAATGAACAATTCAATAATCCAACAATTTCGCAATGTTGGAACATATTGAGAGTTGACCTCTTCACTCGGTTTCTCTAAAATCCTTCGGCTTTCTGTCACGTGCCCTTCGTTTTCTTACCCAAGAAGGTGCGTTAGTGTGACAGCTTTCTCTCCTTCCCCCTTCTCTTATGGCTGATCAGAAAAAATTTGACCGTTCCAAGCCTCACTTAAACGTAGGTACCATCGGTCACGTCGACCACGGTAAGACAACTCTCACTGCAGCGTTGTCCTTGAACTTCTCTCCAGAAGGTGAGAAGAAGGCTTACGATCAGATCGACTGCGCTCCAGAAGAGAAAGCACGCGGTATCACGATCAACACAGCACACGTCGAGTACGAGTCTGCGAAGCGTCACTACGCTCACGTCGACTGTCCTGGTCACGCTGACTACGTCAAAAACATGATCACAGGTGCAGCTCAAATGGATGCTGCCATCCTTGTTTGTTCTGCTGCAGACGGTCCGATGCCACAGACTCGTGAGCACATCCTTCTCGCTCGTCAGGTGAACGTTCCATACATCATCGTCTTCCTCAACAAGGTCGACATGGTAAAGGATCCTGAGCTTCTCGATCTCGTCGAAATGGAAGTCCGCGAACTTCTTACGAAGTACGGCTTCCCAGGCGACAAGACTCCAATCATCCGTGGTTCTGCTCTCCAGGCTGTCGAAGGTAAGCCAGAGGGTCTCGCAAAACTCAAGGAGCTTCTCGATACTCTCGATACCTATATCCCAGAGCCAAAGCGCGAAACAGAGAAGCCGATGCTCATGTCTGTCGAAGACGTCTTCTCTATCAAGGGTCGTGGTACTGTCGCAACAGGTCGTATCGAGCAAGGTAAGGTGAAGCTCAACGATGAAGTTGAAATCGTCGGTCTCGTAGAGACAAAGAAGTCTGTCATCACGGGTATCGAAATGTTCCACAAGCTTCTCGATGAAGGTCTCGCTGGTGATAACGTCGGTCTCCTCATCCGTGGTATCGAGCGTGAAGATATCCAGCGTGGTCAGGTTGTTGCGAAGCCAGGTTCCATCAAGCCTCACACAGAGTTCGAGGCTGAAGTGTATATCCTCACGAAGGAGGAAGGTGGTCGCCACACTCCATTCTTCAAGGGTTACAAGCCACAGTTCTAC
>CAYRWT010000009.1:0-4615 GCA_964428105.1 uncultured Candidatus Peribacteria bacterium
CCTGCGCATCCGCATGCGGTAAACGAATATAGAACGCTGCAACGATAATCCCCGCAGCGAGAGCGAGGACACTTCCCCGAAGAACATCCTTCAAACGATGGCGGAATTTCGTAGTCATAAATCTCTTCATTATACCAAAAAACCCTTCAAAAGACAATGTCTAGAATGCTAGTTTCTCGCTCTGCCTTTTACTTCTACTAAGCAACATGAGAACAAGAAGAATCCCAAATCCTGCAGCAAAAATAAATGTCCAATACTGAAATGATGTTCTCGTCTCGTTTTCCCACCAAGGTGCATCTTTTTGATTGAGAGGATCAAAGACTCCTGCCAGAAAACATTTCGCACCAATAACATCGTCATCTTCTCCGTACCAAGGATTGATAGTTAACATATTCACACATCCCGTTTGTGCGACATATTCCCCTGTGCTGCTATGCAATAACGCCGCTGAAAGATTTTCGCCTTTTTTGATGGAATTTTTCCCTGCTGTAAGAGATTTACCTCCTACTATCGATACTGAAGAATATTGAGAAGATTTTGACGCATTACTGCCTTGAACATTCGGCGCAGTAGATATTTTTTTTGATGTAGCACGCTCAAATGGTCGTTTAGTAAATGTAGTAAGCCCAGGACGTTGTTGTATGGAAGTTCGTTGATGCAATGGAACACGTTCGAACGTGCCATCCAATCGCCGTCTCCATGTATATGAGTCATTATTGAATTCTCCTGCTGCTGTGTAATACGGATCTCTAGTCCTTGCGCTGCCCGAAGTCTCGATGTCATGAGAAAAACGATCTGTAGACTCTCTTGTCTCTCGTATTGCATCTTCTCGCACACTATCTCCATCCTCATATTCATCACATCCAACAAGCCCACGAATGCATGGCGGTGGGCGCAAGCCATCGACAACCGATGGCAGTGCAATAAGAAAAATAATAAAAGCGCATTTGATGCCGAGAAGAGTCCAACTACGTATTCCCATAGCAAGGTGAGGAGGTGCATTGTACTGCGCCAGAGTTCCCTGTAAAGGATGCAAAAGCGACGCTATACTTCCTCTGACTCTCCTCACAAATTATGCATCCCCTCTCTACTGCCGATATTCGCCAAGCCTATCTCGATTTCTTCCAAAAAAAGCACAATCACACCGTGATTCGAGGAGCTTCTCTCATACCAGAGAATGATCCTACTGTGCTCTTTACCACAGCGGGTATGCACCCTCTCGTCCCCTACCTCCTCGGAGAATCACATCCTGGAGGCAAGCGACTCACAGACGTACAGCTTTGCATCCGCACACAGGATATCGATGAAGTGGGAGACGCAAGCCACCTAACGTGTTTTGAAATGATGGGGAACTGGAGTCTGGGAGACTACTTCAAAGATGGAGCAATCCGCATGAGCTTTGGATTCCTTACGGAAGTTCTCGGCATTCCAAAAGATCGTCTCGCTGTGACATGTTTTGAAGGTGACAAGGATGCACCGAAGGATGAAGAGTCTGCAAACATTTGGGCTTCACTTGGCATTGCTCGTGAGCGAATCGGCTTCCTCCCAAAAGAGAAAAATTGGTGGGGTCCCGCTGGAAAAACCGGTCCCTGTGGACCAGATACAGAGATGTTCTACTGGGTCGGCGAAGGCGAGCCGAAGGGCAATCCAGCAACACACGACAAAGAATGGATGGAGATATGGAATGATGTTTTCATGCAATACAACAAGCAGGAGGATGGATCATTTGTACCACTGAAACAGCAAAACGTAGATACAGGTATGGGCCTCGAGCGTGTTGCGTGTGTACTGCAAGGCGTGAAGAGTGTATATGACACAGATGCGTTTCAACCGATCATGAAAGCAATCCAAGTACTGACAAAATCCAATGAATCTTCTTCCATGCGCATCATCGCAGATCACGTCAAAGCTGCAACATTCATCATCGCAAATGGTGTTCTTCCTTCTAATGTCGACCAAGGTTACGTCTTGCGTCGAATCATTCGTCGAGCAGTACGCTCAGGGAAAAAGCTTGGTATCGAAGGAAATTTCTGTACAACAATTGCACAGGTAATTATCGCTCAATACAAAGGATTTTATGAGCATATTGGTCTCAAAGAACAAAATATTCTGGAAGCTCTTACGCGTGAAGAACAGCAATTCGGTAAGACGCTGCAAGATGGGATAAAACACTTCCAAAGAGTCATAGAAAAAAATGTGAAGAACATTTCTGGCATCGATGCATTCCATCTCTACGACACCTATGGCTTCCCAATCGAGATGACGCGCGAGATGGCGAAAGAACAGGGATGTACGATCGATGAAGCTGGATTCCAGACAGCCTTCGAAGAACACCAGAAGCTCTCACGCGCTGGAGCAGAAAAACGTTTTGCAGGAGGGTTGGCTGATCACTCGGCAGAAACAACCAAACTCCATACGGCTACACACTTACTCAATGCAGGGCTCCATAAAGTTCTTGGAAATCACATCCAGCAAAAAGGAAGTAATATCACGGCAGAACGTTTGCGTTTTGACTTCTGTCATACGGAAAAAATGACTCCAGAACAAATACAATCTGTCGAAGATTTTGTGAATACAGCGATCAAAGCAGATGCCCCAATTTCGTTCCATGTGATGACTGTCGAAGAAGCAAAAGCAGCAGGTGCGATTGGCGTTTTTGAAGATCGTTATGGAGATAAAGTAAAAGTGTATTCTATGGGAGAATTTAGTAAGGAAATTTGTGGTGGGCCGCATGTAGCACGCACAGGACTCCTGGGGAATTTCAAGATTCTCAAAGAAGAAAGTTCCTCTGCTGGCGTACGACGCATCAAAGCAGTCGTGAGTGGCGGACCAAGTGAGATAGAGTATGCTCTAGAAGTATAAGTGCTCCTGCTATGCAGAAATTTTTTACCTTCCTCATTGCAATGATAGTCGCTGGAGGAGGGGTTTTTGCCGTACCACGTTCAGTGCAGGCCGCAAGTTTTCTCACCTATTCTCTTGAGCCTGGGAAAGTAAATGCAAATTGGGCTGGATACGGACCAATAAGTATCACAGAGTCACCAAACGGCCTTCAGTTGATAACAACAACCGGCACCGGAATCGTCATGACACACATGGATGGAAAATTTTCTCCTGATGCTGTGAAAATTTTCACTGATGCCCCTACTACAACAGAGCTTCTGTTTGCCTGGGTAGAAACTATGGAAAATATAAAATCTCCAAATATTGTGCGACTCACTATGAATGAAGGTAAGCACGTGAATACAATTGATCTTACGGAGCTTTCTTCGTGGAAATCTGGACCCAAACATATAGGCTTTGTAGTTGCTCCACATACCTCTGTTACCGTCGCAACAATAGAATTTACGCAATGGAATGTTCTAGAGAAATTTTGGTCACTGCTCAAATCATTCTGGGTATTCGATGGATACTTTCCCTACACTATTAATTTCGTTTGGGGTCCACAATTTGCGTTGACGCCACTTGGAGTTTCTCACCTCTTTCAAACACTCCCTCCGCAATCTTTTTCAGCAACATTTTTTGCTAATATCTTGCTACTTCTTCTACTGATAATTGTAATTCTTCGAGCAACAAAGATGTATGCATACATTGAGCGAAAAAGAATGATTCTACGAACGATACTTCTTTCTACTGGAATTCTCTGGGTGCTCTTCGATCTTCGTATGGGAGCTGAATTCTTGAGTTACACCAAAAAAGATTTGACGGACTTCGTCTTCGCGCCAATTGAATTCCAGACACTACGAGAACGAGGCGGGTTTTACCGTCTTGCAGAAATCGCTGTACCTCTCGTTGTCGATCGCGAGAGATACAATTTCATCGCACCACAAGAATGGCCGTACCTTGGAAATATTCGCTATCTCACGTATCCATCTCTTCCGAGTAATCGCTTCGACGAAGATGACACATGGGTAATTTTTGCTCGACCGGATTTTCGCGTGAATGAGCAGCAACAATTAACACTACAAGGTATGCCTCTTACTGAGCCAGGAACAATCCTGGCAGGTCCTGCTGAGGATGGTTCACTCATCTTCCGTGGTAGGCCTCTCCCGCTCTAATTCTCCATGCTCTCTCTTCTTGCCTTCACCCTCAGCATTGCAATCACAACAAGTTTTGGCTGGCTGCTTCTGGTTGTCATCGAAGGCAAGCAACGTCTTCTGGGAGGAACTGAACGCTGGTGCTGGTCTGCAATCATCGGACCTACAGCCTTTACACTCATCGCATTCATCGCTCATAGCCTCAAAATCATTCCTCTCACGTGGTATGGATTTCTTGTACCAAATGCTGTTATTGCAATGATTCTTGGCATCATCGCGAAGCGCAGAGAACTCTTCTCACTTGAAAAACCAAGTTCTGTATTTGTCCCTTCCGTAGAATGCACGAAGAAACAAACAATTCTTCTCTCGATTCTTGGAATCTTCCTCGGAGCTCAACTCCTTGGAGGATCAGCAGTATTGATTGGCACACCTACATACCACGATGATGCATTCAATAACTGGAACATGCGCGGAAAGGCGT
The DNA here is from genome assembly GCA_964428105.1 of uncultured Candidatus Peribacteria bacterium. Classification (GTDB taxonomy): domain Bacteria; phylum Patescibacteriota; class Gracilibacteria; order Peribacterales; family Peribacteraceae; genus CAYRWT01. The sequence goes on from CAYRWT010000009.1 coordinate 4,516, forward strand.
ATTTCTTGCTAAAAAAAGTGGATCTTGAATTGCCTCTTGGTAATGAAAATATTCAGCAAAAAGAAGGTGTGAGTTCGTACCCACTTTCGCTTCCGCTTAC
>CAYRWT010000009.1:4715-8553 GCA_964428105.1 uncultured Candidatus Peribacteria bacterium
AAAGCAATACACGGCCTCACATTTGGAAATGCAAAAGCCGTTTCAGAACTTACAATTGCCTTCAATCTTCAGGCGCTGCACGCTATATGGTTCCACTTGAGCCACGAAGCCAACTGGCTGTTCCTCCCAATCCTGGTACCATTGATTATTCTTTTCAATAAACAAGAGGTTTTTCGTCTTCCGTATGGGCTCTTCACAGTCTTCGTGCTTCTCGCCTTCTTCGAACAAACTGCAATTTTTACTTTTGTTCCCGCTCTAGCAACAGAAGCGATTAAGCAAACCGGTATCTCTCGTGGCTTACTCCACATCGCACCGATTGCATGTTTACTGGTAGCGATATTTATAGACAAGAGTTATAGAAAATTTGACGAACAATAAAAGAGGGATACTGTCACAAGTATATGCTTCATCCTTCTTTTGTCGTCAAACCAAAGGAATTAAAAACGGTACAAGATGTACATCAGGCATTGAGCAGGGGCCCAGAAATACGGTTTATCCATGGATCTGATTTTGTGAAGAGCCCAGAAAAGATTTTTCCTCAGATTGATAAAGTTATAGCCGACATTCAGCGTCTTGCAGAAATCTCTGCCGCACTTTCTCTCAATGGTAAAGGTATAAAGGACTTATACTTCGCTCCTATTGACCAAGAAACTGCTGCAAGAATTGCAGCAGTTATCGATGCTATTACAAATGCAACTGAAGAACAAATTATGGCTGCACTGCCAGTCTTGAACGAATCCACGCCACAATCCCCGGCAAAATCGAAACGAAAATAATCCCGAGGATGACAGCACTAAAGTTCTCAGCCACAATCGGGATATTTCCAAAGAAGTAGCCCGCTGGGACAAGAAGCCCAACCCAAAGAACAGCACCAATGACGTTATAGGAGAGGAAACTTGAGTAAGGCATTTTCCCTGCTCCAGCGACGAATGGAGCGAAGGTGCGGATGATGGGGACGAAGCGCGCGAGGATAATACTTTTGCCTCCATGTTTTGCGTAAAATCTCTCGGTAGCTTCTAGGTGATCGCGGCGAATAAAACGAGAATTCATCGCATGAACGCGCTTACCGAAATGCGAACCACACCAGTAGTTCACTGTATCGCCAATAATTGCTGCGATAAGGAGTATCGCCATAAGGAGCCATACATTCATATCTCCACGAGCAGCAATTGTTCCTGCCGCAAAAAGTAATGAATCTCCAGGAAGAAGTGGCATCACCACAAGACCAGTTTCGAGAAAGACGATGAGAAAGAGAATTCCATACACATACAATCCATACTCGCTTACCACCGTCGTAAGATGATGGTCGAGATGGAGAAAGAGATCGATAAATTGTTCCATAGATTAGCCAAGCGCGGCCTGCGCGCCAGAAAGTTCTGCGAGTTCCGCTGTGATGTTCGCTTGGCGTGTTTGGTTGTATGTCAGTGTCAATCCATCGAGAATATCGGAAGCATTATCCGATGCTGAGCGCATCGCGACCATACGAGCAGAGTGCTCAGATGCACAGGCTTCGAGGATTGCTTGGTAGATTTGGATTTCTGTCAGTTGTGGCAAGACGATGTCAAATACTTCATTTTTAGAAGGCTCAAAAACATATTCACCTTTCTGCTCTTTTTGGAGAACCTTCGAAGGTTTCGATCGATGAGTAACAGTCTGCTCTGCAAGTTTTTGTAGTTCATCTGCAGAGAATGGAAGCAATACTTTCACTTCTGATTCTTGCACCAACGGAGAGACGAATCTCGGGTAAATAAGCACAACGTGATCTACCTCTCCGGATGCAAACGAAGAGAAGACGAGCTTACTTAATGGTCGAATATCTTTAAACTTCGGATGATTGGAGTATGCAGGAAATGCTGCAGCGATATCGGCTCCTGTGCGTGCGAGGAATTGCTGAGCTTTGCGACCCACTGCTGCAAAACGAACGTTCTTTAAACTTACTGTATGCTTCAAGTGAAGAAGATACTGTCCTGCAGCCTTACAGAGCTGCGTATTAAGACTTCCGCAGAGGCCACGATCAGAAGTCACAAGAACGATGAGCACCTTTTCAATCGAACGTGGTGTGAAAAATGGGTGTGCACCGACATTCCCCTCACTCACTGTGTTCAAAATATTCCAAGCTCCCTCGGAGTACGCCTTGAGTAACTGCGCGTTCTGCACAGCACGACGCATCTTGGATGCAGCGACAAGCTCCATCGCCTTCGTCACTTGGCGGGTAGAGCGCACCGCCTTCATCTTGCGCCGAATGTCGCGGAGACTACGTGGCATACATCAAATAAAGATTAGCGAGCCTGGAGGAACGTATCACGGAATGCCAAAATTAAACGCTTGAGTGTCTCTTCTGTATCGTTTGGTAACTCTTTCTCGAGTACTCCGAGTACATCATAGTGTTTCGCACGCATATCGGTAAGGAACCTATCTTCGAAGAGCTTGATGTCTGTCACAGGAACTTCATCGAGGTGACCATTGACTGCAGCATAGAGAATCGCGACCTGCTCCCCTACCGGACGTGGAGCGTACTGTTGCTGTTTTAAAACTTCGGTAAGACGTGCACCACGATCGAGCTGCTTCTTCGTCGCTGCATCGAGATCGGAACCGAACTGCGCAAACACTGCGAGTTCTCTGTACTGAGCCAGATCCAAGCGAAGCTTACCTGCTACTTTCTTCATGGACTTTGTCTGCGCAGCTGAACCTACACGAGAGACTGATAAACCCACGTTGACCGCAGGGCGAATACCCTTATGGAAGAGGTCTGACTCGAGATAAATCTGTCCATCCGTGATGGAAATAACGTTGGTTGGAATGTACGCAGATACATCACCAGCTTGCGTTTCGATGATTGGAAGAGCTGTAATCGATCCTCCGCCATGCTTGTCGTCTAAGCGCACTGCGCGCTCGAGCAAACGAGAGTGGAGATAGAAAACGTCTCCCGGGTAGGCTTCACGTCCTGGTGGACGACGGAGAATCAGGGAAATCTGGCGGTATGCCCATGCATGGCGAGAAAGGTCATCGTAAATACAGAGAACATCCTTCCCTTGATCCAAGAAATACTCACCCATCGCAGTTCCTGCAAATGGTGCGATGTATGCAAGAGAAGCAGGCTCAGAAGCTCCTGCGGAAACAACGATTGTGTAATCCATACCTCCGCGCTGCTTCAGCTCCTTTACAATCTTTGCGATCTTTGACTCCTTTTGACCGATAGCAACGTAAATACATACAACAGGACGAGGGCCTGCTTGTGTCTGCTTTTGATTGAGAATCGTATCGATGACGACAGCTGTCTTTCCTGTCTGACGATCACCGATGATCAGCTCACGCTGTCCGCGCCCGATTGGGATCATGGCATCAATAGCTGTGATACCTGTCTGAAGCGGAGTATCGACCGACTTGCGCTCGATAACGCGTGGAGCAATTTTCTCCACAGGATAGAGTTTCTTTGTGGTGATAGAAGGACCTCCGTCTTTTGGAACACCAAGAGGAGAAACGACGCGACCGATAAGCTCTTCTCCTACAGGAACAGAGAGCACTTGGCCCATCGCCTTTACTGTGTCACCTTCTTTTACCTTTGTAACATCGCCGAGAATGATCGCTCCGACTGTGTCTTTTTCTAAGTTCAATGCACTACCATACACACCATGACCGAAATCGATCATTTCAGAGGATCCTAAGTGACTGAGGCCCTCGATCTTTGCGATACCATCACCTACTTCTACGACAGTACCAACGTGTTCACGCTGGGCGCCGTGCTGGAACGATGCAACACGCTCAGAGAGTTGAGCGAGAATTGCGGAGGACATATTCGTAGACATAAGAAGGGAGGGTGAGCGAAAAAAACTTAGAG
>CAYRWT010000009.1:8653-17076 GCA_964428105.1 uncultured Candidatus Peribacteria bacterium
CTATCACAGAGCTCAGCAAGTTTCTCTTGAGGCAACGTGAGAGCTTGCTCTGCGAATGCGCGCACGATGGGGGCGAGACGACTCGTGCTCATGAGAGAAGTTTTGGAAGTTCTTTTTCGAGGTTTGCCGTCAAACGGTCTTGATCCTCCTTCGTAAACTCGCGTTCGATAACCTTACTTGCGAGAACAACTGCCAAGGTTGTTACCTTGCGCTGCAGTTCATCGAAGGCACGAATACGCTCTTCTTCGAGCTGCTCGCGTCCGCGCTTAAGGATACTTTCAGATTCACGCATCGCAGCTTGGAGCATCTGATCTTTTAGCTCCACCGACTGCTTCTTTGTGCGCTCGAGAAGAGCACCAGCTTCACTATCAATCTTCTTCATCTCCTGCAAACGGAACTGATCGATCTCTGCCTTCTGATTCTGGATACGATCAGCATCTTCCATCGCCTGGCGAATGCGTTCTCTGCGCTCATCGATAAGCTTGAGGAGTGGCTTGTACACAAAGTACGTCAGCACCGTCACGATAATCGTGAAGTTGACTGCTTGCGCAGCGAGCTGTGACCAATGAATACCAAGCTTGGCAAGGATGTCCATGTGCTAAAAGGAGAAGAAGATTCGCTACGTAAAACAACTACGCGACGAACTTCAGGATAAGAGCTACAACCAAACAGTAGATAGCAATAGCTTCAGCAAATGCTGCTGTGAGGATCATGGCTGTCTGTACCTTGGAAGCTGCTTCTGGATTGCGTCCGATTGCCTCAGTTGCCTTGGATCCGATAAGACCGATGCTGAGAGCGGCAAACGCTGGACCAACCATCATCGTGAGAGCGATTGCAAGGTTCTTGTCTGTAGCAACGGCTGCTACTTGCTGCATTGTTTCTGCGCCTACCATAGGAATTGGGGGGAAGAGAGAAAAGAGTAGAAATAAAGTGCGAAGATTGTACTGATAACTAAGAGGAGTTTCAAGGCTCTAGGAAGAGATTCCTTGGGCATGTGAATGCTCATGTTCTTCGTGAGCATGTGGTGTCATCGCCATCTTCAGGAACACGAGTGTGAGCATCGCGAAGACGAGACCCTGAACAAGTCCTACAAAGATCTCCAAACCAAAGAATGGAACAGGAGCGATATACGGCATAAGGAAGCCAATGACAACCAAGAGAACTTCTCCCGCAAAAATATTCCCGAAGAGACGGAAAGTAAATGAGATAGAACGAGAAAATTCACCCATCAGTTCGAGAAGCCCTACAACTGTCCCGATGCAGTATGGCTTCACCCATGGCATGACGATGAACTTTCCAGCGTACCCACGCAGACCAAGAGCAGCAAATCCAAAAACTTGGACTGCAAGCATCGCAATTGCTGCAAACGCAAAGGTCATATTTACATCCGCATTCATAGAACGAAGAAGTGGCAACGCAAGTGTGTGACCTTCGTGCACACCCTCAATGGTAATACTTCCAACTCCCGGGAGAATACCCATCCAGTTTGATATCACGATGAAGATGAAAATACTCGCGACGAGTGGAAATACTTTACGAGTTTGCTTGGAATCAAGCATGATCGTATTGAAAAAATCAAAAAGTCCCTCGATAACCATCTCACAGAGTGCCTGAAATCTCCCTGGTACGCGCTGATAGCCCTTCGCTTTCAGTGTCAGAGCAATCACTGTAAGGACTGCCATCGCAAGCCATGCCATAATCATCGTATTTCGTACTTCAAATGCACCGATGTGTCCGATTGTTTCAGAAGCCAATGTAGGAACTTCGATTGCCATACTTTAGAGAGAGAGTGCGCTTTTTACAGAGCGATACACAGCGAATGTTGAGATGGTAAATGCAAGCAGAAGACCGAGGATAAAGAGCCAAGGAGTGAGTCCAAATTTTAGATCCGCATAGCGGCCAAGGAGTCCAAGTCCTACTGCAGGAAGCGCGATGATCCAACCGATCTCCCCGACAAGCATCAAGCAACGCATTGCGTTGAGTGGCTCTGCATTCTTCTTCTCTGCCGATGTTCCTGGAGTGTTGATCATAAGAAATTATGTAGCGCGTGAAGGACGACGTCGACGAACAGTCTTGAGTCTTGCAACTTCTTTCTCGAGCACTGCTTGAGCTTCGGCGAAGGCTTCGACGTCACTGCGCTTCTCTGAGAGGAGCTTGAGTGCTCGTTCACGAGCACGCTCCACTTCTGCTTCATCGAGTACCTCTACTGTGTCAGCGATATCAGAGAGGATGCGAATATGCGTTGGGCCGATATCGACAACTCCACGTGCAACAGCAAAACCTTTTTCATCCAGACCAGAGCGAATAATGAGTGAGCCAGGAGCGAGTACGCCAATCAATGGAATATGCCCTGGAAGCACTGTGATTTCACCAGCAACAGTTGGGATGGTGACGGAGTCTGAGTCACCCTTGTATGCGATGCCCTCGGGAGTGATGAGTTGAACGTGCATGAGAAGAAAGAATCAAACTACGCCTTCACTTCATCGATACCACCCTTCATATAGAAGGCTTGTTCTGGAACATCATCGAGCTTACCTTCGAGGATTGCCTTGAAACTCTGTACTGTCTCCTTCATCGTGACGAACTTCCCTGGGAAACCAGTGAAGACCTCTGCGACGAAGAATGGCTGTGAGAGGAATTTCTGGATCTTGCGAGCGCGCTGCACTGTGCGCTTGTCTTCCTCGGAGAGTTCCTCCATACCGAGAATCGCGATGATGTCCTGGAGTTCCTTGTATCTCTGAAGAACCTTTTGCACTCCACGTGCTGTGTCATAGTGTTCCTGTCCGACAACAGAAGGACTTAAGATACTCGATGTGGAATCGAGAGGATCGACTGCAGGATAGATACCAAGCTCAGCGAGTGAACGTGTAAGAACGATTGTAGAGTCCAAGTGACCGAAGGTTGTGGCTGGAGCTGGGTCAGTAAAGTCATCTGCTGGAACATACACCGCTTGTACGGATGTAATAGAACCTTTCTTTGTGGAAGTAATACGCTCCTGGAGCTGACCCATTTCGTTTGCAAGCGTTGGCTGGTACCCCACCGCAGATGGGATACGACCAAGGAGAGCAGAGAGCTCTGAACCTGCTTGCGTGAAACGGAAGATGTTATCGATAAAGAGGAGAACGTCACGCTGCTCTTCGTCGCGGAAGTACTCCGCCATGGAGAGACCAGAGAGAGCGACGCGCAAACGTGGTCCAGGTGGTTCATTCATTTGACCGAAGACGAGTGCTGTTTTATCGAGCACGCCAGACTCCTTCATCTCGTAGTAAAGGTCGTTTCCTTCGCGACTGCGCTCCCCTACTCCTGCGAAGACAGAGAATCCTCCATGCTCTTCTGCGATGTTGCGGATAAGCTCTTTTACGACGACAGTCTTTCCTACTCCTGCTCCTCCAAACAAACCAACTTTTCCTCCCTTCAAGATCGGACAGATAAGATCGATGACCTTTATGCCCGTCTCGAGAATCTCTGTCTCTGTGGATTGTTCGTCGAATGTCGGAGCATCGCGGTGGATGGAATATGTCTTCTTTGCCTTTACTGCAGGCATGCCATCAATCGGCTCACCAAGGACATCGAACATACGTCCAAGTGTCTCTGGTCCTACTGGAACAGAGATAGGAGCACCAGTATTCTCTACTGTTGTTCCACGCTGAAGACCATCTGTCGCTCCCATCGCGACTGTGCGAACAGACCCACCTTCTAAGTGCTTCTGCACTTCGAGGACGAGTGAGCTCTTCCCTACAGTTGTACGAAGAGCAGTATATATAGGAGGCATGCTCTCAATCGGGAAATCACAGTCGACGACTGCACCGATGACCTGAGAGACAGTTCCAGAAGTTACAGTACTCATAAGAAGATTGACGGAAATGGAAGTTGGCCGATTGTACTGAGAGTTCGCTGAAATTTCAAGGGTGTAAGAAGGGACTTTTCCTTGAGGGTTTCTGGAAGTTTTAGAAGAAGATTTTGAAGAGGAATAGCAACGCCGCAGCCCGGAGGGCTGCTGCTGGTGAGGTAATTTTCAAGGACACACTTGAGAGAGTAAATAGATTTCAATAGCGCAGGATAATACATCCATCAACTTTCCATACCAGCAGCGGCCATCCTTGGCCGCGGTGCTTGATGTATAGTGTTCGACTATGGCTCAACGTCACCCAGTACAAAACGATATTACAATGTTTATCACAACGAATACCCTGAATCGAAAGACAGTGTTTGCCGATCCAGCATTTGCAAAAGAGGCTATCGACTGTCTCTATAGATTGCAGGAACTACATCCATTTTGTATTTTTGGATTTGTTGTTATGCCAGATCATATACACCTTCTACTGAAAATTCCTCCCCCTTACACGATTTCAAGGTGTATGAATGCTTACAAAACAGGAGTAACTTTCGCACTTGGTATTGGCGCTTTCTGGCAACCACGATTTGATCTACGTATCCCTGAGAATGCGTATGATGTCCTGAAATATATCCATGAGAATCCAGTGAAGGCAGGTTTGGTTAGTAGTGCAAATATCTATCCATGGTCTTCTGCATCTGGAAAATGGGAAGTATCCATGATGGGATGAAGAAGGAAAGAAAAACCCTTTTAAAAATCGATTTTTTGCTATTTGTACAACAAGCATCTAGGACTACCGCGGCCTGGAAGGCCGCTGCTGGTATTGATTATTCAAATATTCTAAAGCCTCTATAATATTACTTGCCAGTAAATCATCCTTAACCATAGATCAACGACATTATCTTCCATGGTAGTGAGAATCTTTAAGCGGATGATTCTCCAGACTTCCCTCGATATCACATTTACTTACCAGCAGCAGCCCTCCGGGCTGCGGACCCACGAGAAATAGCTAAAGACAGAGCAAAAAATGAGTTCAAATCATGGTTAAATTATTTATACAAACTTCTACTCTACAACAAGGGCTCGGTTAATAATAGTTAGTTAATTTGCTTAAATGTATTTTTCAAATATAGTGTGATGATTCGGATCGGAAAGGAGAGCTTCGAATCACGATCCTTTACACCACCACGAAACTTGAGCGGAGAAGAGTGATCACTACCAGACACTCGTTCCTCCTAGGCACAAATCCTTGCATCTTTGCACAATTCTAGGCACAGGCAACGTGCTTGTCGACCTGTGGTCACTCTCCTCCCTGCTCTGTAATGTCGTATGGACGTCCGATGAAGGTCTTCGTCCATATGCACCCAAACCCAACTCCCCAGTGTTTCCCTTGGCTCCCTAAGAGACTTGTGGCAAACCGGTACGGGGACCTCGCCCGGTCACGAGGAGAAACAAGCGACCGCAGCACGGCACGGAGAACGAGGCCTTCACCTCATCCATTGGGAAATGAAAGGATCATCCACATTGTGGATCCCTCCTCACTCCTGAAAACACAAACCAAGGCTCCCGAATGGGGGCTTTTGTGTATGGAGAGAAAAATTGGTGGAATGAATGAGTCGAGTCCTCTATCCTCTCCTACCGTATGACAACATTTGCAGCTCTTCTCGGAAATAATCCTTCACTGAGTATGGCAGAACTCACTGCTGTCCTCCCAGACATCCAGTGGAAGCCGAGTTCCTATAGAGAGTTTGGTCTCTTTTCTACAAGCCAAGCACTTGATCAAGCATTTCTCAATACTCTCGGAGGCACTCTTCTCCTCGCTCAGGAACTTTCTGCATGTGGAAGTATCGGTGACGTACCAAAACTCCTGAAGGAAGCTCTCGGTGTACGAAAAAGCAAAGCGACATTTAGCATTCGCGCGTACGGACTCAAGCACGACCAAGTGCATGCATTACTTCGTGACTGCAAGAATTATCTGAAAGACAATAAGATTCCAAGCCGATACGTGGGAAATGAACACACTCCAGCAAAAGCGATCCAGCTCCACGATGAAGGCTTAATCAGCGGAAAAGAAGGCTGTGAGATCTTGATCCTTGCAGATGACGATGGTGAGAAAATCTGGATAGGGAAAACAATCGCAGCACACGACGTAAAGGCTTATACACTGCGCGATATCGGCAAACCTGTTCGTGATACACAGGTAGGACTCCTTCCTCCGAAGCTTGCACAGATACTCTTAAACTTCGGCACACTTCTCCAGAGAAATACACCTGTGAAATCTACATATATTTTGGATCCTTTCTGTGGAACGGGCGTGATCCCAATCGAGTGCATCATACGCCGCATTCCTCTCATGGGCTCAGATATCTCTATGAAAGCAGTGAATGACTGTACGAAGAACCTGGAGTGGGCAAGGAAAACCTACGGAGTCGCGAAGAAAGACATCGCTTCTGCAGTGTGGAGACAAGATGCATGTAAGCAATTTGAAGTGAAGGAGATGCCGATGTGCATAGTGACAGAAGGAACTCTCGGCCCTGCTCTTCGCGGTCGCCCCACAGATAAGCAGGCGGAGAAACTGCGCAAAGAAGTAGATGCGATCATCGCAGGATTTCTCGAGAATGCCGTAAAGAATTTTCCATCGACACCAATCGTTATGACGTGGCCGGTGTGGTACTCCCAGAGCAATAGAATTCACTTGAAACAAGCGATGGAAACAGCACAAAAACTTGAGTTCTCCTTTGTTTTACCAAATGGAGTACCAAGCACACTGCCAGGGCGACCGACACTGATCTACAGGAGAGATGATCAATTCGTTGGTCGTGAGATTGTCTTACTTCTTCCAAATGGAAAATCTTCTACTCCAGTCAGTGCCAACCCTACGATGCAAATGAAGAAGCCAATCGAGAAGAAGGTTGTTGCTCCAAAGAAGGCAATTACAACAAGTGTCGGCAAGAAGCCTCTACCTGCAAAACCTACGAAGCGTCCTTCTTCCAAGCGTTAATCCTCACTTTGATGGTACGCCCTCCGCGTCCGTCCCTTTGGCAACTACTCATTATTGCCTTCTGCTTATGGCATCTTGCTGCCATTACTTTGTATGTTCTACCAAAAAATCTTGGACCTATTTGGCTACAAACAAGTATTCGCAGCCTCTCAGATATCACTTCTCCCTATGTCCAGATCACAAGTCAGTGGCAGAAGTGGGACATTTTCTCGCCAAATCCGATGCGAAACGTGCATACATTCATCGTTGAAGTACAAGAAAAAACGCGATGGAAACATTACAAAAGTCTCACACCATATTCCTTCCCTTGGTATGAACGAGGAAGAGAGCTAAAAATCTTAGGGCGACTTACGGAAAATTGGCGTGGTCTTACTTCGCAGTATCTTACGACGACATTCTGCGATCATGATCCAAACTTACAGGGGAAAGTCCTTCGGCTTCGTACAGAGATCATAGTTATTCCAAGTGCCCTTAGTGACCTACACAATGTTCAGATGAAAACATTACCCCGAGGACAGAATATTCTTGGTAATACAAAATGCTCCTCTCTATGAAGAATTCTTCACTCCTTATGCGACTATCTGCATTCTGGTTCCAACCAGTGAGTACTGCAGGTTTTGGACTGATGCGAATCGGATTTGGTATCACGACACTGCTCTCTCTCCTTTTTGAACATGGAAATATTTTGCGGTACTTCGGGTCACATGGAATCCTATCGCATGAACTGATCGGAACCATGCTACGTGATCAGTATCGCTTTTCTCTCCTCGATTATCTCTCTGAAACTCAAATATCAGGTCTGTACTGGATATTCATCGTACTGCTTCTTCTCGTAATACTTGGCTACTACACAAGAATCTCTGTCTTACTCAGTGCGCTCATTCTCTTCTCATTTCATGAATACGGCATGATCACGCTTGCTGGTGGAGATACTGTGTTACGACTCCTCGCATTTGTCTTAGTGCTGGCTCCCTGCGGAACATCGTTCTCTCTCGATAACCTGATCCGAAGATGGAAACTCGCAAAGTATGATGGAGCTCCGCAGCCAATAAAAGAACGCACGATGCCGAGATGGCCAATGCTGTTACTTATGGGGCAAATGATCATTTTGTACGCAAGTTCATTCTTTGAGAAGATGAATGGAACTATGTGGCTGAATGGCTCTGCCGTAGCAGCAGCGATTCATCACCCACACTTCACTCGCGTCAGCACAGAAATCGCAAATGCTCTCTCGTACTTTAGCCCTGTTGTAAGCTGGTTTGTCCTGATCGCACAAGCAGGATGGCTCCTTTTACTTCTCCCACCAGTGCTTCGGTGGATCGGCGTACACAGAGTATTTACAGAGAACTTTGCAAAACAAACAAAGTGGATACTGCTTTTTTCTGGACTCTTCATCCACGGTCTTATCGCAATACTTATGGATGTTGGAGTATTTTCATTTGCAATATTTGCCGCGTATCTCGGACTTCTCGACGATGAAGATTGGTCTGCATTAAAAATAATAATCAATCGCATTTTTCGACAACAGAGAATTATTATTTTCTTCGATGGTCGCTGTGGTATCTGTAAAAAAAGTATGGTGTTTCT
>CAYRWT010000010.1:0-1804 GCA_964428105.1 uncultured Candidatus Peribacteria bacterium
TAATTAACTCATGGCAGATTCAAGGCTAGAAAGCTTTTTCATTTCTTCATCACGAACTTTTGCTTCTGCCGAAGCAAGTGCTTCGTGCCGATACGCATTCACTTGAGTATTTAAGTCCTGGAAGTACAAGCTGCTAATTTTCTCGTACTCAGCAAATGCCTTTTTATAGCGCTCAGAACGCTCCCTTGCTTCGTCTGGATTTTCACCCTCATACTTCGCCTTGAGCTTCGGTATTTCCGCTGTAAGAAGCTCTGGTTCTACCATCTCCATGATCGTGTCATAGAGCATTTGAGCGCTAGGGATGTATGGTTGTGTTTGTGGCATTGGTTTTTTAGTAATCTCAATATTGTACCACAAAAGGGGTTTGGTTGGAAGAGGGTTGTGGCCCTCACCCCCAGCCCCTCTCCTGCTCTGGCCGGAGAGGGGAGCTTTGTTTTTCGAAGAAATAACTTCCAAGTAACCCCTCCTCTCCCATCGCGATGGGAGAGGAGGTTGGGAGGTAAGGGCATATAAAGTCCCTCTTCTCCACATCAGGGGAGAAGGGGTTAGGGGTTGAGGGCAACTAACCCTTCCTCTTCATCAAACATTCTATCTGTTCAGTAAGAGAGGGGAGCCAGTGTGCCATACTCGCAAACTTTACTAATTGATGTTCTGCGATCTTTAATTGCGTTCCTGTGATACGCCACTGAGGATTTTTCTTGAGAAGTTGCATGATTTCTGGAGCTGTAATTCTGGGGCTTAGTGTAAGAATCACTTCTCGATCTTTTCCTACAATCTCAGATTTCACTCGTAGAACACCCACCCTTCTACAAGCCATCTTTAGGCGAAGGACATCGAGAAGATTGGTTACTTGTTGTGGAAGGGGACCATATTCTTCGATCAATTCTCCTGTAAATTCTGCAAGCATTTTCTCATCTTCACTACCTGCTAATTTTTGGTACACGCTAATCTTCTCTTGCTCATCTGTAACGTAATACGAAGGGATGAGTGATTCGAATGGAAGAGTAATTTCAATTGTCGATGGCATTTCTTCTTCTGTACGAGCATCTCCTGCTTTCAGCTCTTCTACAGCATTCTTTAGGAGTTTCAAGTAATGACTCACTCCAACAGTCTGCATGTTCCCAGACTGACTAGCCCCAAGGATTTCTCCTGCTCCACGGATCTCTAAATCTCGCATAGAGATCTGGAACCCTGATCCGAGTTCTGTTGCCTCTACGATAGCCCTGAGGCGCTTTTTGGCATCATCCTTGAGTCTCTGAGAGTGATAGAGGAAGTACGCGTATGCTTGGATCGTACTTCGACCGACACGCCCACGAAGCTGATAGAGCTGAGAAAGACCAAATTTCTCTGCTTCATTTACAATGAGTGTATTCGCTTTCGGCAAGTCGATACCATTTTCGATAATCGTAGAACTTACGAGAACATTGTATTTCCCTTCCTTGAAGCCCAGGATTCGTTCTTCGAGCACTTCTGGCTTGAGCTGACCATGTGTGACGATAAACGAGGCATCTGGAATGAGGGCTCGAAGCTTCATAGCAAACGCATCGATTGTTTCGACGCGATTATGGAGAACATATACCTGACCTCCGCGCTTCACTTCTTTTGTAATAGCATCACGAATGAGTCCATCACTGTACTTGCGCACTTCACTGATGATTGGAAGGCGTCCAGGAGGTGGAGTGGTAATTGTCGTGATGTCACGAAGTTTATGCAGACCCAAATTGAGTGTACGTGGGATTGGTGTCGCCGTAAGAGTGAGGATATCGATAGAAGCGCGAAGGGATTTGAGTTTTTCCTTCTGTTT
>CAYRWT010000010.1:1904-16514 GCA_964428105.1 uncultured Candidatus Peribacteria bacterium
TCCATGTCATGCTTGATGTCCTCAATTGCCTTGAGCTGTCCTGGTGTTTCTGTGTATGGAAATGCTTCATCAAACTTCCGCTGATCTTCTGAATCTTTTGGAAATGCGTGTCCTCTTGCCTTCGCTCTCTTGGCGTACACATCGAGAAGCTCTTTCGCAACCAAACGTGTTTCTTCTGTGACTTTGCTCGATGCACGCTTCCATTCCATAGAACCAAGGCGTGTAAGGACTGGCTCATGCCCTTCTTCATACACATATTTACTGAGCTTATCTGCCTGATCCACTGGAACGAAGAGTTTGTCATTCTCTGCATATGTAATTGCGAGATACTCACGTTCAAGGTTATCTACAACCTTCTGCTGCATCCCCTCAAATTGACCAATGCCATGCTCCATATGCACGACATAGTCCTTTGGCTGCAGTGATGTGATGAAATCCAGCGCAAGACGCTGTACAGACCGTTGACGAGCGCCTTTTTTTAGAGAGAAAATCTCTCGATCAGTAATGAGCGCACATTTTAAGTCTGGATTTTGGATAGAGTGTGGCAAAAGAGCCTGAGAGTCCGCAGGAACAATCGTTATCGATCCTGCATGTCGCTCAACGGAAAGGGAAATATTCTCTTCTTGTAATATTGCCTCAAGTTCCTCTGCACGCTTTGTCACGATAACAAGTGCCCATCCTTGATTCAATTTATCTTTCACATCATTTAAAAAGTCTTGGAGTGTGTAAAACTTGAGGACTGAGAGATACCTCACATGGGCATGAAGATCCTCACCTTCGGGGAAACTGCTCAATTTCAAACATGTATGTTCTTCTGGAAGAGTTATCTCATCTTGTTCGTCGAGAACGAGCACTGTCTTCGGGTGTACCTGTGAAGAAAGTGGAAGAACATGCTGCCAAATTAGTGGGTAAATTGTGAGTTCCTTTCTCCTGTTTCCAAGAGCAAGTATCGCATCGATGCGATCAAACGATGTACGAATTTCTATTTCTGATGGCTCTCCAATTGGAAATAATGCAAGCGTGTCTCCTGTTCTTCGATACTGACCAGGGCTTAGGTGTGTATCTGGACTGTGAGTGTAACCTACTGCGATAAGTGCATCGAAGAGGGTTGAGAAATTGATGCTAGCCCCCTCACACAAAAGAATCGCCTGCTCCTCGAAATCAGAAAGAGAGGGGACTTCCATGTCCCATGTCGCACGATCAATGACAAAATTCTCTTGTCCCTTCATTATTTTCAAAAGAATACCAAGTTCTTCGATGGATACAGATGAATCCTGTAAAAGAAATTGTTGTGTTGGAACTTCAAAAAATGCATTCCAATGTGAGAGCTCAACTGCATGCTCCCTATTCTCTGTCACAATCACCATAGATGGTGACTCTTTGCCAAGAATATGAGAAATAAATAATGATTTTGCTGTTGCATTTGAGCAGCCCGACACCGTGAGATGATGATGTTTTTTCAAAAGCTCACGAAGTTCATCGTGACTTGTATCTCCGATAAGGACTGATGGACGCATGGAGTGAAATGTTCCCTCCTTCTCTTAAAAAAGAAGGTAAGGTGTAAGGAAATTCCAGTGGATAACCCAGTTCTTTCGCTTGGGTACAAGAAATTCTTTTCAAGTACTATTGTACGTCTATTCCTCTGCCATGCGCAATGGCATGACAAGGTGAAGGAATCCATCTTCTCCCTTGAGACGAAACACTGCAGGATGGAGTTTATCTGAAAGTTCAATTAGCACCTTCTCACTATCAATTCTTGAAAGAAAATCAATGAGATATGATGATGAAAGGGCGATCTTATTTTCCTCTCCAGTAAGCTCGATATCGAGATCTGCTTCATCTTTTCCAAGTTGTGTTTGCTTTGTATGAAGATGTAAAAACTGTTTCCCTACTTGGAATGTAATGTTGTTGTTCACTTCTTTTGCGAAATAATGCATGCGCTTGAGAGTAGAAAGAAGGTCGTCTGTCCCAACACTGAGAGTTGTAACTTTTTCTTTCGGAAGAACCTGAAGATAGTCAGGGAATTTACCGTCAATAAGCCTACTTGTAAGAATTGTGCTACCAACTCTTGCTTCAACTTGTTGATTGCTCATACTTATTTCTAAGGTAGCCTTTTCATCTGTTGTTGCTTTTTTTGGTGCTGCGATGGCTCGAACCTCCTCTAGAAACCTTGATGGAATAATACATCCAATTTCTCCTTGCCCCTCAAAATTAATTTTTACTTCTGAAAGACGATAGCTATCAGTACCAACAAGGATGAGTTTTCCTTTACTAGTATATGTATATACCCCAGAAATCACAGGACGTGTTGTTGTTTTTGCACACGCGAACGTAACAAGGTTCAATGCGTGCAAAAACTCTTTCATTACAAGAGTAATTGTTGTTGTTCGTTGAATGTTTGGGATTGCAGGGAAACCATTTGTCGCATCTCCGGCAATCACTGCTTTAGCGTGTTTTGAGTGGAGTTTTAATTGTGTTCCTTCACTTGTTTCTAGTGCTACCTGTGGATCACTGCAATATTGTAGAAAGTTGAGAATTGCCTTTGCGGGAATGGTAATACCACCCTCATTTTCAATAGAAACCTCAAAACTTGTGATAATAGAAAGTTCTAGATTTGTTGCACTTAATGTACAACGCTTCCCCTCAACAACCATTAAAATATTTTGAAGAATTGGTAATGTTTGATCACTTCCAATTGCTCGACTCACTAACTGCACAGCTGTGAGAAGTTCCTGTGTAACACAAGAGAATTTCATAAGTGTATTGAAGAGGAACTTTTACTCTTCTGCAAGTATTTTTTGAATGTTGAAAAGTAATTTTTCTTCTAAGTGAAGAATTAAAAGAAAATATTTTATATTCGTCGTCATAGTAAGAAAAATTTTGAAGGAAAACAATAATAGACATTTCAGTGGAAAACTCATGAAGGGTAGAAAATGTACTCATAAAAAACAGCAAGAAATTCATCTATTGTTTTTCTTGTCTACATTTTGTGTGTGAGAGAGGTGTGGAAAACTCGTGGAAAACCAACACGTAAATGGCTTAATATCAAGAAGTATATTTTGTGGCTTTATGAAGCCACATTTTTATTGTTTTTGTGTAAAAGGAGAGAAAAAATCTTTCTTTAGATATTCTACTTTTCCACAATAATTGTAAGAAAGGAGTGAGATTTACTTCCTGAGTTTTAGTGGTTGTTCCCTATTCTTTCGAATTGTACAGACACCATTCTTCATAGTTACAAAGGAGTCATCCGGAATGTCTTCTGTGAGATAACACGCAGATTCTATAAAAGAATTTTCACCAATTTTTACTCCTGGAGCAATAGCAGTATGGATGCCAAGACGACAATGTTCCCCAATCATGCTTCCAGCTTTTATTCGTCCCACAGGAATGGTGGTACCTTGGACAGTAGAAGAAATCTCTCGTTCATCTAAACGTAGGTTGCCAGTCGTAGTGCCTCCACCAAGGGAGACATTATTTGCGAGAATGGAATCACCAACATAACTCATATGTGTCCAAACATTATTTGCGAGGATTGAGCGTGCTACCTCTGTTCCAAAACCAACAACACAACACTCACCAATCGATGATTCTCGTACAAGTGTGTTGTTTGCAATAATGCTATTTGGACCAATGTAACAAGGGCCAACAATTGTTGCGTGCGCGAGAACCTTTACACCTTCAGAAATAACAACAGGACCGTCGATGACTGCTGTAGGGTGAATAGATGATTTTTTATGAATACTCCTTGTTTTTTTAGCGAGAAATTGTGGTAAAAGGTCGAGGAGGTGCCATGGGTATTTTACTGGGAACCATGAGTCATTATATGTCGCTGCTTGATAATTATGTGTTGAGAGAAGTGAAGTAATAGCCTGTTCATATCCATCGTCATTCCCGTTACTCTTTTGTAAGGCATGAAGGAGTGCTTGAGAATCTCTATGAAAGTGCACAACAATATTTACAAGGTCACTCGGCTCCCCCCCTTTCCCTGGTTTTTCAACAATTTTTGTAATACGAGATCCTTTTGAAACGATATAACCACCAGGAAAATATGCAGAGACACGTTTTGCAAGAAGAACACCATCAATTGTCGCCTTCTTTCCTGTCTCTATTACCCGGAGTAAGGCACTCTTTTCAATAATATCATTTCCACTTACTACAAAGATTTCCTTACATTGTACTTTCTGTAGGGCGCTTTCAAGTGCTCCTTGCATGCCGCGATCAAGATTTTCTTGTTCTACAATTTTACAATCTTTTATTTTTTCTGAAATTTCCTTACGATTATGTTTTCCAACAACAACAATGATCTCTTTTGATGTACATCCAATATCTTTCAGTAACTCAATTTGATGTTCTACAAGAGTTGTTCCGCAAATAGGGAATGTATTTTTTTCCTTGAGTGGCCAAAAACGATTCGACTTACCAGCGACGATAAGAATGACGTTCATGAGATGCACAGAGTAACAGGAAATTGTGCTTTATGCGAGGGCTGGATTACAGCTGTAGATGAATATCACCTTCAAGATCAGTTCTTTGTACCGGAATACCGAAGTGCTGTAGTCGCTTTAAAATCCATGGATGTGGGTGCCCATAGCGATTGTCTTTTCCCACTGAAATAACAGCGAGCTTTGGCTTCACAGCTAGTAAGAAGCCAGTCGAAGTAGAAGAACGGCTACCATGATGCGCAATTTTTAGAATGTCGGTGCGAAGATCAACACTCGTTTGTAGTAGAGCATTTTCAGCAGCCGTTTCCATGTCTCCTGTAAAAAGAATGGAGCGAGAATTACCATTCACTCGTAGTACGATAGAAGCATCATTTACTTCCTTGAAATGTATCCCTACATCACCAGCTCTTGGCCAAAGGATTTCTAATTGAATATCATCAATAACAATATTTGTTGTTTGGGATGGTGTTGTAATGACAATACCTTTCTGAGAAATTTCCCGGAGAATATCCTGATATGTACCAAGGCTATATGGTGTTTTTGTTAGGACAACTCTTTCTATGTCATAGCGTCGTAGTATTTCAGGAAATGCTGCAAGGTGATCGAGATTTGGATGACTCAAAATCAATACATCAATTCTTCGACGGAAGAATGGTAGATACTTACCAATTTTTTCCAATGATGACCAGTCTGGACCACCATCGATGAGAATAGTCTTTCCTCGACTGGTTCGTATGAGTGTGCTATCACCCTGTCCTACATCCATAAATATCACACTTGGAGTCCTTTCTCGAATTTTCGATAACTCAAAAATACTACTACTACACAGAAGAAGGAGTATTCCTCCACCAATAATGCGCTGTGATATTGGCATCATTCTCTAGTGTACAGGACGCTTCTTCATCGCGTACCATCCTGACATTGCAAGGGCAATAGAACCAATAATCATTGTTTCCATGCCACTATTTGCCAATGGGATATTTTCACGAATTTGTTCCTCATCGAGAGTATCGCTTGCTATGAGATTTGCTTCAATGATTGGATTACGAATATATGGAATCTCAACACTTACAGAGCTAGAAGAAACAACTTCATTTATGGCCAATGAAGAACTTGTTGTACCAGAGGAAGAAAGAGAAGATTGAGAAGATAATGAAGATGATGGTGTTGTAGGAATATCAGTAGTAGGCATGTTTGTTGATGTACCAACAACAGTCATTGATTCATTCTTTTTTGTTGCCAAAGAATTATTAAGAAGCTTGGTTTCAATAACAAACCCTTGGCTTTCCTCCTGATTTTTTCCTATCGCTAGCATTGTGAAATATATTTCACTTGAAGTAATGGGGGCTTTTTCAAAAATATATGAACCAGTATCACTTGTAACCATTTGTACGTCTTCATAGTTTCCATTATTTGCAATAATTGGCTCTGAACTATAGTAAATATTGTACCCCTGGATTCCACCAGAAAAATGTACTTGTTTCCATGTAAGCAGGATTTTTCCTTCAACCCACTGTGCTTGTATATTCGTTACTGGATCAGGAACAACTACTTCTTCAGCGTGTCCTCGTTGTATAGAAAGAATGGATATCAGGCATCCAAGGATAATTGTGAATATATATTTTTGCATCTCCCCATTATATCAAAAAGTCATAATTTTTTCAAGAATCCTGTAAGAGAATCTTGTGCAATCCCAGTATTGCACTAAGGGAGAAGAGAAGAATGGTAATGCAGATACTCCCTATAATTGTTGTAAATGTATCAAGAAGAAATATCTGACTTATAGCTATTAAAAGGCCAAGAACCGCTGTAAATATACAAAGCTTTTTTGTCCATACCGTACTCCATGTTATCGGTAAAACTTTCAAACTTGGCCAAAGAAGAATTATTGCAAGGAGTGAGTTGACGATGATACCGCTCCACACTGCGCCAAGTGCTCCAAATTTTGGGATGAGTAGGAGATTCAATGATAGCGAGAGAAGTACTCCTGCCCCCATGCGACGCAAAAGAATCTTCCATTCATGCATTGTGAGTAATACATAGAATGCATACAGTACGAGTGAGTTTCCAAGCATCGAAAAACTTGAAAATTTTAGTAATGTATCAGCTCCAATTGAAGATGGAGTAGAGAGATACGCCGTACTTGTAAGTAGTGCCATGATTGGTCGTGCCCAGAAGAATGAAAAAAGTGCCGCTATAATGCCTAGAAGTATGCAAGAAAAGAGAGTTTTCCCCGCAGTTGCCCTCTGAGATTCTGTTGTGTTCCCCACACAGAGTGCTGGAAGAGTAGAGTTTAAGAGGTATGTAGGGATGATGTAGGCCATTTCTGTAATACGCATGGTAAATCCGTAATA
This sequence comes from uncultured Candidatus Peribacteria bacterium, assembly GCA_964428105.1. Classification (GTDB taxonomy): domain Bacteria; phylum Patescibacteriota; class Gracilibacteria; order Peribacterales; family Peribacteraceae; genus CAYRWT01. Next base: position 8,701 of record CAYRWT010000010.1, read on the forward strand.
CGCATTTTGGATTTCAAAATCATCACGTAGTAGAGCGATAAGTGTTAGATCAAACTGTCGGTAGAGAGCGATGAAGAAGAAGGCGATGCCATACGGCAAGGCGCGCTGAAGAAGATTTTTTATTACAGGAAGAGAAATTTTCCCAGATGGTAATTCATACTTTCTTGCGCTTATCACAGAACAAATCACCAAAACCGTTGCGCTTACAGCTCCCACCCAGAGATACCAAAAGTACGTTGATGCTTCTGTATTTTCATATCCAAAGAAATATAATAGCGATAGCATGAGTGCAACTGTCACAATTCTTTGTAGTACTTCTGCTATAAACACGTAGTGCATTACGTAGTGGATTTGGAATACCGATCGAAGTACTCCAATAAGAAGCGTGAAAGCAGGGACAAGTGATGCAATGGTGATCCCCAGTGGTAACGGTGTACCTTTCCAACTTGGCACAAGCCATGCAATGACAATTGCAGTACCAAGTGAAAGAAGAACGAGTCCTAGGCGAACAACGAGAAGTGCCATCAATGTTGCACGTCGGTCTTTGCTTAAGGAAAGCTCACGAACAGCGACTGCATACAATCCAAAATCAGCAAGAATCGCAAAAAGTTGGAGGTAGCCATACGCAGAGTTGTAGAGACCAGCTAATTCTTTTGTCAGACCAAGAGCTACGCACTTTACGGCGACAGTGCTTAAAACTGCCATCGTCAGTTGGCTTGCGATTTGCCATCCTGTAGAAATCGCAATTTTCCGTGAATTCATGCAGAAGTAGCATAGCGGAATTTTTATCCCCCTTCTTCCCTTCCATTTACTCTTCTGTTCTCATATACTTCCTTTTGATGCCGCTGCCTTTTACTAGCCTCATCTCAACAGAGCAGCTCACACGTACAACAGTAGAATTAATCCTTGCAACAGCGATATCGATGGAGGAAGTTCGTAAAAAAGGTGGAAGTGATCTTTTGCGAGGGAAAATTCTTGCATCGCTATTTTACGAACCTTCTACTCGTACACGCTTGAGCTTTGAAACAGCGATGCAGCGTCTTGGTGGGATGATTATTACTGCAGACAGTGTGCAATTTAGCTCACTCTACAAAGGCGAGTCGATTGAAGACACGATGGTCATGGTGAGCCAATATGCTGATATTGTGACGATGCGGCACCCAGAGCTTGGGAGTGCTGCACGTGCTGCTTCCAGTTGCACAATTCCCTTCATCAATGCTGGGGATGGTCCTGGTCAACATCCCACACAGGCACTCCTCGATCTTTACACCATTCAAAAAGAACTTCGAACAATCGACGATATTCACATCGCAATGGTGGGTGATCTGAAGTTTGGTCGGACAGTGCATTCTCTTACACAACTCCTTACATTGTTTAACAATATTCGTATTACCTATATCTCTCCAAAAGAGTTGCGTATACCAGATTCTCTGCGGGCTTCTCTTACAAACAAAGGTCTGACATTCGTGGAATCCGAGGATATGGCAGATGCTCTCACGGCAGATATTATTTATATGACACGCGTACAAGGAGAACGTTTTTCTGATCCAAAAGAATACGAGCGCTTAAAGCTTCGTTACATTCTCAGCGCATCGATGCTACAAGGGAAGAAAGCAATTGTTCTCCATCCATTACCAAGAGTGGGGGAGATCGCACTGGACGTAGACAGCCTTCCAAATGCTGCATACTTCCGGCAAGCAGGGAATGGTGTTGCTGTCCGTATGGCATTACTTGCATTGCTTTTGCATAAATTTTAAATCCATGACTTCTTCTACTCTCCTGCGTGGCGGTATGTTGGCGGGAAGTGACGGAGTTCATCGTCGTGACATTCTTCTTTGTGATGGTGTTATCCAAGAGATTTCTAAAGAGATTCGGGTAGGAAAAGATGTACAGAGTATTTCTCTAGATGGTTGTGTCATTTTCCCAGGGCTCATCGATTGTCATGTTCATTGTCGTGAACCTGGATTTACTCACAAGGCAACACTGATGAGTGAAATGGCAGCAGCACACCATGGAGGTATTGCGACAATCTGCGATATGCCAAACACCTCTCCTGCGACGACATCTATCACAGCATTTGAGGATAAAGTTCGACGCATACAATGCATTCATAATGGGGATATTCGATGTTTTTTTGGTATTACTTCTAGGGAGCATATTTATCAACTAGAGCAACTTTGGAGTAATCCACAATATGCGAAACTTAAAGAATACTGCTCAGGTGTAAAAGTGTATTTCGATCATTCTACAGGCAATCAAGGAGTTGATATGCATGTATTGCCAGAAGTTTTTTCACTCTGTGCGAAGTACAAAATTCCACTTATTGGTCATTGTGAGGACAGCGAGATCAACAAAGAATCAAATGCAAAAATTTGTGATCCATCCATCAAAAGTCACTCATTACGACGTCCAGCAGCCTCTGAAATCGCCTCCATTCAATATGCAATACAATTAACAAAAGACACCGGTGCAGCATTCCATATTGCTCATCTTTCTACACAGGGAGGACTTGCATTAGTTCAAGCAGCAAAAAAGAACAATCTTCCCATTACGTGTGAGGTCGCCCCTCACCATCTTTTTTTCACCGTTGATGATTATGAGGATTTGGGGACACTTGTAAAAATGAATCCACCACTACGTACAAGAGAAGACCAAGATGCTCTTTGGGGTGGCATTCTCGATGGAACTATTGATTGTATTGCCACTGATCACGCACCACATACTCTTCGAGAAAAAGAGTGTAGTGATCCTTTGCAGGCTCCGAGCGGTGTTCCTGGTCTCGCAACTTCTCTTCCACTTCTTCTTTCCATAGCTACAGGGAAATGGCCACATCCTCGATCTCTGAGAACAACAATTCCAAAACTTACATTGTCAGACATCTATCGTCTTTGTTTTGAGCGACCAAATGCAATATTTAATCTCCGTCGTGTACCAATAAGAGTAGGAAATCGTACGCCTATCAGTATATTCAATCTTCAGACAACAACGCGAGTTTCGGCAGCATCGTTACCATCGATCTGTGGATGGACTCCATTTGAAGGATGGGAGCTTCTAAGCAATATTCGTATGGTGTTCTAGAGTGGCCTTTATACCTCAAGGATAATCGGCATCACCATCGGTTCGCGGTCTAATTTTCTTCGGAAGAATCTGAAGAGCGCCGAGACCACTTCTCGTTTTAACCCAGCGATAGACTTCTCTCCTCTTGTCAGAGCTTCCTCATATGCCTTGCGGATTACAAGCGTTGCCTCTTTTTGTGTTTCCAGGAGTTCTGAACCATAAATCAAACCACGTGAGAGTAGAAGTGGATCACCAACAAGTCGCATCGAATCAGCGTAGACCTTTAATACCGCAACAAAGATTCCTGCATTACTCATTGCCTTACGATCATCCATAATACGTTGACCATCTGCACCCGCTCCTCGACCATCAATAATGATGTCATTTGCTGGGAATTTATGCTTCGATTTCCTAGCGTTACCCTGAACGTCAAATTCTAATACTTCACCGTTTGTGAGTAGGTGTACTTGGTTTTCGGCGTACCCAATAGATTTTGCTAGCTCACCATGTGCTGCGCGCATATATGGCTCACCATGTTCTGGGATAACATGCTTTGCTCGTACAAGACGATGCATGAGCAGAATATCGTTCTGGTACCCGTGTCCCGTTGTATGGAGTGCAAGCTCTTGGTTTGTGATCACTTTCGCTCCAAGAAGGTGTAAGTTATTGACTACTTTTGCGACAGCTCGCTCATTTCCGAGGATTGGATTACTGCTTAAAATCACAGTATCACCCTTCTTCATGCGGACATGTTGATGTACACCAAGTCCCATTCGAGCGAGACTGGCATGTTCTTCACCCTGAGAGCCAGTCGTGAGAATAAGCACCTCTTTATCAAGTATTTTTTCCATTCCTGGGCCCACTTTACGTATGAGTCCACGTGGGACATTGATGTAACCAAGAGATTGAGCAATTTCAATGTTTTGCTCCATTGATCGACCAGAAACATAAATCTTACGATTGAGTGTTTTTGCGTGTTCAATCACCATCGCTAAGCGATTGAGAAGTGAGCTGAACGTAGAAACAATGAGGCGTCCCTTTGCTTCGCGCATTAATTGAAAGAGTGTTTCAGAGATTACTTTTTCACTGAGAGCATTTCCTGGCTTTGTTGCATTTGTTGAGTCTGCGATAATCGCAAGCACACCTTTATCTCCAAGTTCCGCAAGACGCTGAAAATCTGCAGGTGGTTCATTCATTGGTGTTAAGTCAAACTTGAAGTCGCCTGTATGCAAAATCGTGCCATATGGTGTGTGAATTGCGATTGCAGAAGAATCAGGAATACTATGTGTTACCCGGAGGAATTCAATCTTTACTTTACCAAGCTGTATAGGGGCACCGAACTCTACTGCATGGAGACGAGATTGTTTTGTAAGATTTGCCTCATCAAGGCGTTTTCGCACAAATCCCATTGTTAATTTTGTTCCATAACATGGTGGGAAATGCAGTTGCCCCAAGACATGTTGTACTGCACCAATATGATCAAGGTGTCCGTGCGTGAACAGTACTGCTTTAATTTTATTTTCCTTTCCTCGCAGCCCTGTGAGGTCTGGTATGAGGTAGTCGATACCAGGCATATCCTCTTCTGGGAACTGTAAGCCAAGATCGACAATGTAGATATCTCCATCTACTTCGATCGCCAAACAGTTTCTTCCAACTTCTTCAAATCCTCCAAGTGGAATAATTTTTAGTCCCTTACCATCCGTATGTAGTGTTTGTACAACTGTACGTTGAGGTTGTGGAAATTGAGGTCTTGGGCCACGTTGTTGGAATCCCTTCTTTTCTTGGTGGGTGACTGGTTGAGAGGGCTGAGGTGTGATTACTTTTGGTGATGAAGGCGGAGCCTCAGACGTTGTCCCAATCATTTTCTTCATCCAATCTTGTACTGATTTCATAAAATAATAAGTGAATGTGAGACTTTAGCGTACACCTTTTCAATTTTTCTTGCAATGTTTTTCTATGTTGTCACAAACTATTTTTGGCTTAAAAACAACAAAAAATTACTTTATAAAAAATGTTTGTCTAAGAAATTTTCCTACAATTTTCCTACAATACATTTTTGGAAATATGTGCCGATCATACTTATTCATATAGTCAATTCACTCACTTCTTGCTCAATACATACCCTCGGTGTAGCCTTTCATCCTGTATGCAAGTGGAAATCGCGATGGGCCAAACATCAGTGAGTTATCCTGGAATATCACTCATTCCAATTGTTCTTGGTGATGCGAGGGATGAGCGAGTATTTCTTCTCCTTCAAATAGAAGGGAAAAATGATGGCATCGATCATCTTCGAGATGAAGTTGTGAATATTCTTACACATGCCATTCTAGATGCAGATGGTGGGGTGTATGAGAGACTTGAGAGTTCCTTAAAAGAACTAAATGGACTCCTAAAAGGATTTTTTCTTTCAGAGGTTGTTCGCGATATTCATGCAATTATTGGCGTTCTTACACAGGATAACATCCTTCATCTTTCTCATGCTGGTCGCGCAGAGGCGTATTTGATTCGCGATGGTGCAGCTTCGCAAATTACAGAGTATGTTCGAGGTAAGGCTTCATCATCCTTTACACATATCGTTACCGGAGATTTAGAAGCGGGAGATCATGTTGTTGTTAGTACACAGCGACTTCTACGCTCCCTTACTCCAGCACAACTTACAAAAATCATTCAACGTGGTGGTGATGTTCTTTCATCAATTATTCATACTCTTGAAGGGGAAAAAGAGTCAGCAGTTCTCGCTCATCTCGTCGTACAAGGGAGAAACGAACCTCGTCGTCTCGATGATCAAATAGAAAAAAGCTCTCTACGTTCACATGTTGCACTTCAGGCAGGGAGCATGGTTTCTGGTGTAAGTAGTGCGATTAAAAATGCCGTAAATTCCTCTGAGATTACAACAAAAATTCGTGGGGTTCCCTCCAAAGCATATAGTGCCATTTCTCATTATGTTTCAGTATTTTTTTCCATTATTACGAATCTACAAAAAGATCTTTCCAATCCTCAGCGTAAGCGTCGAGCACACTTCCTTCTTCTTGCGGGTGCAATTGGGGCTTTTATTGTCGTATGGATTGCAATACAACTCTTAGTGACAGGTCAACGTAGTCAGACGCAGTCTCAATTTGAAGCTCTTCTCGAGCAAATTACAAGTGATATTTCTATCGCGGAGAATCGTCAGCTTGGTGGAGATCCAGATAGTGCCAATCTTATCTTGAAGCGAGCAGAAGAGCGTGCACGACAAATTTTGAGTAATGAATCAGGACTCTTCCGATCCGATGCACTCAAGCTCCTTGAGAGAATTACTGCAAAACGCGAAGAGATCAATAAGGTCGTTCAAGTACTCCCAACAACACTTGCAAACTTAAGTGCTAAAAATCCAGATGTGAAAGCAGAAGGATTTGTAAGTGTCTCCAAAGGGGAATTCCTAGTGTATGACAACAAAGATTTATATCGAGTTGCCCTGAATTCTGTTGATCTTCTGGAGCAGCTGGACGCTGGAGATCGCTTTCTTCGCTCTGCAAATTTCCCACGTTTTCAGAGTACTGTTTTTCTTACATCAGGAAATAGCCTTTCTGAATTTGCCAATGGTCAACTTACGACCATGAAAACGGAGGATGCTGCAGGCTGGCTTACGGGAAAAGATATCGAGACATATCTCCGCTACCTCTATGTTCTCGTGCCTGAGAAGAAGCAAATATTTAAATATGAACGTCTCTCCGGTCGTTACGGTCCACCCATTGAATACAATGTCAGTGGAGATATCTCTGGAGCGCTTGATATGACGATTGCTGGTCCTGTCTACATTCTTCGTAATTCTGCAGATGCGAAAACAGATGCTGCACAAGCTGAACCAGAAGTTATAAAACTCTTCCGTGGCGAAAAGCAATCATTCGTCATTCGCAATCTTCCTCCAGATGCGATGAAAGGTGTCACAAGAATCCTGAAATCCTCTCCGACTGGAAATTTCTATTTCCTTGATCCAGTAAATAAGCGCGTTGTTGTTACAACCAACGATGGTGACCTTGGTGATTCTCTCTACCTTAAACAATATGTTCTCAACGCAGATCAAATTGGCGTATTACAAGATATAGCAGTCGACCAAGATGATACTCGTATGTATCTTCTCGATGATCATAAAATCTATGTCCTTGAGCTTAGTGGAAAATAAGGGGTGCCTCATGCTCTTTGGTACGTTTGATTACCTTCATCCAGGGCATCAATTTGTTCTTACCGAGGCAACAAAGCGCTCAAAGAACGTTGTTATCGTCATTGCGAGAGATACTACTGTTACAAAAATTAAAGGTCGTCCGCCTCGTATGTCAGAACAGGAGCGCTATGAGTCCGTGAAAGATTTTCTTCCACAAGCTACAGTTGTTCTCGGGGATAGTGATGATTTCCTAGCCCCCATTCGTTTGTATGCACCAACGTGCATTCTCCTTGGATATGATCAGCAATTACCACCAGGAATTCAACGTACGGATTTACCATGTGCGATAGAGCGTTTATCAGCGTTTTATCCCGAGAAATATAAGAGTAGCTTTATAACAATAAATAATTGAAGACCTGATTTATTACAATCTCCAATGAATCCCTTATAAAAAGCTTGAGCAATCTTTACTTTTCTGATATAATATTATGATATGTCAATATTTCATTCACATACAAGCAAACAAATTCTAGGTGCTCTCGGTGGCATGTTAGCAGCCGCTATCCTTTACTTTGGATGGCAGTCGTTTGATCAGGCTTCACTCAGTGCACGTCTC
>CAYRWT010000011.1:0-5007 GCA_964428105.1 uncultured Candidatus Peribacteria bacterium
TCCGCGCATGCCATTTGATTCTGTCGACCCTAAGCAATCCTTTCCGGATCTCGAGAGAGGAATACTGAAATACTGGCAGGAAGAAGAAGTATTTAAGCGGTCACTCAAGCACCGCGAGAAAGGCCAGCGTTTCAGCTTCTACGATGGGCCACCATTTGCTACGGGGCTCCCCCACTATGGGCACATTCTCGCTGGAACGATCAAAGATGTGATCCCCAGATTCCAGACAATGAAGGGGAAATATGTACGCAGAAGATTTGGCTGGGACTGCCACGGACTCCCTGTAGAAAATGAAATCGAGAAGGAACAGGGCTTGAGGAGCAAGAGGGACATCGAGAGAATCGGTATTTCGACCTTCAATAGTCTCTGCAGAAAGGCGGTACAACGCTATACAAATGAATGGCGTACGGTCGTAGAAAGGCTCGGGCGATGGGTAGATATGGATTGGGATTACCGCACGATGGACCCCGATTATATGGAGAGTATTTGGTGGGTCGTGAGTGAACTGCATAAAAAAGGCCTTATCGAAGAAGGACATAAGCCCATGCACGTTTGTCCTCGGTGCCAAACACCCTTAAGTAACTTCGAAGTCACGCAGGGCTACAAAGACATCTCCGACTACACTGTGACTGCAAAATTTGCTCTCAAAGATGAGCCAAATACGTTTGTTTTAGCGTGGACCACAACACCATGGACGCTACCTGGAAACCTCTTCCTCGCTGTACATCCTGAGACTCAGTATGCGAAGGCTTCGGTTGAAGGACAAACATACATCGTCGCGAAGGCAAGGGTTGAAACAGTCTTCAAAGGAAAAGAATGGACGACGGTCAGTGAGCACCTCGGCAAGGAGCTTATCGGAAAAAACTACACACCTCTCTTCCCCTATTATCTGAAAGAATACGAATCAGCATTTCGTATCGTCGGTGGAGATTTCGTCACAACAGAAGATGGAACTGGCATCGTGCATATCGCTCCAGGATTTGGAGAAGATGACTTCGCAGTCGGTAAGCGTGAAGGAGTGCCGCTTCTTCAGCACGTCGGAATGGATGGTAGATTTATGCCTGAGGTAAAAGATTTTGCATTGCAGGATGTAAAGCCCAAAGAGGAGCCAAATATCATGGATAAAAAAATTGCTCAATACTTGAAGGACAAGAATCTTCTCTGGAAATCCGAGAGCTTCACTCACAGTTACCCTCACTGCTGGAGGTGTGACTCACCACTCCTCAACTATGCGACTTCTTCTTGGTTTGTTGCAGTAGAAAAAATCAAAGAAAAACTTCTAAAAGCTAATGCACAGACAACATGGATGCCAGGTAACCTGCGTGATGGAAGATTTGGGAAATGGCTCGAAGGCGCACGTGATTGGGCAATATCGAGAAACCGTTACTGGGGTACACCACTCCCGATCTGGCGAAATTCTCTCACAGGTGAAACAGAAGTGATCGATTCACGAGATGCGCTCATGCAGAAAGCTCCGAATCGCTTCAGTAAAATTATTATTACGCGCCATGCTGAAAGCCAAGGAAATGTGGATAAAATTTACCAAGGCGAAGTGCCAGGTACAGACCTCACAGCCAAGGGTAGAAAACAAGCGACTGCACTTGCGATGTCGGTAGCCAGAGAACTGAAAGGATCTCCAGTGCCTGCACGTATCGTCTACTGCTCTCCTCTCGCTCGCACACGCCAGACAGCTGAGGTTCTCGCGAAGAAACTGAAGGCAGAACTGCGAGTAGATGATCGTTTGCGTGAGGTGCAGTTCGGTGAATATGAAGGGAAACATATCGATTTCGATGATCTGGCATTTTTACGTGCAAGAAGAGCACACAAGCTCGAGACAAATCAAATCGAAAGCGTGTATCACTTCCAGGGAATGGAAACATGGGAGCAGATCGAGGAGCGCTGCCGATCATTCTTGAGTGAAATTCTGCCACAACACATCGGAGAACCTGTCGTGATCGTCACACATGCAGATATCCTCATGAATTTCCATCATCTCTTCACGGGGGTAGAAAAACATAAAGTCGTGCACCAGCCCTATCCAGAAGTCGCTGATTTCCGCACATTCTTCTTCGATCATCGGCACCAAAAAGCGATGGATCTTCATAAAGATGTTATCGATGACATCACCTGGGTACCGAAGAAAAAAGCGACGAAGAAAGAGACTCTTACACTCACACTTGTGCGCCATGGTGAGACGGACTGGAACAAAGAACGACGTATCCAAGGATGCACAGCTGATCGATCGATTACGCTAGAGGGAAGAGCTCAAGCAGAGAAATTCGCAGCATCTCTCCATCCAGAGGATTTCGATATCATTGTCTGTTCTGACCTCAAGCGTGCACATGAAACTGCAGAGATCATCGCAAATACACTCAAGAAAAAACTTCTCGTACTTCCACTTCTTCGTGAGCAAGACCTGGGTGATTGGGATGGAAAAACAGTGGAAGAAATTGCAGCAGCCCACCCAGAATACGGAGATTTCCTGAAAGATGAAGCTGCAGTTCCAGGAGGCGAACATCGTGAAGCGCTCCTTAAGAGAATTCGTACCGCGCGAACACAACTCCTCAAGCAATTTGCAGGAAAACGTGTACTCGCAGTCTCTCACCGCAGATGGATTTGTGGTTTCGATCATATCGAAACTGGAGGACCTATCTGGCAACCGCTCGAGAACTGTGAACATCGAACATACACAATCACTCCCCGCTTCGAGCGCATCGAAGAAGTGCTCGATTGCTGGTTCGAGAGTGGCGCGATGCCGTATGCACAGGAACATTTTCCTTTTACTCAGCACGCACTGGGGCTCGATACATCCGTACCTCCAAACTTCCCTGCGAACTTTATCGCCGAAGGTTTAGATCAAACTCGAGGGTGGTTCTATACCCTCATGGTGCTCTCTGCCGCACTCTTTGAGCAGCCTGCATTTGCACACGTCATCGTCAATGGCACAGTGCTCGCAGAAGATGGCAAAAAGATGAGCAAGAGACTGAAAAACTATCCAGATCCACTGACAGTTGTAGAGAAACATGGAGCAGACGCTGTGCGCTTTGCACTCATGAGTTCCCCTGCTGTACATGCTGATGATTTGCGCTTCTCTGAAAAGCTCGTCGAGGAAACCGTGCGTAGTGCTCTCCTTCCGCTCTGGAACTCGTATCGCCTCCTGGTGACGTACGCAAATGCAGCACAGTGGACTCCTTCGCTGGATTTCACCCTTCGAAATAGCACATCCGCTCATCCGCTCGATGCTTGGGCGCGAGCAAAAGCACAGGAACTGACAAATACTGTCACAGTTGCGCTCGAAACCTATGATCTTGCGAAAGCTTGTAATGAGATCACAAGTTTCGTCGATGATCTCACAAACTGGTATATCCGCTTAAGTCGTAGAAGATTTGCTGGAAAATCTGGAGAAGCACATGATGCACTCGATACGCTCTACCGCACAATTCTTACGACAAGTCAGCTCCTCGCGCCATTCTGTCCGTTTATCACAGAAGCAATCTACTTGAATCTCGTGCCCGATGAACACGGGAGCATCCACTTCACGGATTGGCCTGCAAGCCGCGATCTCTTAGAAGAAGAGAAGAAGCTTATCGAAGAGATGCGTAATACACAGACAGTCGTGCGCTTAGGACTGCGCCTTCGTATGGATGCAAAAATCCCTGTTCGCACTCCACTCCAGTCTGTCAGTTTCGCTCTTCCCGCGGGTCACGCAGCTCTCCGTACGGATCTCGTAAAAGAAGAGCTCAACGTCAAAGAGTGCTTTGCGATCGCGGATGCAGCGAGCCTTGCTGAGCGCATCGTCCAAGTGGATGCACGCAAGCTCGGTCCACGCATAGGAGGCAAAGTGCAGGAGGTGATCCGTGCTGCAAAAGCAGGAGAATTTACGGAAGAAGACGGCATGCTCGTGGTACTCGGTGAGAAGCTCACTCCCGAAGAAGCAAAGGTAAGTTACCGCGGACGAGAAGGAGCAAATATTGCTGCAGACCGTGGCATCGTCGTCTCACTCGATACACGCATGACTCCAGCACTCGAGCTCGAAGGCCAAGCGCGTGAACTGATTCACGCCCTGCAGCAGCTCAGAAAAGACGCTGGGCTGGAGTTTACCGATAGCATCCTGCTCGACATCACTGGTGCAGATGCAATCCTAGAATCTTTCAAAGAAATGATTGAGCGTGAGACGAAGAGTACGTTCGCAAAAAATGATGGAACAAAGCATGAAGTCGCTCTAGAAAATGCAAAGCTCACTGTACAGTTTGCTAAATCTACGAAGTAATCCAGTATTTGCATTATTTATTAATTAGTTTATAATATTATTCTATGTCTACCAGCATAAGACAGCCTAGAGGTATGACTGAAGATAGGTTCTTTTTAGATCTCCTAGATAACCATGAGAAAACAATGGACAGAGAGATTTCTGCAAAAATGCGCCAGGATATTGAAGAGATGCTGCGGCTCCAAAGCGGAATGAGTCTTCCTGTAGGGACTAGAAGAATTCACAGGCAAACCCATATCACTCCAGAAACTCGATTGCATCTAGCGGAGAAACTACGAACAGAGATTCTTAATGGATTTGCTGTTTGCGGTATACTCCCAAAACTTCGTAAGGAAGAAATATAAACAAAAATACGATGCATATTTCCTCTACTAGAAGCGAAAATATCTTCTGAAGACAGTATTATCTTGCAAAATTGACAAAATATTGTTTTAATATTCCTCTATGTCTCAAACAAGTGTGCCACGGTTGTTCTTAGAGACGGTTGAAAATGCTAGTGCAAGTTACCGAGCACAACCTGATCGTGCAGGATTAGTAGAAGATACAATCGCAGCTTTACATCAGGATATTCGAGAGATGACTAAGCTTTGGTTGCTTATTTATAAGTGTAAAAATGGACCTACACTTGTAGGAAAAGAGTTCCAAATATTTGGTCAAATAGTAGAAAAATATCGTAATCTTGTTACTGAATGTCGTGCTCAAATCGCTACTATGCTTGGAAGAATTGTTCCAATAAC
>CAYRWT010000011.1:5107-16205 GCA_964428105.1 uncultured Candidatus Peribacteria bacterium
CTCTGGGGATGACAGGCTATCGACAGCGTGAATCTGCGTTGCTTGTGTCTCGATCCGGGATTGTTTCGGTTCCCGTTACCCACCGCTACACCAACAAATGCTACAACTAGCATTCTTGCAAAAGCTCGTGAGATCGCTGGTCGCGTTTCGCTTCCAACGTTTGAACCTGCATTTGCTTAAGGTCTGACTTTTCGGACCACGTTCACCTCTGGATTCTCGCTAAAGAGAGTGGGCGTCACTAGCGAGGCTAGGTCTCAGTTGACGCACTGAGACTTAAGACAATTGCGTCATCACTCTTCGCCTCTCTCTGTTCTTCTCTTACGGCGAAAGAGAATGAGAAGATCATGATCGTATGGACCTTCAGCGTACACGTTGGACCCGGGTTCGACTCCCGGCATCTCCACCAATGACATTCTATCGAGCTCAGGTATCGTAGATACCTTTACTGGTAGCGATAAAGTCGCGGTGTAAACACCGATCTTCGCATCGTAGACCAGCGGCTTCTCAAAGATCATCCGCAGCACAAGGCGCTTCTTCTGCAAATTGCCGTCATTCCATATTTTGGACAGATTTACTAGGAAAAAGGGGAAATGGTTGAAAAGCTGTTATTGACTATAACCCCAGCTACGCCGCCACTCCTTCATCATGTCGATCTCCCGCTACTGCGTGGAGATGATGTCGCGAGCCAGAGTCTTCATCTCCTCGTGCTTTTTGCTCTTGAGTGCGGCTCTTGCGATATCGATAGCCCCCTCATAGTGAGGAATCATGTCTTCGATGAATATTCTATCGAACTCATATCCCGTCTTCCCTTCAAGTATTGCCGACATGTCATTCATCATGTTCATCATGAAATGAGAGGAAAGAAATAGAAGTATCCAACGATAGAAGGATCAGATGTAGCTCTCGAAGTGGACATCAGCCTTCGGGATGCCGAGAGCGAGGCACTGCTCCTTCAATTCTTTGACGATCACGTGAGCTCCACAGATGTAGACGCTTGGAGAGGAAATTGTCTGCAGGATTCGAGGCAAACGCTCTTGGAGAGAGCCAGACTCCCCATGCCAATCTGCATCTCCGCTGAGATAGGAAATGTGTATATGGAAGTTCGCATACTCCTGTTCGAGTTTTCGCCATTCATCCGCCCAGAAAAGATCTTCCGGCTTCAGGACACCGAAGATGAGATGTATCTGCCTTGTATCCTTCTGCTCTTTAAGCGCCCAGAGAATCTGCGAGCGGAGCGGCGCAATACCCGTTCCCGTTGCAATTAGGAGATACGGCTCCTCTTCCGGCGCAGTATTAAGTGTGAACGCTCCAAACGATCCCTGCATGCGGATTGTCGTTCCCACATCGAGCACATTCTCAATCCAGCGGCTTGCTCTGCCATTTTGAACAAGCTTGATGACAAACAATAGGTCAGGATCGAAAGGAGCGGAAGCGATGGAATAGGCTCGCGGCTGAATGTCCTTCGCATTATCCAGCAGCGGCACATCGAAGAGGACAAACTGCCCCGGCTTGAAAGAAAATCCCAATGGTTTTTCGCACCGCAGTTCATAGACGAATGGAGCAATGAGCGCCTTTTGTTTGCAGATGATTGTGAAAGAGTGATGGGATTTCATGGTGTGCCACCCAAGGAACGTGACCACAGACTGATGCCATTCGGCATCTTGCCGACTTCTATACGCCCAGCCTCCGTATCGGTAGCGGTATCGATGATCGACACGTTTTGACTGAGAAGGTTTGTGACATACACGAACTTCCCATCGGGAGAGACGACGACTCCGTGCGGCGCATCACCTACAGGTATTTCTTTGATGACGCTCTTGATCGCGAGATCGATTTTGTAGACGCTGTTGCCTGTCGGTTGCTCGAAGTAGTAGCCCTGATCGGCGATGTAGATGAATCTGCTGTCGGGAGTGGGATACATCTGAATTGGTCCCTTGGCACCCTGCGGCAGACCGATGTAATTGACATTCTTTGTGGCGACATCGAATATGGCCAGCTTCTTTGTATTGTAGAGGGAAACGACGACAAGCTTCCCATCCGGCGTCACCGCTGTCTGCACGGCATTCCCTTCAAGCGGAATTATTGTGAGCATGTCGGTAGCCACGTCGAGAACGCCGAGTCCTTTGCCCTGGATGAGCGCGATGTAGGCCGTTGTTCCATCGGGACTGAGTCGGAGACCGTGCGGCTCGCTTCTTGTCGGTGCGGCGATTTCTTTTGTGATTGTGAAGTTCTGAGTATCGATTTTGTAGGTCAATCCTTTCTCCTGCGCGGTGGCGTATGCGAAGAAACCATCATTCGTGACCACGATGTGTGCGAGATGAGCGTCAAGAGCGATGGGAATGCGCTTCGTGATCGTGTCTGTACTTGGATCAATGACGATTACCTGATCGCGGGCATTCTCGCTTCCTGCATCACGTGCCTCCTCTTCCTCGTGTCCTCCACCGTCGTCATGCTGTCCCTGTCCGCGATTTGCCGTAACCCAGACAGTTTTGCCGTCAGGAGCCACCTGCACGTTATGCGGTGAGAAATCTTGGATCGCTTGACCTACCTGCTGCGAGAGATCGATGATCTTCATGACCTCCTGTGTTTCGGGATTAATCACAGAAATGCGGTTCTCGCCTTCGATGGCGACATAGAGTTTCATGGGCACATCCTGCGTCGTTGGTGGAGCGCTTGGCGCACAAGAGGAGAGTAGTAAGGCAAGGCCGATGTATGACGCGAATTTATACATGCAAAAATAATGAAACAATCAATTCGCAAGCCAACCACCATCCATATAGGGCGTTGCTCCTGTGATGTAGCTGGCTTCTTCGGATGCGAGGAAGACGACTACGACTGCAATCTCTTCGGGTTTCCCCATGTGAAGCGAGAGCGATGGCATCAGCCTTGCCCATGCCTTGGGCCGCACCGGTAACGAGCGCGATCTTGTCATGCAACTGAAACATAATGGGGAGATGGAGGGCAAACGGATGGAACTTGTTCAAACAATTTAATGATCTTCTCGCCCCACCGCATGATCCGCTCCTCCTGCCCATAGGGTTCATTCACGACGATCAACGGAATGAGCGCCATCTTTGCGTGGGATGCTTTCAAGAACCACATGAATTTCTCAGTACAGCGTGTCGTGTAGTAGTAGCGATCATCCCCAAGGCTGATGAACGCGACCTGCTTTCCGGTGAGATCAATGTCCTTCGCACGCTCGAAGAGATACCGGTGCATGTATTCATTCAGCTGTCCTTCGACTCCTTGAAAATTCCACGTACCGGAACCGAGAATAACGAGATCCCCGCACATAAGATCTTCGGGCTTCGCTAGCTCTACCCGCTGCCGTTCAACGGTGATCTGTGGCGCTTTCTCTTTAAGGAATTTGATTAACGTATCCACTACGTATTCCGTGTGGCCGCTCGTGGATGCGTAGATGATGTGGATGGAAGGCATGTGAGGTTCGTAAGCAGCCGCACCATAGGCTTCCGGTGAAAGATTGCAAGAGGCAAGAGAACACTCTTTTGGCTCAGATTTACAAGAATTAGATCATCATTTGGACCAAGTTTCGAGAAAATCCTCTGGGAAGATCGCCGCGATCTTGACCGCTTGGACATCGGGGCCGAGGAGCCGGTGATTGTACTTCCATTCGAGTTCTTTTAAATAGAGTCCCATGTTTTCGGGATTGACCCCGTGATACTTGCGGAGCCGCTCCTCCACCCACGACCAGAAACTCTCCATGCCGTCTTGCTGTTTTCGGTTATTCGTAAACCGATGGAATGTGCCGTTGCAGATGAATCCGCTAAAGGCTTGGGGTGCCTTGCTTGCTTTATCCGGCTCATCTTGCAGGGATTCAAGGAAGACTTTGCCGTTCTTGAGTGCTCGCACGCCAAAGACGGGTGCATCTCCTTGCTGCCTCCCCTTGCAGGAATAGGAATTGCCGCAGCGCTTGCAGTATTCGCTGCCGTGGATGCCGCGATATGCAGGCTCTGTAGCCATCATGAGCCGTATCTTCCCCGGCACGAGATTCTGCTCTGTAAGTAAGTACCGGATGTTGTTGTAGATATCGGATACCAAGCGATAGCGGATCTTGGAGATTTGTGATGCACGATGTGCTGAGAAGTCGAGAGTGAAACAGAGGAGGATATCCGCATATTGCTGCAACTTCGTGTTGTCCGTCTTCTTCCGTGGCTCAAATTTTTTATTGCAGACACTGCATTTTTTTCGTCCGTCTTTGAGTGTGTAGAGCTTGGTCCTTGCCTTGCAATCGGGGCAGAGGACATGACGTGACGTATCACGCGATCCCTGACGCATTTTTTCCTTGAAATGTGGCAGAATGAAATCAGAGTTTAATATCATTACGTAGCGGAAAACAGAGCCTATTGTAGTCCGTTTTAGTGCATAAGTATAGAAAATACTTCCCATATCGCCGCCGCATTGATTTTATGTCCGCCAAGTGCCATGATGGTATGTAATATTCCGTTCAAAGAATCCCGCACAGGCATCACAAGAATTCGGCACAGAGTCGTCGACAGATTTCGGCTATCTAGAGAAACAATCCTACTATCTCGATTCCGCATGCCAGACTTTGCGCCCCAAGTCCGTCATTGATGCCGAGACCGAATACTATCTCCAATACAACGCCTGCGGCGGGCGGGTGAAGTACAAGTGGGGCACGATGGTCGATGCGAAGGTGCAGGAAGCGCGAAATCTCCTGCTGCAGTTCTCCGGCAAGCACAAAAAGGATTACTGCGTCGCCTTCACACTCAACACGACCTACGGCATCAACCTCGTCTTGCATCAGCTGAGAGCGGGTGATTTTTCAAGAATCGTCACATCGGACATCGAGCATAACTCGGTGATGCTGCCTTCTATGACGTGGGCGAAACGACAAGAGGCAAAGCGTTTGGTGCTGCCTCGCGAAGACGACGGAAGCCTACGGTACAGCCCATCGGATTTGGAGAGGAGCATCGTCCTCATCAACTCCATGTCGAATATCGACGGCCGCACGCCGAAGAACCTGAAACAACTGGCGGAGGACACGCGTGCGCAGGGAGGCATCCTGCTTTTGGACGCAGCTCAGGGCTTTGCCCATGACGTTGAGCGTTTGAAAGAAGTAGATTTTGATGCGGCATTCGGCTCAGGCCACAAGATGTATGGCCCCTCCATCGGCTTCATTGTGATCAAGCGCACGTTGCTTGACCATCTTGATCCCTTCTTCATCGGCGGGGGGACGGTGACAGATGTCGAAAACGAGAGTTATTCGCTTCTGCGCGAAGGTGAGGATGCGCATGCGGTGCTTGAAGCAGGACTCCAGAACTGGGGCGGCATTCTCGGACTCGGGGAAGCCGTGCGGTGGCTGGAAACGCAGCAGGAGAACAAAGAGCAGGAGAAAAGATTCGCAGAAACGCTCTATCGAGAATTGCAGGAACACCCTCGGGTCCACCTTTTCAATCGCGCACCAGCTTCCATCGTCAGCTTCCACGTCGATGGGATCGATGCGCATCAGCTTGCATTGTATTTATCCGAGCAGGACATTATGTGCCGCAGCGGCTACTTCTGCTGCCACAGTTACTTGCAGCATCAACTTAAATTGCCGCCTCTCCTGCGTGTATCTCTCGGACTCTATAACACTCCGGTGCACATTGAGAAATTCCTTGATGCGCTCAAAAAAATCCTTTCCGCCTTCTAAATGTTTTGCATTGCCGCCTTCATCGTCTTCGCTATCCTCGCGATCTTTTCCGCTGCTTTTCGTCCGCTTGCGGCGAAGGCATGGCACTGTGTGCTGCGGCGCATGACATTCCGTCCCTGCGATATCAGTTTCGGAGAGGAGATGAAGGGCAAACTCGTAGGAAAGCTCGTCTTCACCCATCCGCGTCTCGCACGGTTTTTGAATAAGTGGATCGACTGGCTCTCCTTTGTATTCGTGGCGCTCAGTATCTGGAGCTTGCTCTACGTCGTCAATGCAGGACTCAACCTTTGGGTCTACGACACCTGCGATCCGAGGAGCGCGGAATCCTGCTCGCTCTCGGGAGAGGCATGCAGTATCGATCAGGCATCCCTCGGCTTCTTTCAAGCCGTTGATGATAACCGTCTCGGCGAATGGGCCGTCGGTCCTTTTGTGCGCTTCGGAGAGACAATCTCCCGCATTCCTGACCGACTGAAGACATGGGACGCGAAGGAATATCTGGGTCCGAGCGCGACCTTCTACCGACCCCTCGATGAGAGCAAACCGTATGTATTAGAAGTCATCGATCCTGGCTGCAAGTTCTGCAAGAAGCTCACAAAAAACATGAAGGACGCCGGTGCGATGGAGAAAGTGAATGTCTCGTATCTTCTTTACCCGATCCAAAAGACCGGCACGGGCGGCTACAAGTTTCCACATTCCTTGCTCATGGCTTCCTACATTGAGGCAACGAAGCGTGTGCCGCTGACTCAGGGTAATACAACCATTGCTCCCGACTGGCAACTGCTTAGCAAAATCTTCGCGGAGCCGGAAGGAAACGACGTGGATCTCCAGACGAAGTTTAATATCGGCATGACAGGTGCTGATGCCGAGAGAATGCTCAATAGACTGTTGCAGGAAATTGGATATAGCCAAGCTGAGATTGAGAGCATCGCGTCTTTGGCCGCTTCTCCTGAAGTGCAAGAGAGTCTTTCTTTACAGCGGGTGATTGTGGAGGAGCGGATTCGGACGATCAAGATTCCGACCCTTCTCTTTGGTGGAAGGCGGTATGATCGCGTCGTGAGCCCTGAAAAGCTCTCCAGACAATATCCATCTGAAAGCTGAAGCGGCTGTTCTATGTCGCTGTACACCACTAAGGTGCAATAAGTGACTCATGGACTGAAACCCATAATTTAATTCCTATTCAGGACACCAAGTCTAAAGTGAACGGGATACTAGTTAGTAATTGTCTTTAGAATTACCGAGGATAGGACAAGAGAGATATTTGCTCTGCACACCCCATTACTAATTGCTCAAGGCGGTGTAAAATTTTTTTGCAGGATGTCCACCACACTTCGCGCAGCGAAGTGTGCTCCGCGAAGCTTTAGCGTAGTGGGGCAAAAGTTCTCGATTGGCTGTGCCCCGCGTGGCAAGCCATACTTGCCATTTTTTGCATGCGCGTAAAGTGCTTGCCCATTCGTAGCAAAGCGTAGAGCTGCTATTCATCCATTCTTCGATGGCAACGGACGTACCGCACGTCTTCTAATGAACGTGGTACTGATGCGCAAAGGATTTCCTCTCGCCATTATTCTTAAGAATGATCGGAAGAAATATTATGCTGCACTACAGAGAGCCGATGGCGGTGACTTCAAATCTCTTGTTCTCTTCACTGCTCAAGCCGTCGAAAGAACTCTTGACTTGTATTTGCGTACATTTACGCAAGAAAAGTCTGGATCGCTCCTAACTCTTGCCAATGTGAGTACACACACCGTACGGCCAGAAATATATCAACTTGCTTGCCCGTACAGGGCGAATCTTCGCACTGAAACGTGGGAGGATATGGCATACAACGAAGGAAGCCATTGAAGAATATCGCAAGGGAAGACTAAGAAAACGCTAAATGGAGTACCGACGATGAGTCATATACGACCTTAGGAGCTTATATCTTCCTACTGTCATATGCCCAATGCAGTACGGCCTGGCGTTGGCGCTTTCTGCAAAGAATATTTCCAGGCTCACAGTTCTTTTTGATTTGTGTTATATGTCGGCGAATGCCAAGCCAACGCCTGATCTGTCGATCATCTTCTTCTGCAATCCTACGCCCCATGTAATAGCGACAGTACCATTGGAACCACCCACGAGGATCGAGAGGATGTATCCAGTTTTTCCTCCGCCAAATCGAGAGCGGCTGGCTTGCATTCACACCAAAATAATTCAGTGCTGGATCATGTTGTGTAGGACAAAGCTTTGCGTGAAGAAACCAATCTTTTGGAAATTCTTCAGTGCAATCTGTCATGTATTTCCCACCAAATACTCCTAATTCCAACATCTGTAGTGGCGTGAGATCTGGAGTAAAACGAGCATCAAAATTCTCCCCTATTGGTTCCATCAAACAATATTGATACTTTTGCTGCATTTTGTCGTTTACGACAATAATTTTCTGCTTCATAGACACACAATTATTCTACAAATATCCCTTCAATGCGAATCTTCTTCTGAATATCTACTGGAAGTTTCTCAAGAGCTTTTTTCGCACGTGCCTGTAGTGCACTAAGTCTATATGGTGATTTCGCGATAGCGCAGATCAGAAATTGCTCCCCTGGTTTTTCAGAAAATTTTGCTCCAAAACCATGGTGTGTATCGAAGGCAATGCTGCGTAACACATCGACGTGAGCAAGAATTGTATCAAGATTTGCACCACCAGTACGTTCTACGAAGCCCTGAGGTAAGCAAGAATATGCAGCATTGAAGGCATCATCATCCGTAAGGTACAAGCATCGAGCAGGATGGAGCGCACTTGGACGATCGAGCTTTACAATAAAGTCAGAGCGAATATTTGTTGCATGCGGTATGACATGCTCTTTTGCAACAAGAAGCATGTTCTCACTTACTGCTTTCGCCCAAGATTTTGCCCATGCATCGAGCCCCAACTCTTGGAGTTTTTTTGCCTCAGAGTCTTTCCCCTGTTGCTGTAAATACTCGACGCGTGCTTGAAAGACTGCCTTCGCTGCACCACATCCAGCATGTGCTGTAAATACAGTGACGCCGAGATCTGCCTGTTCCTTCGCAAATTGACGTAAAAATTCTGGAGCAAAAGGATCTTTATCACTCCGATGCAGAGCATGCAAGATACCAGATCCAGGAGTGCGAAGTAACAACATCAGTTTGCCGTTTTGATTTGGAACCTTACGAATCCCTTCATCCGCACAGCAAGCGCAAACACCTGCACCTTCAGCAATCTGCTTCGGAGAAAGAAACGCTTGATTCTTATCTGGCAAAGCATCGAAGAAACGCTGCATGCCAATATGCGCAATCTTGTCATATATTGGCTGTTCGAGCGGCCATAAACGCTCTATAAGTTCTGACCGTTCTTTCTCGTGATCGGTAGTAAATGGGTGCCCCAATTTTTCTCCACCTACTGCTCTTTGAAGTGCCAAAGCAAAAGGAGCTGTCAATCTTTTTAAGAAATCACGACGATTATGTGAACCTGCTGCCACTGTATTTTCTGGACCCGATGTTGGTGTATGAATACTCATGATGAGAGAGGATAAAAATAAATTTCAATTATGCTCTTTAACGTATTTCTATTCGTAAGTCAATGCTCTAAGAGGGATGTTTTCCTTTGGTAATCTTTTACAATATTTTCTCAAATACATGCCAAATATCCTTATCTTATCCATCTCCATGGAACTTCTTTTGGTAGAGTTTTGTAGGTAGAAATAAAGCGCTCAACTGTCGGTTCACTGATACCTTCCTGAAGAATCGTCCGCTTCCATCCAATCTGAAGGAATCCCAAATCCTCACCAAATTCTTTCACTAAACGTTTGCTGCCATGGATGGCAAAGAATGGCCCCTGCATCTCCACCTTGCGTCCATCTGGCTTGCCATAGAAACGTACAACGACCTCTTTTCCATCTTCTTCGGCCTGGATGAGAATCGGACTCCCTGTATCGTTTCTGAAGATCAAATCCTGCTGTCCCGGGAAAATAGTAGAATCCTGACCAACTCCATAAGCTTCATAGTAAGCAACAAACATCGAATGATTGCGTTGTTTCAAGATCGGCAGACCAGCAGCGAGTGCTGCACGATATACGGTTGTAGAGACCTGACACACGCCACCACCAGGAGTAGGGCGTAGCTGATCACCTTCGAAGATGCCAAGCGCCATCGACCAACCTGTTCGTACTTCGACTGGACCACCAAGTGTCGCATTGAAAGAAAAATCAGCGCCAGCAGGGATCACCACTCCATGAATTTTCTCTTTTGTTGCCTTGTGAATGTTTGCCTTTCTGCCAAGAGGAGAAGTTTTAAAACGAGATTTCCCTTCGCTCAAGAGTGAAAAATATCCCCCGCTTCCAGTGACATTATCAGAAATAATGCCACGCTGAAGCTCTACTGGAATTGTCGCAGTCTTCCATCCTTCGCTCAGGCCGCGTTGCAACACTTTTGCTAACTCTTGTTTATCATAACGATAACCATCACGTACAAAGCAATCCATCTGCCCACGATCAACACCAAAACTATCTGTAATTTTCCTCTCCAATGTGCAGTTTTTTACGAGTGGCAATGAAGAGAAAAATCTTTGATCACTCTCGAGAGCAGCAAGGATTCGCTGCTCACTGATGAATGCATGTGATGAGCCCGGCTCTGCAAGTATCTGCAGCCACGATGGATGCTCAGAGAGTAGGAGAGATCCTGTTGCAACGACAGAACCACTCCCCATAGTGAATTGAAGATCTAAACTTCGAGACATCAGTACATTTCGTTCAGAGATAGCATTTGTGAGATTCATGCTCTTCGCATATCGAACAAGTGTCTGTCGGTCCCCATCAAAGACACGACGTAATGGCGAAGGTGTAGCAACTGGCAGAGCTTTTTTTACTGGAATAGAAACTTCATTTGGCGCTGCATGGAGAGCAGAAGGCCCTATTTTTACCGCACCATGCTCAATGCATAGCGTTGCCACAAGAACTCCTATCAATCCTGCGAAGGTATTTGCCAATACTGATCTGTATTGATTTGACATTTTTGTATTTTTTGTTGTATATATACTAATATAACATAAATTTGATATTTATCAAATATTTCTGTACTCTTTTCGCTATGAACGAACATTGCCCTCCAAATGAACCTGTTATTACCGGGAAGTGGCTCTTACAACGTCTCGAGCACAAGCTCGGGGAGTTTTGCTCTCCCTATAGTCTTGATGACCTCCAAGATATGTACAATCGACTCCTAGAAGCAGCAATTGCAAGCGATACAAGTACTATCGAGATGCCAGTTGTATGTAGTATTCACAATGATATCCGTTACGCAATTGGGGTAGCTACATGGAATCAAATCTATGATTCCACCCACGGAAGCAGTTTTCTTACAACACATACAACGTCCTCAGAAGATGACTCTGTGAATGTAGAAATACCTTTGGAACTACGGCAAGCAATTATTCAG
>CAYRWT010000012.1:0-4807 GCA_964428105.1 uncultured Candidatus Peribacteria bacterium
TCATTATTGTCACTACTGCGGTACTCTCGTTCTTTGCAATCAACCATCTTCGTGAAAGAGATTTCCCAGTGCAGTCGGTTACAGAGAAGCTTACCTTTACCGCAGCAGAAGGGGATTCATCCAAATCCGAGCGTCAGCAATTCTGGAGTGGGGCGTGGAAGCTTACGAAAGAAGAGCCACTCTTTGGATTTGGTCCATACTCTTTTCGCTTTACGTACCCGAAGTACCAGCAAGCGATTCTCGCAACTGCCGATCACCCTCACAATGTGTTGTTGAAACTCAGTAGTGAGCGTGGTGTTCCTGCCGCAGTATTCTTTTTCATTATCCTTACGATCGTTCTTCTTTCATCCATTAGAAAATACAAGACATGGACTCCACTCCAATTTGCATTCTTTCTCGGGACTATCGGGGTACTCGCCCATAACCTCATCGATTACAATCTTCAGTTTGTTGGTATCGCACTTCCGCTCTGGTTGTTCCTTGGTTTTCTTGGCCAAAAAGAATCCTTACAAGCAACTATTCCACTATCTCAGCGCAGAACAGAATTCATACTTGCAGCCGCTCTTCTCATTATCGCGGTGTACGAAGTGATTCCACTTATGCAATCGTCCGCTGCTCGTCACAAGGAGAAGGCAGGGAATATGCGTGGAGCTTTGTCTAAATACGAAGAAGTCGTATGGAGCTTTTTCCCTCGAGATATGGAATTGAGTACTGCGCAGATCGCCTCTTCCCTTGGAGAAAAAGAGACTGCAAATGAGGCATTGCAGCAGTATATTGAGCGAAATGCTATCGATGGTCGTGCATGGCTACTTCGTGGGACCTTTGCGATGGAGCAGGGGAGGAGTGATGCAGCAGTGAGTGATCTACAAAAGGCGTACATCAGGCTGAAGTACAACGATCCCCAGATAATAGATCTACTTCTGAAGGCACGAGAAAAAAGTCGTGATACAGCCGGTGTATCAGCACTTCTTCCCGAAGCGCGCGTACTTGCAGAAGCGTATGCTCAAGCGATACTGAACAACACACATTTCATCGCACTATCAGCAAACGTTGAGCGTTATCTAGAGCTTCTTACGACACTGAGGCGCTTAGATCCTCAGCAGCAGGCTGTGTACCAGCAGTGGCAGCAGAAGGTGCAGGAGCATGCGCTGGAGGAACGAAAGACTCTTCTCCATCGACAGGAATAGCAAGCCATGCAGGATTTTGAAACATATCTGCAACAGTAGAGCGAACGAGAGCTGCGATATCTCGTCGGATGATTTCTCTATCATCTGTTCCTATACAGGCAAGGCGATCCTTCCAATTCTCTTGTAGTGACAGATTATTCGTTGAATTTGTAAATCGCGTAAACTCTGTAACGTCATGAAGCAGACAGTCCAAAGCACCTTCTTCTAGAAGATGAACCCCCATTGTTTGAAGCTTCTTTCGCACTTCCTCTCTTACCTTAGCAGTTCTCTTCTTTACTTGTTTTATTGTTCGTAAAGCCAAATAAAAATTCTCCTTCTCACTTTTGAGTAACCTTGAAATTTTTGCCAAATGTGGATCAAAATTGTCCATAAAATAAGTACCACATTTTCTTGATTTTTCTAAAAATTGCAAGTTAAATATACATGTTACTTCATGTATCATTGCTCTATGCGCAGAATTTCACTCTCTCTTATTGGCGTATCTCTTCTCCTTACAGCGTGTTTTGGTAGGGGAGAAGTGAAAGTAGGCGATGACGGTATCCTCGAGAAGCAAACGATTCGTGTAGTAACGAAAAATACTAAAACTCTGACAGATCCTGTGCACGGCAAAGAAGTAGGATTCTGGTATGGAGCACTCTCTGGTGTCGAGGGAGTGAATGCGAATGGTGTTGCATTTATGTACAAATTTGAAGATGGTACATATTCCTTCGTCGTCAATCCTCTCAATATTCTTCCGCTCAAAAACAAGAAGCGCGCCTTTACAGTCTGGCTTGCAGAGGGTGAAGGTTCCTCTAGGAAATACCTAAAAGCAGGAACACTCGAGAGTCTCCTCGGTGATAGTCGTCATGGCTTGAAACTAGAATCCAAAGCAGTCACTGACGGTATGACGACAATGCTTGTAACAGAAGATGACCGTAGTTCGATGTCACTTACACCGACAACAAAGGTTCTCGTAGAAGGAACGCTCAAGAAAACGGTGCGTTAAACACTGATTGTCGGCAATGTCGTCACCATGATGACAACGACTGCAACGATGAGGAGCAAGTGTGTGATGAAAAGGGAGAAACTTCCGCTGTTGTTCTGCTGAGAAATATTCATAAGGATATGTAAAGAAAGGTGGACATTCTATGTATCGTTCTTTGTTTGTCCAATTTTATGAATACATTATGTGTTCATAAAATAGTGGCACACTAAAAAACCGAGTGTGACCAAGCACACTCGGTTCCTTTGATGTTTCAATTAACACTCAACTTCCGGGAGTGTTCCGCTACCATCACCACTACTAGGAATTTTATTCTGTAATTTTGTACGTTTGTCTTGTAGTGCTCGACATCGATCGCTCGAAACTTTTGAAGATGCTGATGATTGTTTTGCAAGAAAGGTAGAGCGTGCGACAGACTGATTGGAGGAAAAATTGGAAGCAGCCCTGGATTGATTAGCATCAAAATTACTGAGGGCAGATGATTGCTGGACACCGTAAGCTGACTTTGAAGAATTATAGCGATTCTGAGCTGCAGTAAGTTCTGCCTGTGCATCGCTTAGTGAGAGAGCGAGGACAGTTGCTGGTACGCCAAACGCAAGGAAGAGAGCAAGTGTTGTAAACTTTGTATTCATAGAAGGATATGGGGGAAATATTGTTCATATTATTTGTTCATTACAAGATTTTTACAAGTTTTTAAGAGATATTTGGCTTGCAACAAGAAGGAATCGGTGACGCAATCGGAAAATGAGTCTAAAACGCTTAGAATATGCCAATATTCTTCCTTACTGCTCATCGCGCTTCAGGCTCGGGTCTTTTGCTTTTGCGATACGTTCATTGACAAGAGACTGTATGCGCTGCCTTTCTGAAATTGGTAAATCTTGCTCAAATTTCTGTCGATGTTGGTACGCTTCTGTATAGCCAGAAATCTCTGCGATACTTAGCCAATACGCTGCTTCAGCATAATTCTGCGGAACACCTTCACCATTGCCGTACATTGCGCCGAGATTGAAAGCGGCAAGTGCGTACCCTTGGTCTGCGCTCTTCGTGTACCACTTCACTGCTTCCTTATAGTCCTGAAAGACACCTTCTCCCTGCCGATACATATTTGCAAGGTTGTATTGTGCCTCTGGTAGACCTTGCTCAGCAGCTTTCAGGAAGAGATTTGTAGCACGTGTAAGATTTCTTGACCCACTACCAGTCGAGAGTAGTACTGCGAGATTGTATTGCGCTTCTGGAAGCCCGCCTTCTGCGGCGCGTTCGTACCACATCATTGCTTGCTTCATATCCTTCTCTACGCCGATGCCATACTGGAAGATGTGTGCTGCTTTGAAGTATGACTGTAGTTCCTCCTTGGATGGTGAGGCAGTGATGAATTGCACGGAGACAAACCCGATGAGGAGGAGGATGAGTGCAGTGAGGAAGGTACGCATCGAATGATAGAATACACCATGGTAAAAATATCTCATTGTTTCTATTCTTTGTGGTACAATCTCATTATTCTTTCCAATCCACTTTTATGAACATTCGACCACTATGGATTATTCTCGGGATTGTCGCAGTTATCTTCCTTTGGGCGATAAGTAGCTACAACGGCTTGCTGACATCTCGTGGACTTGTCACAAATCGATGGGCACAAGTTGAGACGCAGTATCAGCGTCGATTCGAACTTGTTCCAAACCTCGTTTCCACTGTGAAGGGCGCTGCGAATTTTGAGCAATCGACGCTTACGTCGATCACGGAAGCTCGTAGTGCTTGGACGAAAGCAGGCTCCGATCGCACTGGGCAAATCGCTGCAGCAGGAAGTTTTGAACAAGCCCTTTCAAAGCTCATCGTTTCCGTAGAGGCATACCCTACCCTCACTGCAACACAGGGTTTTAGAGACCTGCAAGTACAGCTCGAAGGAACAGAGAATCGTATCGCTGTTGCACGCAAAGATTATAACGATGCTGTTTTTGCGTATAACCTCCATGTTCAGCGTTTCCCTGGGAATATCATCGCAAAACTTTTTTCATTCACTTCCGAACAGCCATTTGAAGCTGTAGCAGGAAGTGAAAAGGCTCCGACAGTCGATTTCTCCAAGTAATTTTTCTCCACTTCTTCGTGCTTTGGTACATTCGTTTCATTGCTTGTACATTTGCCATCACGCTGCCAATGAGTGTGATGGCATTTGATGTGCCAGTGAATGATGGATTTGTGACAGATGACGCCGGTTTACTAACCACAGATCAGGAACAAGGACTCGAACGTGAAATCCAGAACTATGCAAAAGAGACTTCCAATCAAATTGCCATTCTCATTATTTCAAGCCTAGGAGATACTCCTATCGAAGATGTTTCCTTGGAGGTTGCACGTGCATGGGGAATTGGTCAAAAAGAGAAGAATAATGGCATTCTTCTGCTAATTTCTCGTGATGATCGGCAAGTACGTCTTGAAGTTGGTTATGGTTTGGAGGGTGTGATTCCAGATATCATTGCGAAGGGAATTATCGATCGTGATATCACACCAAAATTTCGTGAAGGGCAGTATGCGCAGGGTCTTCACGAAGCTCTTGATGCATTGAAGAAACATATTGGTGGCGAGTATACGGCGGAGCGCTATACGCAGGAGAGTTCAGGCTTTGCATTTGGGCCATTTTTTG
>CAYRWT010000012.1:4907-15831 GCA_964428105.1 uncultured Candidatus Peribacteria bacterium
CAGTGAGTAGTTTGTAGTGTGTAGTGAGTAGAGCTACAATTCGTCTCCTTCTTTCTTTTGTGCGTATTGCATCCAGCATCATCATCGCGCGAATGCTCATCGATTCATTGACCCCCAATGCTCTACCTGAGCCTGCTGCGTTGATTGCTTTGAATGCAGAAGGGCAGGGTGAGCTTTCGGTAACTGTCACTTCAAATACCGTCGGATCTGTGCCGCGTGGTGGTCAGCGTATCGAGCTTCTTAGACTTAATCCTTCTGCGTCATGTACATCAGACATCTCTCTCCAGAGTATTACAGTGAAACATTCCGGCAGAGGAAATGTGCGCGATATAGCAAAAATTTATGCTCTCGAGGGACACAGACGCATTAGTACAGCTACTACATTTGATGCATCAACTCGATATGCAACTCTGCGTTTTCGAAAATTGTTAATACCGAAATGTTCTGCTGTTGAATTGAAAATAGCAATTGACCTTGCACAGGCAGCGGATATAAGTGGAGAGCATGGACTGATACTTTCGCAGCCTAGTGATATTCAAAGTTCTGCAAAAGAGGTTTCATTGCGTTCTGAGAAGGAGGGAGATTCTCTGCGTGTTACTCCTGGTAACTCCGGTGAAATCAGTGCTCGTCTCTTGCCACTGAATTCACAGAGACTTCGTTTTGGGAATCGTGAAACTGTTGCACGTCTTCAGCTTACAAGTGATTCACTGCATGATTATTATCTCAAGGGTATTACATTGAAAAATGAAGGATCTGCTCGTGATTATGATCTCGTTCGTCTTGTACTTGAAACGCGAACAGGGGAAACATTGACTCGATTGACGCATCATATGGATGGTTCGCGTGTAACACTGGAGTTTGATCCGTGGTATGAACTTCCGAGGAGTACGACAGTGGTGTTGCTCTTGAAAGCTGAGGTGCGTTCAGGCGTACGACGTACAGTGCAATTTTCCATCGAAGAACCATCAGATCTTTTGGTTATACCCAAGAGATAGTTCTTTGCTACTGTAGGGTTCTGTGAGGTATGTGATAGTGCTATTGGCTCTTATGGTAAGTGCATGTGCTGCAGTGCAGCAGCATCTCTCTGCAATGCAGGTGCTAGAACGCACATCGTACGTTCAGCAATTTGTAACATCTGCTGCGTATGCATTTACCGTACGTGGATCGTTTCCCACTCGTGCAGGAGTTGCATCTGGATCTATCGTTGGCACGGGAGTGCTCTTAGAAGGAGGGAGAGTCCAACATCTGCAAATGACGATGACTGGTGTCCTCTTGCGTGCATCATCTTCTCCGATGTACGACGTTCGATTGCGTATGCATTCGATTCCTTCACGAACATCGTTTCGTATAGATCGGTTTACCCTTGATGCATCCACCGATGAAGATATTTTGTCGTACCTTCATCAGTGGTGGAGTGATGCTGTGACACATGGGGCTGATCCTTCTACTCCTGCATTCAATCCATTATTATTACAAGAGAATCTTCGTTCTATGCGGGTGGAAGGAATGAGATTTGATGCTGATGGAATCGATGGGCGATCGTGCTATGTCCTTCAGTTATCTTTCTCTGCCACGAATGATAATCATGTTGTTGGAGAACTCTGGATAGATAGTGAGGAATTTATTGTCTTGCATGCAAACTACAACCTTCAATCTTCCTCTTCCGTAGTTATAGAGGCAACGATCGATATTGGTCGCGTCAATGATCCTACGATTTTCGCTCTATCTCCCCAAGATACAAAGGTTATCAATCCTTCTCATGCACTCCTTCGCTTTTTGCCGACAATTGATATTTTGTACTAAAGAACAGACTGCGCCATCTTTTTTCTTTCTGCATACTTCCGGTAGTGAGGGTGTTTCCTAGATACTGTGCGATGTATGGTAGAGCCCATGGTCGATGGCATCACAGAGCAGAACACTGTGAAACCCACAGAATCAAAGCCGCGAGTACAAAGTTCTCCTGTGACAGCTATACAGCATACGCCACTGAATATTCATGGAAGACTGCCGTTTATTGTTCTCGCAATCATTGGCGGAGTATATACACTTTTTGGTTTTGTACTCCTCATAATCTTCCCGACACCAGATGGTAGTTTAGGAGGATTAAAAAGTATTGGTACGATGGTGTTTACTATCGGCATTCTTTTGTGGATCTCTCTTGCAGCGATTGCTTCACTTCGGATTGCGACCTTCAAAGATAAGCCACGACTACAAAAGCTTGCAACTCTACGTTGCGTACTCTTTGAAGCTCCGATGATCATCCTTAGTGGCATGGTGCTTCTTTTGGTAAATAGAGAGCCAAAATTATCCCTTACCGTGCTTTCTCCTGAACCTGGAACACAGCTCCTTGCTCCACTCAATGCGACATTTGCTGTTGGAGAGAAAACATTGCAGTATTTCAAGACTCAGGGCTTACAGCCAATCAAGTATCAATGGGATCGCAATGGAGATGGTGTTTTAGATCAGGAAACATTTGAGCCGCGTGTTACGTTCTCATTCCAAAAACAGGGTGTGTATTCTGTTGTTGCAAAAGTGATTATGAATGGTGCTGGTGCTCGTACAGTTTCAAAATCATTCTTCATACCAAAGGCAAGTTTCTCAGTGGATCCGATTGATCCGATTATTGATGAACCAGCAACACTGTCGCTGAGTAATGTGCTTCCCGTTGGTCCAGATCCTAAGAAGCCATGGACACTCACAAAAGCAAAATGGGATTTCGATGGAGATGGATCAATCGACCTTGAAGGTGAAAAAACAACTGTGGTCTATACGTACCGAAGAACGGGGAAAATTTCAACGATTGTTACGGCCATGATGAGTAATGGGACTGAATTAGTCTTCAATCGTCAGATTGAAGTTGTCGAGCCTACGGCACAACCATTTCCAGTAAAAATTGAGACAGAGCCAGGGACGTTACTTGGTACAGTTCCTTTTGGTGTTATTTTTACAGTACGTACAGATGAACCACTGTCCAATGTTTCTTGGAATTTTGGTGATCAAAAAACAGGAGAAGGTATTCGAGTAGCACACGTTTATAATGCTGTTGGAAATTTTACAGCAACAGCTGTGATTATGTCGCAGACAGGAACAGTAGCAAAACTTAGTAAAGTTGTAAGAATCACAAATCCACTCTCCTTAAAGAAACTTGCCTTTGAGGGAACACCAAATGTGAAGGGTGATGCTATTACAGGGGAAGTTCCTCTTGTGTTAAATCTGACTCCCACCACAAGTTCTCCTCTCATCTCTTTCTCTTGGGATGCTCCTGGAGCAACAGAAGTCACGACAAACGAAAGTACACTCAATGCCGTCTATCGCTCAGAGGGTAAGTATTATGTTGATCTGATTGCAGTAGATCCTGAAGATAATGTTCTACGTAAGCGTATCGATATCATTGTTGCTCCTCCGTCTTCCATCGCATCCTTTGTTGTAAGCACAGAAACACCGGTGGTTGGTGACATCGTAAAGTTCGATGCATCAGATACATTTCTAGGACCTGGTGAAATTCCGACAGGATTTGAGTGGGATTTTGGTGATGATAGAAAGCAGGAAGATGGTGCAAAGCTTACAGGCTCACATATTGAACATTCGTATAACAAATCTGGGAATTACAGAGTTACTCTTCGTGTGATTACTACCCAAGGAAAGTCCTATACAGCTACAAAGACATTGAGTGTACGAGATACGCTTGTTGCTGTGCGCGCATGTTTTATCGCAAGTAAAGAACGCGGAGTAGCTGTACCAACATCAGTACAATTCTCTTCTTCCAAGTGTTCGATGGGTGCCGTGAAATGGAAATGGGATTTTGGTGATGGATCATTTTCAGAGGAACAGGATCCTATTCACACCTTTACTACTACTGGAGATTTCAATGTTACACTTACCGTAGAAGATGCGAAGAAGAAAAAGGATACGTATGTACTTCCATTTACTGTTTCCCCGTAAATATGACGTCGAAAAAAATTGTAAAACTCGTTGCATTGCTTGGCGTTATTGCAATTCTTTTCAGTGCAATCTTGCCAGTCTTCAACGTGTTTCTTCCTTAAGAATTTGACGAGAGAACGTTCTCAAGTTCTTTTGTTGCAGAGGTAACAAATGGTGCATTGATTGTTGCCGGTCGTTCTCTTGCAAGAAATGTTCCAGCAGCAGCAATCATCGCAGCGTTATCTGTGCAGTAGAGAATCGTAGCGGGAAATCGAGTGACGATTTGCTGAGACTCTCCAAGTGTTTGTAGTGCATTTCGTAAGGTGACATTTGCGGCAACACCTCCAACGATATGAATCTCGCGCACGTCAGGTTGTACTTCGAGAGCTCGGCGTAATTGACGCATGAGATGGGCAATGATTGCAGCTTCGTAACTTGCTGCAAGATTTGCTTTGTCTTGTTCAGAAAGAGCGGAAAGTCCTCCACAATCTTCGATGCGATATTTTAGTGCAGTCTTTAGGCCAGAAAAACTGAAGTTACAGCCAGGTTCTCGCTCTAATGGTAGAGGAAATTTATGAGTAGAAGCATCACCACTCTGTGCGAGTTTTGCGAGTACTGGTCCTCCGGGGTAGGGGAGTCCAAGCAGCATGGCACCTTTGTCGAATGCTTCACCAGCTGCATCATCGCGCGTTGTACCGATTTTCTCGCCAGTAGTATGTGACGTGCGATGCCAAATGTCGCTATGCCCTCCAGAGACAGAGAGTGTGAGGATAGGGAATGCAGGACAAGGTTTTGTATCATTACTATTATGCAACCACGTTGAGTCGAGGTGCCCCAGGGTATGGTGTACAGGAATGAGGGGAATTTTATGTACAAATGACAGCGTGCGTGCTGTTGCAGTGCCAACGAGAAGGGAGCCGAGGAGCCCTGGATATGCTGTGACAGCGATCAAATCACAGTCGGCAACGTTCTTCCCAGCTTTTGCTTCTGCCGCTTGGAGTGTTGGAAGGATGGATTCGAGTTGTGACCGTGCTGCGTACTCAGGGATCACTCCACCCATATGTGCGAAGCTTTTTTGCGAGCTTGCGATAACGCAGCTTACTACTCGTTGTCCGTCTTCCACGAACGCTACGGATGTTTCATCGCACGATGTTTCGATACCGAGAGTGAGCATGCCATACTAGTATGGCGATTCTTGCAAGAGTGTCCATGGCCTATTGCTTGCTAGAATAGGATTGAATGAATATTGAAATTTTTCCATCGCGAGAAGTTGCCCTTATTCTTGGTCAATTCAGCATTCATTGGTATGGACTTATGTATGTTTGTGCATTTTTAGTAGGTTCAAAAATTCTTGAGCGTACTCTTCATCATCGAGGCATTGTATTATCGTCGAGTGCTCTTGATAATTTTCTCGTCGCAGTCATCCTCGGAGTTCTTCTTGGCGGTCGTTTAGGGTACGTTCTTTTCTATGATCCTGCATATTTTGCACAACATCCATTGGAGATTTTTGCAGTATGGAATGGTGGAATGGCGTCACATGGAGGATTCATCGGTGTAACAATTGCGCTTATTATTTGGACGAAGAAAAATTCCGTAGATCTCTGGAAGATCGCAGATGTCCTTGTTATCCCAGTCGCAATCGGCTTGGCATTTGGTCGTATAGGGAACTTCATCAATCAAGAGCTCTACGGCACGATCACATCCCTTCCCTGGGGGATGCACTTTCCGGGAGCAGAGGGAACACGGCATCCTGTGCAACTGTATGCAGCGCTCAAGGATATCATTCTGGCTTCACTCCTCTATCTTCACCTCGTACGTACAAGTGCAGTACGTGGAACATATACTTCCGGCGTAACAGCATCACTCTTCCTCATCGGTTATGGAATATTACGTTTCTTTGTTGAAATATTTCGAGAACAGCCCTTAGGGTTTACCCGAATCCTTGAGCTTGAACTGAGCCGCGGACAATTACTAACGATTCCAATCATTCTTCTTGGTTTCATTCTCCTCTTCCTTCGTATCCGAGCTTCGAGAGCTCCTGCTCGATAATTTCTCGCTCATTCCACGGGATTTGCTCTGTACCGATCATCATCGTAATATCGGCACCCTTTCCGCAGAAAAGTATGACATCACCACTCTTTGCAATGCCGAGAAGCCATCGAATAGCTTCACGTCGATCGGGAATTTTTATACAGAATTTTGTCGGTAAGATTGCTGGCAAATTCTGTACATTCATAAACGTTGGCACGGAATCTTTCGCTCCAGCAATCACTGCATCGATGATTGTCTCAGGATCTTCGGTATACGGATCTTCGTTTGTTATGACTGTGATATCAGCCAGCTTCACGCAGAGTGCACCTACCACTGGGCGTTTCTCTTTCATGCGATCACCACAACTTCCTGCAAGTACGAGCAGTCGTCCATTTTCCTGGAGCATACTTCGAGCTGTGCTGAGCGTCGCTTCATAGGCTTGTGGTGTAACAGTAAAGTCTATGAAAATGCTAAAAGGTTGGCCGCAATGGATGGATTCCATTCGTCCTGGAGTTCCATGAAAATTTCTCAATGCTTTCGCTGCATCATGGATTTTTATGTCCAGTGCCTTTGCACATGCAATAGCACAGAGAGCATTTTTCAGATTAAATGCACCAGCAAGAGATAACTGTAGATCGACTGGCGTACCATCGAGTATTCCTTGGCCAGAAATTTGATCGATGGAAGACCGTGTAACATTGATAGATTCAGGATTATAAGAAATTGTTTGCTTCGATGGAACCTTTGAAAAAGTTTCAAATGATGCATCACTCGAATTTAATACTTTCACTCCAAGTGCTTTTAACTTTTGAAAGAGCAGCGCTTTTGCTTGGATATATTCTTCCATCGATCCGTGGTAATCGAGGTGCTCAGCAGATGTATTTGTGACTGCTGCGATATCAAACGAAATTCCATTGAGTCTTCCTTGGAGTAAGCCATGAGAAGAGCATTCAAGCACTGCATGCGTACAGCCTGCATTTACGATTCTTCGCAAGAATTTTTGTAAGAGAAATGGTGAAACAGATGTTTTCTGTGTTGGGTTTGATTCATATGTTCCATCAATACAAAAGAATGCAGTGGAAGCAGCGCCTGTTCGTATCCCTTGAGAAAGCAAAATATGTGTCACCATCGCAACAGTTGTCGTCTTTCCGTCTGTCCCTGTGATGCCGATAACTGTGAGTTTCGATGCTGGGAAGCCATACCACAGTGCTGCGATCCACCCGCGAGACCTATGATATGCGAGACGCAAAGGATGCGTATCGGGAAGGAGCCGAGAAAGGAGATGTTTGATGAATATCACAAAGATTGGAAAACACTCTTGGCTGCAAGTATATCGTTTTGGATTGCTTCTAGAAGAGCCTGCGTCGATGGGAAATTTTGTACATTTCTCAAAAATTGTATGAGCTCGATTGTAAGTTGTTCTGGAAAATATTCGATACTTGTATCCAGGAGATGTACCTCAAAGGTTTCACTGTCCTTGAATACTGGTCGAGGACCGTAGTGTGCTACTGCAGGGTATTTCTTATCTTCGATGGTTGCATAGCAGGCGTAGATGCCGTGAGAGATTCCTTTCGGCACATCTTTAAGCTTTATATTAATTGTCGGTGTGCCGATGCGTTTGCCACGACCAGCACCGTGAGTTGTGGAAGCAGTGAATTTGATAATTGGGATGTTCATTGCAAATAGCCTAGCATGGATGAAGGTATTTGGGTCATTCAAGATTGGCCTGCCAACCGAAGCGCCAAAGGTGCGTAGGTTGGCGGAGCCACGTCGTTCGTGAACAAAATTAGACAGAACTATCATTCATGCATATGAAATGGCGGAGCCACGTCAGCTTAAGCTGACGTGGCGGAGAGGGAGGGATTCGAACCCTCGAACCCATTGCTGGATTAACAGTTTTCAAGACTGTCGCCATCGACCACTCGGCCACCTCTCCACTGGGAACAGAATACGGTATTTTTATTTTCCTCGCACGCATTTTTGTTTCACTAAAGAAATAGTAGATTCTTGGATCCAATCGAAAAATGACTCTGAGCCCTTTGAAATTTCTATTGCAACGATGCATGGGCATTCGTATGGATGTTGTTGTTTGATAAATTTCTCAACATCTTTCCATCGCTTCTCTGTTGTTTTAAAAATTACAATATATTCTTTTTGCTGTTCGATGTTTCCTTTCCAGCGATAGATCGAAAGAGTTTCTGGAAGGATATTCACACATGCAACGAGGTGATGTTCTAGAAGTTTCTGGGCAATCTTCTTTCCAAGTGTTTGTGAGGGAACGGTCGTGTAACCAAGAAGATATTTCATATTTTAGGGTAGCAGAAACTTCATCTATTATACGCGTATGATAGGAGCTTCTATACACCCACATATTGTTCTTCCTGGTTTGAGTGAGGCGCAGGTAGAAGATGCTCGCGCTGCAGCAGGTTGGAATGAACTTCCAGAGCATAAGAAATCAGTATTGATGATGTTCTTTCGGCAATTTGGAAATGCAATGGTGCTTATTCTTCTCAGTGCGACTGCAGTTTCTCTCCTTGTTCCATTCTTACACAATGGAGAAATTCATACCGAAGAATATATCAATGCAGTGGTTATCCTTTCAATTGTGATTTTGAATGCAGCACTTGGATTTTTTCAGGAACGAAAAGCGGAATCATCCATTGCACTTCTGAAAAAATTAACCGCTCCACACGCAACTGTTCGTCGTAATGGGGAGATTAAAATTATTCCATCGAGAGAACTGGTTCCAGGAGACGTCGTGATCCTAGAAACTGGTGACCGTGTCCCTGCAGATGGGATACTGCGCCATGTTTCTTGTCTCGAGATCGATGAATCTCCGCTCACAGGGGAATCTTTGCCTTGCACGAAACGTGCGAAGAAAATGGGAGAAGCAAGTGATACATCGGAACGAGTATTCGGTGGAACAACGGTTCTCAAAGGTTCTGGAGAATACGAAGTGAAGGCGATTGGAAGGTCTACAGAAATCGGCAAGATCGCGATGATGGTACAACAATTAGAGTCACCTCCTACTCCGCTGCAGCTACAACTTGCTGCTCTTGGCAAAAGGATTGGACTTATCGTCGGTGGTTTGTGTTGCATCGTTTTCCTTATTGGAATTTTCAAGGGTCTCGTGCCATTGGAAGTTTTCCTTATAGCGATCAGCCTTGCGGTTGCGGCTGTTCCAGAGGGATTACCTGCAGTTGTTACGATTTGTCTGTCTCTTGGTGTAGAGCGCATGATTTTCAGAAAAGCACTTGTCCGTAGACTGGATGCAGTCGAAACACTTGGCAGCATCACTGTTATTTGCTCGGATAAAACTGGCACGATTACACAAAATAGAATGAGTGTTGAAAAAGTTTGGTGTGCAACTGGTGTTGAAAGGGGACATCTTTTAGAGGCTGCTGCTTCCTGTAATCGTGCAGTACTTCCTTCGATTGGTGACCCCACTGAGCTTGCTCTTCTGGTTGCAGCGGAGCGACTCAATATCGAGCGCCTCGTTCTGGATGAAGAAGTCGTGCCATTTACATCAGAAGCGAAGTATATGGCGACACGGCATATCGTCGATGGAAACAATGTTGTGTATGCCAAAGGTGCTCCAGAAGTTATCGCAAAGCTTGCGAAATCTGATAGTAGTGATCTTCTTGTGGAGAATGTAACACTTGCCTCACAGGGTATGCGTGTCATCGCTGTTGCAGAGGATACTGGGAATGGTTTTCGTATTCTCGGAGCTATAGGGCTCATAGATCCACCAAGAGAGGGTGTAAAAGAAGCGATAGCTCTCGCAGCTTCCGCAGGTGTTCGTACCATCATGATTACAGGTGATAATGGTCTCACTGCGCTCCACATCGCACGAAGTGTCGGTATCCAAACCGATGGCGTTATCGAAGGTACTGCGCTTGATCGGATGGATATTGAGGAGTTGCAACATACCCTAAAAACGATGAGTGTCTTTGCTCGTGTGCAACCTGCCCACAAGGTGAAGATTCTCGAGGCACTCCAGGCGCAGGGGCACGTCGTCGCCATGAGCGGAGATGGAGTAAATGATGCTCCGGCCCTCAAGAGAGCGCACGTAGGGGTCGCGATGGGAGAGAAAGGTACAGATACAGCGCGTGACGCAGCAGCGATTGTGCTCACAGATGATAACTATGCAACGATTGTTGCGGCGATCGAAGAGGGTCGCAGAATCTATGAGAATATTCGCAAGTTTGTCATTTTCCTTCTACGTTCAAATATTGGTGAAGTTGTCGTCGTTACAGGTGCGCTGTTCTTAAATCTTCCTCTTCCACTCCTTCCGCTCTATATTCTCTGGATTAATCTCGTTACAGATAGCTTTCCAGCACTCGCACTTGCACTCGAGCCAGGGAGCAAGAAACTTATGCTTCGCCCTCCAAGGAAACAATCCGAAAATATTCTCTCTGGCGAACTCCAGCTTCTCTGCTGCTCAGGGATTATAAGTGGCACTCTTGTACTTGGTGTATTTATTTTTCTCCTGCGCACAAATGGTGATCTTGTCCTTGCGCGTACCGCAGCACTGACAACATTGATTATGTTCCAGCTCTTCCTCGCTTTTTCTTCGCGCACACGGGACTTCGCTATTTCCTCTCAGGTGCTAAAAAATCCTTGGCTTGTGCGTTCCGTACTCTTCTCTTTCCTTCTACATATCCTCCTACTTAACACCCCCCTTGCCGGGATTTTTGGTGTTGTTCCTCTCTCTGGACATCTATGGCTTCTTATCATTATTATTGCATTTATCGCATTCTTACTCTTCGAACTTTTCAAGTTCCTGGTAAAGAAAAAATAGAGTAAAAAATGTGTTCATAAAACACCTGCGCTCCCTATGGGAGCTTCGGTGGACAACCTACGCAAGTACGCGAAAATATTCTTCGCTTGTTGGCCTGCCAACCGAAGCGCCGAAGGTGCGTAGGTTGGCGGAGCCACGTCAGCTTAAGCTGACGTGGCGGAGAGGGAGGGA
>CAYRWT010000013.1:0-15523 GCA_964428105.1 uncultured Candidatus Peribacteria bacterium
CTTCACAAAGGTTTGGATATTCTGGTGGATATTTTTAGATATCGCCCAGACTTGACTCTCCATATCTGCGGTCCCACGCAAGAAACTTACCGTCGATTTCTGCGCAAGTCTTTAGCCAAACTTCCAAATGTGATTGAACACGGGTTCGTTGACCTTTCGTCTTCTCAGTTTCGCTCATTGATGGATCAGTGTAGCGCCGTCCTTCACCCATCGGTAGGAGAAGGCGGAGCTGGCTCCGTCTTAAATGTCATGGCCAATGGAGGGTTGATTCCTTTGGTTTCTAGGGCAACAGGTTTGGATGTGGAGGACTTTGGAATGGTCTATGAAGAGCCGAACAAGCCATTAATCGAGACGGTCATCGAACGGTACTTAAAGCTACCCATCGCGGAAATTAAGGCGCGCGCAGCAAAAACAAAGGCAACTATTCGAACCACCCATAGCCACTCTAACTATCAGAAAAGCCTTCGTACTCATCTGCAAGACATCATTCAGCGCCCCCTGCTTAAGGATCACTTCTTAATGGGAATCCAAGGAACGTCTTCTACGTTTTCGAGCTGATTCGCCAGGCGGGCCAAGATGAATAAGAAATCCGAAAGGCGATTGATGTAGATGAGGATCCACTTATCCACCGGCTCATTGGGTAAAGAAGTAAGATGAACCGCACTTCGCTCGGCTCGTCGACAGACGGTGCGCGCAAAATGCAAAAGAGCGGAGAAATGGTAGCGGAAGCTCTGAGTAAGGGCAAAATAAACTCTTTCCATTTGTTATAGCAAAACCTACCCTCGGACAGCGATATCAGTTCGGAACATCCCCATCGAGCAAGTGGCAACGAAGTCTTCGTCTGGATCTTGTATTGGTCCTAACCAATTTTCTCCTGGTACAAGATTTGTTCCAAGCTTATGTTTTGGGATGACGATTGTGGATGCGCAGCCAGAGACCTGATCTGCCGTAATACGAAACCACGTTGGTCGACCACGTTCGATGGTGATGAAGTTTGGACTATAGCCATTTTGAGATGCAGTGAGTGAGACGATCTGAGTTCCATCATTATTGATTGTTACAGCGGGATCGAGTGTTGCTTCGAGTCGTACTGATGGAGCAGAGAGGAGATTTGGTAGTGGAACACCGACGAGTGTAAAGCCACGAGGAATATTGAGGATTCCAAGAAGAAGGACGAGTGTCCCCGCTGCAGGGAGAAGGTACGTTTGGAGTACGGTGTTCTTTGAGACGCCGATAGAACTGATTCCGAGGAGCATCGGAAGAGTACCGAGGGCAAACGTGAGCATCGTGAGACTACCGATAAGAAAACTACCAGAACTTAGAGCTACGAGCTGCATAGCTTGTGTGAAGCCGCAGGGGACAAAGAATGTAAGGGCGCCGAGAAGGGATGCTGCACCAGAACTTCCGTGATCTGTGAGTCGTGTGAGAGCTGCGCGTAGGAATTGTGGTGGACGAAAGAGTGAGCAACGCTTCGGGAAAATGCCAAGGATCCTCGAACCGATGACGATCATCGCTGTTCCAAGGACGATAGTGAGGAATCCATTTGCTTCGATAGAAAGACCTATGGATTTTCCGAGCAGTCCTGTGATACCGCCGAAGATAAAGTAGCCAAGTAGACGGCCAATGTTGAAGCTCAAAAATGGAGCCATCGTTGTTCGACTGCTATGTTCCGCTGCATACTGTCGCCACCTCGATGCGGCAGCGAGCAGTAAGCCGCCGACCATGCCGAGACAGCTACTAAAAGAAGCGAGAAGCCCGACGAGGAAGATAGAAAAGAAGCTTGAGGTATCGGGTGATGCAGATGGGAGTAGATCAAGACTTGTAAGGATCACAAAAAGCGCACCTGTGAGGATCGCGATACCAAAGGTCGTCTGTGGGTTTGCACTATACGCAGTGTGACAAGCATTGTTTGTGCAGCAGGCGGCTGATGCTGGTGCGTGCTTCTTTTGTGGCATGAGCTCATGGTACGACGATTGATGAAATTGCCCTATTGCCAAATTCTTCAATTTGTTCTTTTTCCACTTTTTTACAATATAACAATATAACAATGTCGTAATTTAACAATTTCTGCTCTTCCATAACTCCCCTAGAGTTCGTTCAACTTTATGTCTACTTCTCGCACATGGCCACCGGTGACGATGGCGACACAGCATCCAGATAATGCCAGTGCTCCGTGGTGGAAGAAGGAAAGTGCATTTATTTCTACACAAGATGAGATTCCTGAGCTCCTCGAGCTTTTTACGAAACTTCCAATCGATGAATACATGTGGGATTGGGAAGGGAAATATGTGGATGAAGCTGTAGGAGAGAAGCTGCTTTCTCGCGCACACGACCTTTTTACAAAGCGTCCTCTTGGTGAGGATATCCACCTTACATACCGCATTCCTGCGTATGAGGATGGGAAGTTACGGAAGTATGCGCGGGCGTTCATGAACGTGTTGTCGCTCAAAGACCTCGCACATGATGTCGGGTGTCCACATCCACTGGTATCAGAGATGTTTTTGCCTCTTTGTACCAGTGCAAAGCAGCCGCTCTCAGTGGTAAAAACATTCGATGAAGTCGCTGCATTTCACTCACGACTGTTTCATGATAAAAAGGCAACGAAGTACGCGGACTGGATGCATGTGACGCCACTCATAGAGGACGTCAATTCACTTCTTAGCATCCGGAAGATCCTTGCTCCGTACTGGAAGTCCTTACAGAAGACGAAGCGCATCGATGCGAAGAGGGGACTACGTGTCTTTATCGCGAGGTCCGATCCGGCGATGAACGCGAGTCTCATTCCTGCAGTTCTCGCTGCGAAGGTTGCACTTGCGGAATCGATGAGTCTGGGAGAAGAAATGGGTGTGGATGTACATCCAATCATTGGTACGGGCTCACTTCCATTCCGTGGTAGTGTGAATCCTCTCTATACAGAGACGTTCCTTCCGCAGTATGCAGGTGTTCGCACATATTCTATTCAGAGTGCGTTTCGTTATGATTATGAAAAAAAAGACATAGAGTCTGCACTCAAAGAAATTCAAAAAGTAGCACCGAAACTTAAAGCTCGCCCTGTGAGTGTCGCAGAGAAGAAGCAGATTGAGAAAGTAGCGAAGATATTTTCTGCCATTTGGAAGTCAACGATTGAGGAAATCGCTCCGCTTATCAATAGTGTTGCACGTGCTATCCCACCCAGGCGAGAGAGACTCCAGCACATCGGTCTCTTCGGTTATAGTCGTGGTATCGGCAAGGTAAAACTTCCACGAGCAATTGGTTTTACAGCAGCGCTCTATTC
Source organism: uncultured Candidatus Peribacteria bacterium (assembly GCA_964428105.1). GTDB lineage: Bacteria > Patescibacteriota > Gracilibacteria > Peribacterales > Peribacteraceae > CAYRWT01. The sequence continues at coordinate 3,275 of CAYRWT010000013.1, forward strand.
TATCGGGGTTCCTCCGGAGCTGATCGCGACCGGTCGTGGCTTAAAAATTGCACAGCGTGAGGGTTTACTCGATGTCATCGAAGCACTCTATCCAGCACTCCGTGCAGATCTACAGCATGCAGGGAAATATTTGAATCGTGAAAATCTCTCCCTTCTCGCTTCGAAGCAGTCAGTGTTTCAGGATATCCAGGAGGATATTGCAGGAATTGAAAGTGTTTTGAAGATCAGTCTTGCTCCAGAGAAGCCTCGTCATAGTATTCATCGCCATCTCACATCCAGTATCTTAAGTCGCTTAGAAGAAGGGAATAAAGGGATAGAGCGAGCGACGCAGGATGTGATAGAAGCAGGAGTGATTCGAAGGAGTTTGGGGTAAATAGCTTGTAGGAAAGTAGCTGGTAGCTTGTAGGTTTTTAGTGAGCAGGGAATAGAACAACAAGCGCAGCCGGGACATCGTGTCCCGGATATAGCACCTGGAGCGCGGCCTTCCATGGCCGCATTGTTCGAATTTTCTAGCGGCACGGTCTGCACCCGTGGAAGGGTGCAGCTCTTTAAATTTTCTTAGCCTCCTTCTCGATAATAGTTGCACAACTCTGCTACAATTCCTCCGTATGACGCAAGCACATCAGCAATCCACCGGTGATGATACGAAGAAGCAGGGGAAGCCTTCTCAGCCCCAAGAAACGAAGGATGCTCTTACTTCAGATTTGGAGAAAAAAATTGCAGAGGCAATGGCAGAAGACGAGAAATACAAAGTTCTTGAAGGAAAAATTGCTGAGCTTACAGCGCAGCTACAAACGATGAAGGAATTTGCAGCGAGAGCTCAGGCAGATCTCCAAAATGCAAAAGTACGTCAGGAACGCGAGGCAGTAGAGATCCGCACCTTTGCTGCTGAAGGAGTACTTCGGAAAATCCTGCCATCCATCGATAATCTCGATCGTGCGATGAAACACCTTCCGAAAGAACTTGTAGGAAATGAATGGGCGAAGGGAGTTATCGCTACTGAACAAGAACTTACGAAGCACCTCGCTTCTCTCGGTTTACAGAAATTCTCTCCACTTGGTGAAACTGTAGACACGGTGAAGCATGAAGTTTTGATGAATGTTCCAGGGGAAGTAGGGAAAATTGCTCAGGTCTTCGAGGATGGTTATGCGCTCAACGGTCGCATCCTCCGTCCTGCGAAAGTGGGCGTAGGGGATGGGAATGGAGTGAAATAATGGAATGCGTATAGGGGTCTAATAATCATCTGATTTGTAGAATATATTTTCGAAATAGCTCACCTCTCTCCTCAAAATTCTTAAAGATTCCGTAACTTGGAGAAGCTGGAGAAAGTAGGCAGAGATCTCCTGGTTTTGTGTTGCTCCTTGAGATAGAAACAGCTTCCTTCATAGAAGTAACATTGTGCACTACAGCCTTCGCCTTTTTTTGCAGTAACGCTTCTTCGATTCTTGTTCCACTCCCCGGAAAGAGTATGACGTTCTCGAGCTTGAGATTCTTCGTAATCGTTACTGCGAGCTCTGTGAAATCGTATCCACGATCCTGACCTCCGAGGATGAGTGTTGTTGTTTCTGGTAATGCTGCGAGGGCTGCAATAGTTGATTCTGGTGTTGTGGAGATGGAATCATTGATCCAGCGGATGCCGTGATGGATGCCGAGATCCTCGAGTCGGTGTGGTAGTCCGCGGAAAGTGCGCATTGCTTCGAGCACTTTCGCTTCATCAAGTTTCAATTCTTTTGCGAGTAACCAGACGGCTGCGATGTTGCTACGATTGTGTTCACCGATGAGCTGGAGCTGCGAGGACTTGAGTGGGCAATCGTCTATATTGAATGGAATATGTTTTCCTTTACTCAAGCTCGCCATGCGCACGACTTCTGGCTGCTTGGAGTTGAAAATGACGATGTCATTCTTGCTCTGAAAACGAACGATATTTGCTTTTGCTTCGAAGTAGGATTTTAGAGATCCGTGATAGTCGAGGTGCTCAGGAAAAAATGCTGTGATCACAGCAATGTGTGGACTCCTCGTGCAGTGAAGAAGCTGATATGAACTCATTTCATGAACAAAAAATGTGTTCTCTTTTATACTCTTCAGTAAGCTTATTGCTGGGATTCCTATATTACCTACAAGGTGCACATTTTTTCCGGCTTCCTTTAATACCGCAGCGACGAGTGAAGATGTCGTACTCTTGCCTTTTGAGCCCGTGACACCGATCACCGTTGCTCCAGTTTCTTCCACTGAATCGAGGAATATCTGAGTGGCATTCGTGAACTTCGCTCTTACATTTTCTGGAATGCCTTTGAGTGTTGATTCAAACACACCCGGAGAGCGGATAATGACATCAAATTTCTCGAGATTCTGGAGCCATCCTGTGCCGAGTTGCATCCAGGTCTTTCCATCTGGTGCACTTATATCCGTGCGCTCATCAGCAATCGTGATCTCTGCAGTTGGTGCATGCTCTCGCAGAGCATTCCACATCGCTTCTCCCTCTCTGCCGAAGCCGAGGATGCAGACATTCTTGCCTGCGAAATCGCGAATATGCATGAAGTTCTAGAGAAGTGCGAGATACTCAGGTGGCACGCTGTGCTCTTTTTTCTGTGTAAGAGCATTCGCAACAATTGTTTCAGGATTCTTCATCATTGGCAGATCTTCTGTGAGGAACATTTGCATCGCTGGTGACTTCTCATGCTCTCCGCGCTTGTGAGCGAGGAAGAATGCAGCCTGCGTCTCCTCTGGTGAGCCCACACATTCAAAGGGTTTACTGCCAGCGAGACCGAGAAGCTCGCGGAAGAGTGGCACGAGTTCTTCGTTTGAGAAGAGATCCTGTCCAAAGATTCCTTCGAGAGTTTTCTTTGGGAGAAATGCACTCAGGCACGCGAATACAAATGCGCACTTGGGACACGCTCCACACCATAGTGGAGTCCCTTCTTTGCGCTCGATTTTCCAGTTTGTATTGCAGCTTGTAAATGTGCTGAAGTACTGAGGGAAACTACTGAAACGTTCAGTAATCTTCAGTTCGCTCCACGGTCGTAGGAGGCTAAAGACGCGCACATGGTTGGTGATGTGATTTGCGATATATTTCTTGATAAGTTCCTCTGCTTGGATTCCCTTGCTCCACTGATGATTTACGGTGCAGCCTAAGTACTCGGTATTTCCTTCCGAAGCACTTGATTCGTTGCTAAAGACGATGTCATCGAAATCGAAGAGAAGTGCAGCGATGACGCTTAAGAACGTGACATATGCAGTGATAGGGACATGGCCGTTGAGAGCGCCGTCTGCATTAAGCTTAAAGAGTGCAGGTGAGAGTCTGCGTTCGACGGAGAGGAGTGGGAGTCCTGCGATATGTGAGAGCTCAGAGATCCGTGAATGCGCATTCATCCGGAAGAGTACTGCATCACAGTCCATTTTCTTGAGTAGCTCGGCAGTCACAATCGAGTCTTTCCCTCCGCCAAATGGTACCAAGACACGTCGCTTGCGTTTGAGTGGTGGACGAACTTCTTTCATCGCAGTTGTGCGAGGAGTGGTTCCTTTTAGTGCTGAGAAATTGATGAGTCCACGGAAATCGATCTTGTTTCGAAAGAAAAACTCTCCGAGTCCTTGCTCGTAGAGCGTTGTCCAGCTTGCCGCTTGGGATTTCGTGAGTTCCTGTTTTACGAGGACGATTTTCTTTGGGCAGCATGTTTTGTAGTAGCTCACTCCACCTGCGATATGCAGAGCATCCACGGCACGTTGTAGTGCTTCATGATCGACGTCTGGAGAAACATCTTCGATGTTGAATCGAATCATTTCCTCAAACCATAGCTCTTCGTCGAGAGAGTACTTGAGTGAGATTTTCCCTGCGTGCAGAGCAATCTCGTTATTTTCTATCCGGAATGATGCGTAATTTTTCATAAAGGGATTTCATTGTACCTGAGAAGTGTCTGGTTTTCTCGGTTCTCTCGTTGTAGGCTAAATATCGCCCAGCCGGGGTGGCGGAATGGTAGACGCGCACGACTCAAAATCGTGTACCGCAAGGTGTGAGGGTTCGAGTCCCTCCCTCGGCACCATGAAGTACATCTCGCTATGGCTCGATGACTTCATGGCAACGCCACAGCAAAAATCATAAAGACATGTACTTCATGATTCGCACTGATACGAAGCATAGTGAGCATCTACTGCTGGATCGTTCCCTATGGGAGTTTCTGCCGGCAAGCCATTTGAATTAAGAGTAGTACGTTATTGACGAATACTCTTTGAAATTATAGGTTGAGTCACTATCTATGGCTCTTCAAAAAGTTTGTATCTTCGGCTTAGGGAATGTTGGCTCCAAAGTTGTAGAGCAGATTGTTACTGAAGATGGTCCCGACAGAGGACATGAAAACCCTACGCAGATTGTGGGTCTCATTACAAGCAAACGCATGAAGCTGAGTGTGGGTGGTATCTTGGAGCCATCAAGATTTCTCGATCGAGCGACGATGGAGAGTGAGGGAGACGCGCATAGTGGGCTTTCTGATGTACTTCGGGCCATAGAGCAATCGGAACTCGCACATGATGTGATGTTTGTCGATGCTACTGCAGACGCTAGTTCTACGATGTTGGAAGTACACAAGAAAGTTTTACAAATGCGTTCAAGGATGGTGACTGCAAATAAAAATCCGCTTGCTCGCTTTTCATTTAATGATTTTCGCGAACTGACACGCAGGCCAAATGTGTACCGCTATAACGCTTCTGTGATGGCAGGTGGAGATGCTGTTCCATTTCTCCTGGATTCACAGCTCATCAGCGAACCTGTGTTTTCTATCGAAGGATGTTTCTCTGGCACACTGGGATTTGTAGCTTCAGCGCTCGAGGAAGGCAGGCCATTCTCCGAAGTTGTACGAGATGCCCATGAGAAGAAATACACAGAGCCGCATCCTTGGGATGATTTAAGTGGAATCGATGTAGCGAGGAAGCTCCTCATCCTTGTCCGGTCCGCTGGATTCCCGCTTGAATTTAGTCAAATTCATATCGAACCATTCATTCCTGCAGAGTACGGGAATCTCCGCGATGTCCCCGAGTTCCTTCAAGCTCTTTCTCGCGAGAATGGAAGTCTTAAAAACCGTATGGATGCTGCTCAAAGGCAAGGGAAGACCCTTCGGTATGTTGCTTCGTTTCAGAATCTTCCGGACAAGGGTATGGCGATGGACGTGGGGCTCCGAGAAGTTGATATATCTGATCCATTGGGTCAGCTTCGTGGTACCAGTAACTTGGTAAAGATCATCACGCGTGATCGTGCTCCAGCAGAAACACCGCATGTGATTACTTCCAAAGGTGCAGGAGTAGTGAAAACTGCAGCGGCGATCAGAGCCGATCTTGCAAAATTCATCCAGGACATTCGCTTGGGGTAAACTTCTCTCATGCGTATCGCCTCCCTTTCTCCTGCAACAACCGAGATCCTCTTTGCGATCGGAGCAGGGGATCAGATTGTTTGCGTGGATCGTTATAGTGATGAACCAGAGGGCGTGCATGTACTTCCTCACCTACCAGAACATCAGGCAATTCGATACGCAGACATCGCGCGTCATACTCCCGATGTTGTTTTTACGATGACGCTTGTTCAAGAGAAACTCGCTACTTCACTGCGTGCTCAGGGACTCTCTGTCGTTCACCAGGATCCTCGCACGATCACCGAAATAGAATCAGCGATCAAAGCGATTGGTTTAATCATAGAGAAAGAGAAACAAGCAGAAGTACTTGTTCGTACGATGCAGTCAGAGTTTGCTGCAGTACAGAAGACTGCGAAATTTCTTCCGAGAAAGCCACGTGTATACATCGAAGAATGGCACCATCCTCCTATGGTGAGTGGTAACTGGGTGCCGGAAGTCGTGCGTATTGCAGGTGGTGAACCATTTCCTCTTCCTCTTAGAGCGCCGAGTCGGACCGTGGAACTCTCTGAAGTACAGAAGTTTGATCCTGACCTCATCGTCCTTAGTATCTGTGGAGCAGGGAAATTTGCCGAGCCTTCACTCCTTCGCTCTCGATCTGGCTGGAGTGATCTGCGTGCTGTAAAAAATAATCATCTCTTCGTGCTTCACGATTCTCTGCTCAATCGACCGTGGCTCTGTCTTACGGAAGCAGCGAGACAGCTCTATGGATTGATGTTTCAGGTGTTGCATTGATTTGAGTTTGCCCTCATCCCCATCCCTTCTCCTGCTGCGGCCGGAGAAGGGTGCACTGTTTTTCGAATGGAGAACTTCGAAGTACTCCTCCTCTCCCTTTGCGGTGGGAGAGGAGGTAGGGAGGTGAGTTCATCATTCCTTCTTCATCCTTTTCTCTCTGTCTGCTAAAGTTCAAACACTATGTACGATGTCATCATTATTGGACTTGGATGTGCTGGTTACACAGCAGCGGTCTATAGCGCACGCTATAAACTCAAAACATTCTTAATTGGTGCAGAGGAAGGAGGGATGGGTACTACGGCAGCAGAGGTAGGCAACTGGCCGGGGATTATCGAGATCCGTGGCCCAGACCTCATGGAGAACTTTAAGAAGCATGCACTCAGCTTCGGGGATCTCGTTACGATGAAAGTTGCGCGAGTACAGACACTGGAGAAAACTCCAAATGGCTTTGCTCTTACGTTTGGCAAAGGCGAGAGGGTAGAGGGAAAAACAGTGATTATTGCGACCGGTTCTAGTAAACGAAAGCTTGGTGCAATCGGCGAAACAGAATTTGCAGGGAAAGGTGTGACGTACTGTGCGACATGCGATGCGTTCTTTTACCGTGGGAAGGATGTTGCAGTCATCGGAGGAGGGGATAGTGCTGTAGAGGGAGCGGCAATCGCTGCTCAAGTCGCTCGCATAGTGTACTTAGTGCACCGTAGGGATAGTTTCCGCGCTGAGCCGTACTGGGTTGAGAAAGTGAAAGAAAAGAAGAATGTTGTCTTCGTGCTTGAGCGAAATCTCTTAGAAATCAAAGGAGATCAGCGCGTGCGTTCTATTCGTCTCGATAAAGAATTTGAAGGCAAGATGGAGATTCCTGTGGATGGAGTGTTTATCGAAATTGGTTCTACTCCTGCAGCAGAACTTGGGAAATTATTAGGTTGTACGACGGACGCTCAAGGTTTCCTCACAGTCGATCGTGGTCAGCAAACGACGGTGCCAGGAATATTTGCAGCTGGGGATGTGACAGATGCGAGCAATCACTTCGCACAGTTTACGACAGCGGCAGGAGAAGCGTCAGTTGCAGTGAATAGTGTATTTCATTACCTCCAAGCGAAATGACGTGGTTCGTTGCAGCATTTCTCTCTGTTATTTGTTGGGGTATTATTGGGATTCTCGATTCATATCTTCTTCGGAAATTTAGTAAGAATATTTTTGTACTTTCATGGAATCAGAGTATTTGGAGCGTATTCTTTTTAACCCTCATCGCTGCAATTTTTGGCACAGATGCGCTACGAACATCGTGGCTTCCATGGCTCGTACTTGGTGGATTTTTTGGGTACATTGGCGATCTTTCCTATTGGTCATTTCTGCGCAGAGTCGAAGCATCTGTTGTGAATACTGCATGGGTATTCCATAGTCTCCTCATTTCTCTTCTTGGTTGGACGGTATTTGGAGAAACATTTTATGCATCGCATATTCTTGGAGTTGCTCTTGTCATCACCGGAGTACTGTTACTTTTACTGTGGGGTAAATGTCAGCATCTCACGGTAAAATCTCTCGGTTTTGCTTGGTGTGTTGCCATAGCGTATGTTCCGTTTTATCTCGTTCAAAAAATAAGTATGGATGCAGGAACGAGTGTGCTTATTGCTACGTTTTGGACCCTTCTCGGTCGAGAATGTTTGGCATTGATATTTCCTCTTTTAGTGCCGCAACTTCGTCGTGATGTGATCAATTCTCCTCTTACAAAAACTCTTGGATTTATTCTCGTAAATTTTGGTGTCATTTTCTTATTCTTCCTTGCAATATTTTTGAATACATTTTCCATTGCTCATGGTCCTATGACACTGGTGCCAGTGGTCTGGAACCTTCAGCCATTTGTGACACTGATGCTCGGTTGGTGTGTGATGCGCACGCTACCTACGTTTGTATTTACAGAGGATTTTTCTACAACATCGATGCTGATAAAGGTGGTCAGTTATTCCCTTACATTTCTTGGACTTGCATCTATCGCGCTCCATGGGTAAAGTGCCTGCGCTATGCCAAGAGGGAAAGCTACAGTGTATACCGGCTCATGCAGCGCATGTGGAATGCGTGTTGCTTCTGTGCGTATTATGAAGTCTCGTAAGGCGGATTTTCGCAAAGAATACAAAAAATATTGTGCTACGTGCAAGCAGCGACAGGTGATGAAGATTAAGGAGGAGAAGCACTCGAGCTAATCGGTTAGCTTCTTAGGTAGGGGACCTCTGATTAACTCCTGGCTTGATAATTATCAATACAACAGCAGCGCCCTTCCAGGGCGCGGCGTTTTTGTATTTGCATAACAAAAATCTAGAATTACCGCAGCCCGGAGGGCTGCTGCTGGCTTGAATTATTCAGAGGTTCCGTAGTAGGTTCTTAGCTTCTTAGGCTAAATACTTTTTTCGATGTCGGAGTATACTTCCTCCATGGATCTTTATCGTCATGCAGCTTCGGCGCTTGTACTACGAGGATGGTCTTTGGGTCAGGTTCTTGAAATTCTTCTTGTACATAAGCCAAGGAAGTTTGATGCATGGCAACTTCCGCAAGGAGGGATTGAGGAAGGTGAGACGCTTGAGAAAGCGGCACTTCGAGAGCTTCAGGAAGAGGCAGGAATTGTGCTTCCTGCTGTGCATCATGTTAGTCAGCAAACATATTCCTATGACTTTCCTCCGGGATTCATGGCGAAACATCATCCGACGAATCGTGGTCAACAGCTTCACTTTGTTTCTGTTCTGGCTCCGGAGAATCTTCTCATCACAGTCGATAATCATGAAATTGATAATTATCGTTGGGTGAAGAGAGATGAATTGCCTCGATACCTCAAGCGAAAAGCGTACCTCGATACAGTGCATTTGGTATTAGATGAGGCGTTGAAGCAATTGTAGTTTTTAAATGTACACTTCACTCTATAGAGCTTCGTTCACTCACTCTCGATGGCTTCCGTTCGTATGATCATCTCGATCTACAGTTTTCAGGGTCGAAGATTGATCTTTTTCTCGGCCCCAATGGTGCAGGGAAGACGAATATTATCGAAGCGCTAGAGTTTCTTTCTTTTGGTCGTTCATGTCTTGGGATTGCCTCAGAAGATGTTGTTCGTTTTGGAGCAATGGCGCTCAAGGTGAGTGCGGAGGTAGTAACTGATACTGGCGAAGTTTCCTCCTTAGAATATATTTTCCAAGTCCAGCCGAAACGTGCACGAGCGTTCTTTGTTCGTGGAGTGAAAGTACCATTTTCAGCGTTTGTAGGAAATTTCAGAAGTATGGCGTTTCTTCCGCAGGATCTTGAGCTGTTTACGAGGGGACCTGAGCGACGACGAGCATTCTTAGATGAACTTATTTCTCGTATGCATCCACAATACATAGAGCTTCGCTTGCTCTACGATCGTACGCTCAAGCAACGCAATGCACTGCTGAAGGATATTGCTATGAAAAAATCGCCACGTGCAGCACTGAGTCCCTGGGATGCAGCACTGAGTCAGCATGGTGCGAAGATCTCTGTATTTCGACAAAAAGTACTTTCTGAGCTGGAGCCACTTCTTCGTTCTTGGGCTCAGGAACTGCGTACACCGTGGTCATCACTTATGTTACATGCTCTGCGATCGACTCCAGGGGTAACAGAGGGGGAAGTAGAGAGTGCGCTCCTGCAAAAATTACAAGCTTCCTACGATGATGATCTTCGTCTTGGTTCGACGACAACTGGTCCTCATAGAGATGATTTCGAGCTTCGCGTCGATGATCGTCCCTTAAACGTCCTCGCTTCTCGTGGTCAGCAGCGGACAGTGTTTTTAGCTCTCGTTTTTGCCGCGACGAAGCTGATAGAAGATGTGCTTCGAGACAATCCAATCATCTTACTTGATGATGTTTTTTCTGAACTTGATACTGAGCATCAAGAGTTTCTCCTTCATGCGCTCAAAGATCATCATGTAATGATTACGTCTACATCTGCTCCGGCTTCACTTGGAAGTCGTGCACGGTGTTGGGATGTTGCCAGTGGAACAGTGAATCCACGCTAAAACCCTTTGTGTTGAAATGCACCGAAGAGCGCAAGTCCTAGAGCGTCTGCCGCATCGTCTGGCTGTGGAATCTCCTGGAGTTTCAAGTGCCGCATTACCATTGCTTGCATTTGCTTCTTATCTGCACGACCATCGCCTCCGATTGCAAGTTTCAGTTCATTTGGCGTGGGCTCGAGCACATCGATATTGTGTTGCCCGAGGAGTGAAAGTACGACTCCGCGGCCATGTGCAACACCAATCGCTGTTTGCTGGTTATTGGAAAAGAAAATCTTTTCGACCACTGCGAGGCTTGGCTTGTGTTCATCGATATACCTCTGTAAATCCTTGGCAAGCTCAGCGAGTCGAGATGCAAAGGGGAGACCTGGCTTCGTTGTAATCGTGCACCAATCAATGGCCTTTATGCTATTTTTCTGCGTTTCGATGAGCCCGAGTCCAATTGTTGCAAAGCCGGGATCGATTCCGAGAACTTTCATACAGTGCAGTGTCCTTCAAGCATGTCGATTGTTCAATTGTAAAATTATGAATATAGCAATATAACAATATGACATTTTCGTCCATTCTCGACGAAATACTTCTCGGTCTTTTTCTGCTATAATGTATGGATTTGCGTACACACAAGCCCAAACACAGGCATTTCATCGCAGTGCCGATCCTCCTTATGGGTTTTGGATTCTTGTATGGGATTGTTCGTACATTTGCCACAAATGAACTTCCTTCTTCATTTGTTCATATTCAGGCCGAAGAGCGCCAGATCGTTTCTGGTGCAGCAGGACTTCGTGTGCAGCTTGAAGCTGGAACTGATGCCACGTTTTCTCTTAAAGAACCTACGTTTACGCTAATACGTGGATCATCGATTGTTTCGACTCCATCGATGACGTTCATAAACTTAGGAAGCTCAGGATCTCTTTCTGTCGTTGGGGGAAGTCTCTTTCTTTCAATCGGTGATGATCGAACTACAACAATTGTCCCTCTCGATGCTGCGGTCCTTCTTCGTACAGGATCAGCGAGCATTCTTGTACCCGCATATTCTTCATTCGTCGTAGGATCAGATCAAAAAACTTCTCTTACATCTCTCTCCATGCCATGGCTTTCTGAAATGAAAGATCAGATCACTGCGCTTACAAATACGCAGTGCGAAGCTCTGACGTGCACGATGCTTCCTATAGTAGATTGCTTGCCACAAGATTGTCCTCTTCGAGCCATAGCAACATCGTTACAGCGTCGTGCAACACTCGATACTCTTGCCTCTCTTTCGGAAGATAGTGACATACAGGCAGTTCTTTCATTGCATCTCCTGCTTTCACCTGAGAATGCAGTGATCGATACTTTGTATTTGCGCTCATTCCTTCAGCAGTCTTCTCTTACTGGGCTCTCTCGTACAATTCTCTCCCTCTCCCTTGCTAGAAATATTCCACTCGATGATGCGATGATGGAGATGCTGAGTACAGACATCAGGAAAATGAAGTTGATTGATGGAGAAGAACGTGAGTCTCTTCATATACTTCTCCTTTCTGCTGCAGATCTCGCAAGTGAGCGCGGTTTAGTAGATATTCAGAGCGGACTTGAAGAACTTGTAGGAAATTTGTAAATAAATATCAAAGAAGAATTATCTAGTAAGCGATTTATAGATAAACAATCCACCAAGGAGGGGCATGCGCCACCGGTGGGGGTCGGCTGGTGGGAATTGGCGCATACGCGTTTTCTTTCGTCCTTTCTTTGTCGCTTTGGACAAAGAAAGGACAAGCAGAAGTCGATTTACAAAAATCACTTACTCAAATAAAAACCCCAGAAGGAGAAACTCCACTCTGGGGCCATGTGGGTATTGAACCCAATGTTATTGGCAGCAGCTGCCGCCATTGCCTGAGCAGCTCTTGCTGCAACAAGCGAGTTTGTACACTCCCGAGAGACCGACGAGGACATAGACTATGGCCTCGACTTTCACCCACTTACCGAGAAGCATGTGAACGAGGTTCCAGTCAGCACCGCCAAAGAGCCAACCCAAGCCAACGAGGCCCCAGTTAATGGCGCCAACGACGACGAGGATACACGCAACCTTTGCGGTAGTAGGACAGGAAGACATAGAAGAGAGTAGGGAAAGAATAAAACAAA
>CAYRWT010000014.1:0-14678 GCA_964428105.1 uncultured Candidatus Peribacteria bacterium
TTTTTCACGCTCTGCTTCGTGCGGAAGTGTTACGGCATTTTTTCAAGGCGACAATGACGACGAATATTTTTCACCAAGGGTTGGCATGCGCCACCGGCTTGCCCGCCGTAGCTCGTAGAGCGAAGGAGGATGGGGGTCGGCTGGTGGGAATTGGCGCCTGCCCGACCATATGGCAGGCGGGCATACGCGTTTTCTTTCGTCCTTTCTTTGTCGCTTCGGACAAAGAAAGGACAACCAAAAGCTTAATCAAAGCCTGAAAAGCCACTAATAAAGGCAAGTTCTCTCTCATCCAAATCCCCGCTATAATCCTCCCGTGCTACGCACACTCACTATCGTCTTTGCTTCTACAACAGGAAACACCGAATACGTGGTGGATGTCCTTATGCGCGCATTGGAACAACACAAGAAAGAATTACGAGTCAGTAAAGTGCGAGCTGAAATTGCAGATCCAGAGTCACTCTTAAAAGGTGATGTCCTACTTCTGGCTTCTGGCTCTTGGAATACAAACGATATCGAGGGACAGCTCAATCCTCAGATGTTTGATCTCCTCTGCAAACGCTGCATAGAAATCAATTTTCAATCGAAGCCAACGATCATCATAGGTCTCGGGGATGATCGTTATCATTTCACTGCCCGAGCAGCAGAGAAGCTTGCTGAATTTGTAAAAGATCATGGTGGTCAACTCCTACTTTCTCCTTACAAACTCCTCAATGATCCTTACGGACAAGAAGAGAAAATTACATTGTTTGCAGAGGAACTCTGGAAACAAATCAAAGCTCTTCCTATTTCCCATACATCAATAGAATAATGGAACGTGTAAGCCTAAAAATCGTCGGCTCTTCTGGCCAAGGTATCGATTCCATCGGTGAAGTGCTAGCAAAATCCTTAAAGCGCAGTGGATACTCTGTCTTCGGTTACCGTGAATATCCTTCACTCATTAAAGGAGGCATCGCAAGCTATCAGATAGATTTCAGTAATGAATCAATCGAAAGTTCAACGACGACAGTTGATATCCTGATTTGTTTAAATCATCACCCACTCCAGAAGTGTTTATGCGATGTAAAACCAGGAGGCATCATCATTCATAGCACTGCAGAGTGGAAATTTCCAAAGGAACACCTTGAGCTCATCACAAAACGACAACTCAAGATTATCGAATTACCTATCGAAACAATCATCACTGAACTGAAAACAAAGCCAATTCTCAGCAACACTCTTCTCACTGGATTTGTATGGTCTGTCCTTGGCTTAGATGCAAAACTTCTAGAGACTGTCCTCTGTGCTAAATTTCAGAAGAAGAAAGACCTTCTTGAAATCAATCGCACATGTTTAGAACGAGGTGCACTGCTCAATGCTGGAGAGAAGAAAGTTTCGATCAATCTCCCAAAACCATTACCGAAGTTTGAAGGTCAGTTACTCATCACAGGAAGTAAGGCAATGGGACTCGGTGCGGTACACGCAGGAGTCCGACTCTATGCAGGCTATCCTATGACGCCTTCGAGTCCCCTTCTTAGCTTCATCGCAGAGCTCCAGAACGCTACAGGGATGATCATCAAGCAAGCAGAGGATGAAATCACAGCAGCACAAATCGTCTCTGGAGCTATGCATGCCGGGACAAGAGCTCTCACTGCGACATCTGGTGGTGGTTTTGACCTTATGAGTGAAACACTCTCACTCAATGGCATCATCGAAAATCCAACAGTCTTCGTTCTCGCTCAGCGCCCAGGCCCTGCGACAGGATTACCTACGTGGACAGCTCAAGGAGACCTGCTGCTATCTGTCTTCACAGGACATGGAGAATTTACGAGATGCGTAATGTCCGTAAGCAATGCTGCAGATAGTTTTGATCTCATCGCACATGCATTCAACATTGCTGAAGAATATCAAATCAGTGTCATTCTGCTCACCGATAAGCAGATTGCAGAAGCGCTCTACACTACTCCACCATTCACAGGTGAACATATCACACTCAAGCGCGGGAAACTCATCACCAATCGCAAGGAACTTGCGATGCTCAAGGCATCCGATCGGTATGATCCATCGAGCGAAAACGGCATCTCTCCTCGTTGGCTTCCTGGCTCCGAAGCCCCTACCTACTGCGCACAAGGTGATGAACATAATGGCGAAGGATCAGTGATTGAAAGCTCTGAAAATGCGATAGCGCAAATGCAAAAGCGCATGAAGAAAATGGAGGCTCTCAAGGCTTCCCTTCCTGAGCCAGAACTTTTTGGATCGCAAACTCCAGAAATTCTCCTCGTAGGCTGGGGTAGCACGAAGAGCGTTGTCCTCGATGCAATCAAGGATCCACGATTCTCGGTACGCCCTATCGGATACCTTCATTACTCATACCTTTGGCCACTAAAAACAGAGAAATTTCTCTCACTCACAAAGACTGCAAAAGAAGTCATCTTGATCGAAGGAAATTATGGGGGGCAATTAGGAACATTATTAACTCAAGAATCTGGCTATCAACTACAGAAGAAGATTCTCAAATACGATGGACGACCATTCTTTGTTGATGAACTCACGTCTGCAATCTTCAGTAAACTCTCATAATTTCTATGGGCATTCGACTCGAACCATCGGCAATCTCCGGACTCAATGCCTTCGCATCGAAAAATACCTTCACGTGGTGCAATGCGTGTGGCAACTACGGAATCGCAACGGGAGTAAAAACCGCTCTTGCAGAACTTGGGCTCGCACCATGGCAAGTACTCCTCTGCTTCGATGTCGGCTGCCACGGCAACATGTCGGATAAACTGAATGGATACCGTGTTCATGGTCTCCACGGCCGCGTACTCCCTTTCGCTGCTGGTGCGAAGCTTGCAAATCCAAAGCTCCCCGTGATCGCATTTGGCGGTGATGGAGCAAGTTTTTCTGAAGGCATCGGTCACCTCGTTCATGCCGTAAGGAGCCACTACCCCATCGTCTTCATCCTCCATAACAATGGAAACTACGGTCTCACTACCGGACAAGCGAGTTCACTGACTCCTAAGGGAGAAAAGATGAACACTGCGCCCAATGGTATCCCCGAGCAGACACTCAATTCTATGGACTTCATCTTCTCGCTCGAGCCAACATTTGTAGCGCGTACCTGGAGTGGAAACATTCCACAAATTGCAAGTATCGTAAAAGCTGCTCTCGCTCATCGCGGCTTCGCATTCATTGATATCCTGCAAGCCTGCCCAACGTACAACCACTTCGCAACACATCAAATGCTTCTCGAAAAATGCTATGACGTAAACGAGGAAAATTATGACCCCTCCGATCTCAAAAAAGCACGAAAACTCGCCATCGATACAAGTAAGAGAATCGCAACTGGAATTCTGTATCAGAATGAGAAAATTCCACACTTCTTAGAACAACTTGAAGGCAGAAAAGGACGCGTAACTACTGCGGTAGAAGAAGTTGCGATCACAGATATTTCCGGATTGATGAAAGAGTGTATTTAACGTCTACATTTCTCCAAAAAATATCGGTGCAATGCATGTTCCGATCGCACTTCAGGATGGAATGTCGCAGCAAGAACATTTCCTTGTTCGATGAGCACAGGTGTTCCATCGTAGGAAGCAAGTACTTCGACACCTTTACCAAGATTCGTAATCTTTGGAGCGCGAATAAAGGCGACATGCAGTGGAGTAGATTGTAGTTTTGGAATATGTAATTGTGCCTCGAAGCTCTCTCGCTGTGTTCCGTATGCATTACGCTCAATCGTACTATCGATGAGATTGAGAGACTGAACTTTATGAGCCCCAACAATACGACGTGCAAGGAGAATCGCACCGGCACACGTACCGAGAATTGCGAGATTTCCTTGTCGTACTCGCTCTTGAATCACGGTACCCATGCCTGTCATGGTAAGAAATTTTTCTATCACCGTACTCTCTCCTCCAGGAATGATGAGGCCAGAGCAAAGTTGCAAATCATCCAGTGTTCGTACTTCACAACTCTGCGCACCACAAGCACGGAGAATCGCAATGTGCTCAGCAACATCGCCGTGAAACGCAAGAACGCCAACTGTGAATGAATGCTTATTCATGTGCAGTGTCTACCAACCACGCTCCTGAAGGCGCGCAGGCAAACTTCCAATTTCTAAGCCGGGCATCGCTGCTCCTAGACCAGAGGAGACTCTTGCAAGAAGTTTTGCATCACGGAAGTGTACTGTTGCTTGAACGATTGCAGAAGCAGTCTTCGCAGGATCCTGAGACTTAAAAATACCAGAACCAACGAATACACCTTCGGACCCCATCTCCATAAGAAGTGCGGCGTCAGCAGGAGTCGCGATGCCTCCAGCAACAAAGGTTACAATAGGCAGACGACCAAGTGATCGCACTTCTTTCACAAGTGATACATCTACTCTTTGATCACGAGCAAATGCAGAAAGTTTTGCAGACGTCATCGATTTCAAAGCCTCAATCTCGCGCTGAATAAGTTTTAAGTGTCGTACAGCTTCGATGACATTGCCTGTGCCAGCCTCCCCTTTTGTGCGAATCATGGAAGCACCTTCTTGTATACGTCGCAAAGCCTCACCGAGATTCGTCGCCCCACACACAAACGGTATTGTAAAAGCGTTCTTATCGACATGATGAAAAGGATCTGCTGGTGTGAGGACTTCACTCTCATCAATAAAATCTACTCCGAGTGCCTCGAGAATTCTTGCTTCAGTAGTATGTCCGATGCGCACTTTTGCCATCACCGGAATTGAGACTGCGGCTTGAATCTCCTGAATCATCTTGGGGTCACTCATACGAGCCACTCCTCCATCGCGACGAATATCAGAAGGAACGCGTTCAAGCGCCATCACAGCGCATGCACCTGCTGCCTCTGCAATCTTTGCTTGCTCAGGAGTGACGACATCCATAATCACTCCACCCTTGAGCATTTTTGCCAGATCCTGACCTGTACGATTCATAAGAGAATGATAGCAAAAGAGAGCCTATGGTACGAACAAAATCCAATGACTGCAATATGTTCAATTATTTCTTAAACTCTGGATCACACGACAAACGACTTTCTTCTGGAAGCACTTGTCCCTGATATTTGCTAAATGGCTTTTTGTCGTACGGCATTTCTGCAGGAGATGTCATCTTCTCAAAGGCAATCTGACAAACACGCATCCCAGGGTACAGAGCGACAGGGAGACGGTTGAGATTCGAAATCTCGAGTGTAATTGTTCCACTAAATCCAGGATCGACGAATCCTGCCGTGGAATGAACAATGATGCCAAGTCGACCGAGCGAACTACGTCCCTCAACACGCACGACGATGTCATCTGGAATCGTCACCTTCTCTTGTGTCACACCTAAAATAAATTCACCAGGTTGCACGATAAACGGCTCATCATCTGGAACGGTAATGATGCGCATATTTTTCGCAAAGGTTTCAGGATTTTTTGGATCGAGGAGCGCATATTTACTATGTTCATACACCTTGAATGTATTCCCAAGACGCAAATCCATACTGCTCGCATGGATATGACGGAAAAGCTCTGTCTGATCTGTATCTACCTTTGCACGACCAGAACGAAGAAGCTCTTTGATGTCACGATCGGAAAGAATCATCGAGAAGATAGTAGCAGACCACTACAAAAGAACAACATATCATCAGACGGAAATTCACCTGACATGCAAGATATTCTCTAGGGAAAACAGGGTATAATTTCTCTCCCCAATGAAAACTGCTGAATTGCAAAAGATTGGCGCAACAACGCATCAAGAACATGAGAACAGTGGTTCATATGAGCGACTCAGGAATCTACGCGATCATTATTTGGAACAGTATGAAGCATATTTCGATGAAACACAGAGAAAACTTGGTGTAGCCTCAGAGAAAGAAACTGCAGATCTTCGCCATTGGGTACGAGGTACGAAAGCAACAGAGGAAGATGTACATGCACTGAAGGAATTCTGGGAAAAGGCAGCAAAGAAGCAACTGGAGTCTGGCCGTAAACTCGAACAAGATTTCATGCGTCAAATGACGGAGTCGCGTCAGTATATTTCACCAGAATCGTTCCAGCGTTGGGTAACACGTTTCCGTGATCCTCGTGTGAATTACAAAGAAAAGGAGAAGTGGGTGCATGAAAAATTTCCAGAGTACATCAAGGAATGGAAACGTCTCGCGTACGAACGTGAGAAACTCCTCAAGCATCCACAGTTTGCCCTCATCAATGCAAGTGGCGTAGATACAGCAAGTATTCTGAGTAAAGAAAAATTCTTAAGCCTCCACCACAAAGATCGCAACAATCTCATAGAAAAAGCACATGCTGCACTGAAAGCTCACAAAGAAGGAAAGTCTGCAGTGTATGTGCAAGCCAAGGGAATGCTTGAACATGCTGCATCAGAAAAAGTAATGAGTTCTACAAAAGTAGGTACATGGTTGAAGAGGATATTTCAAAGCAGTGCAACTCCGGAACAAATCACTGCATTTCTCTCACCCGGAGAAGACGCCTCTCTTCCGAAACTCATCGGAAGATGGAGAGGAGTAAAACAGCGCTATGACAAAGTCAGGCAAACGCTCTCCGCAGGAGAGACAAAGAATCTCCGAGGACTCAATATTCCTCCAGAAAACGCATTTCTCGATTGGAATTACAATCGACGCCAGAGCTGGGTGGAAGAAATGGAGTTACGCTTGAAGGAACAGAATGTTGAGCGTGAGCGCCCTATATTCCTAGAAATTAAACATGCACTGGATCTCAAAGATTGGGATGCAGCAGAAGAAAGTATTGCCAAGGCAAAGAAGTTAGAGCTCCCCGAGCACGACAGGACACGCCTTGCTTCCATGGAACGATACCTTTCGTCTTCTCGACCAAAGAAGGCTTCCCTTGAAACAAAGAATCCATGCGAACAAGCAAAAACCCGTATCGATCAAGCTCTGCAAAATGTTCCTGCCGCTTTGCAGCCGCATATTCTTGCGATGTGCAAAAGTCATCACGCCAATCGATCGATCCACCAGATGCGATGGATGACATACAATAATCTCTGGTGCAGAAAAAATGGATTCTTAGATGAACGACGAGCACGGATCGGAGCAAGTGCACAAAATCGTGAAGCGACATACAAGCGAGCAATTGAAGGAGAGGATGTAGGACGCCATGATGTCATTACGACAAAAACTGCTGGGCAAGACTTTATTCGCGATAAAGACGACACTATCCACGGAGGAAAACAAAAATTAAAAGCTACATATATGCATATCGATCTCAGTGCACCAGAAGCTGCTAGTACACTCCATGAGTATGTCCGCCACGAACGCGATCCGAAAGCTCTCTACTGGACCACGCTGTGTTTCCATGAAAATGGAATGCCACTCTCCAATGCTTGGCATGACGATTTACTAGCAACGCTCAATGAACTTCGAAGCGCAACGAAGGTTCTCAAGAATGCAGGAATGCTCTACAATGGCCCAACACAGAAGCTCACCGCAGCATATGGTGGCTCTGAGCAAATATGATTTGCTGCTTAATTTATTCTTTTCTACAGCTATGAAAAAATACGCAATGTTCTTTACGGGAATTCTCTTCACTGCATGTATGCATGCAGAAAGTAACGATAATCCACTTGTTGAATCTCGTAGAGCAGAGGGTCTTGCAGATACTCTCGCAAACCTCATTATTCAAAATGATTCAATAACAAAAGAAAAAGGCATGACGGAGAAAATCACAGATGAAATTGCGGCTGCAAAAACACATCTCATCGAAGTACAAGAAGAGATAGGTAACGGCTTTCGTGGCGCCATTCTTTCAATACAGGAAGATGCCCATGGACACGTACTGTATCTCGACGACACACTCTATTTCTCCTCTGATTTTGACGCTGATCCAGGAATCAATCTTCATGCATACCTCACAACAGCCGTAGACCCAAGAGAAGGAAAATTTCCTGACTCAACGGCGTTGGACTTAGGAGAAGTGACAGTACCATATGGTGCACAATCTTTTGCAGTTCCTCACCAGAAACGCCCAGAACTCTATCGCACTTTTGTCCTCTTCGATGCAACTCTCAAACGTCTCTATGGATTTGCACAATTGAATCGTTAAATTCGTAGTAGAACTACCTTCCACCAAATGGCGGCATGCGCCACCGGTGGGGGTCTGCTGGTGGGAATTGGCGCCTGCCTGCCGGCAGGCAGGCATACGCGTTTTCTTTCGTCCTTTCTTTGTCGCTTCGGACAAAGAAAGGACAGCACAAGCCCTATTTTACAAGTAAGCAAATGGTACTCGTTCACAATTTCTGTCCCGCTCGTTTCAGAAGAGCCTGATCGATAGCAGCTTTCAAAAACTCTAGATTATTCCGCTCTACACGAACACCTTCAACGAAGAATGATGGGGTACCAGAGACCCCAAGTTTCTCACCTTCACTATAGTCTGCAAGGATAAGCTCTTGCTTGATATGCGATTGAGTACAGCGATTAAATAATGCTAGATCTAACTGAAGACTTGTTGCCCATTCAATGAGTACTGATGTACTTAAGTTCGCCTGATTTGTATATGCAGTATCTACAAATTCCCAAAACTTCCCCTGATCGGCAGCACACTCAGCTGCTTCTGCAGCAGCAAGAGCGAAAGGATGAATTCTACGAAGAGGAAAATGTTTGAATTCGAACTGAATTCTATCTCCATACTCTGCGAGTATCGGCTGGATAATTTGCTCATGCGATGCCTTGCATGCAGGGCACTGCAAATCTGCATATTCCGTCACTTTCACGGAACCCGCGGAACCTTTTGGGTTACGTGACGTCTCAGCACTCAAACCCGTCGTATCAATACCACAAGCAGTAAGACTAAAAGAAACAAGGAGAGTAAAAATGATGCGGCGCATAGGAAGAGTAGAGAAGGAAAGTAACTCAAAGTATATACGAGGTAGCTCAAATCAAAAGAGGAACGCTATACTCCTCTTGTCATGACTCTCTACTTGAAGTATCGACCACAGAGCTTTGCGGATGTTGTAGGACAAGATCACATTGTCACAGTCTTGGAGCAAGCGGTAAAAATGTCGCAGATTAGCCATGCGTATCTACTTTGCGGAACAAGAGGAACAGGGAAAACATCTGTTGCTCGCATTCTTGCAAAAACGATCCTTACACAAAATATCGAAGATCCTGTCGTGCACGAAAATATCATAAAAGCGATTGAAGAGGAAAATTTAGTTGATTTCATCGAGATCGATGCCGCAAGTCATACAGGAGTTGATGACATTCGAGACATCATCGAGAAAACAACATTTAGCCCTATTGTTGCAAAAAATAAGGTCTACATCATCGATGAGGTACATATGTTGAGCAAATCAGCATTTAATGCGCTTCTCAAGACCCTCGAAGAACCACCAAGTTACGTCTACTTCATCCTTGCCACAACAGAGCTCCACAAAGTGCCAGATACGATCCAATCTCGCTGTCAGAGGTTTCTCTTCCGTCGTGTACGCGATGAAGATATCGTTCGTCGCTTACAGTACATCGTCGATCATGAACGTATCATGATCGAAAGAGATGCACTCCGTGCTATCGCCCGCGCTGCAACAGGAAGCTTCCGCGATGCTATCTCTCTTCTCGATCAACTACGTTCACTCGAGCGCATTACGATGGCTGATATCAATGAACGTGTCGGCAGAACGAGTGCTGCATTTGTCGAAGACTTGCTCTCCACCATCGCGAGCCACAATACGCAGAAGTTACTGAGTGTTTTGCAAGAGCTTGAAGCATCCAATACGCCAGCCGATATGATTCTCGGAGATTTACTGCATGCTTTACAAGAACAATTACGAGACCCAGAGCTCAAGCCAGAGAATGTAGTAGAAATTCTGACATGGATTGATGTGATGCTCTCAGCACTTTCCCAGCTTCGATCATCCCCGCTCCCCCACCTCGTTCTTGAAGCATGCCTACTCCGACTCTGCGGTGGTTATGAAGTCTCTTCTGTACAAAAAATAACCCCCGTGAAATCCTCTGCTTTGCAAAAAACGGCTACAAAAGAGATTGCAGTAAAACCGAAAGAGTCCGAAGAACAAGGAATAACAACAAAGGAAGAAACGCGTCCTGCAATCGTAACGGCAGCAGAACTTTCGATTGATGCACTACAACAACACTGGAGTGTCATCATCGATGCTGCTTCACCTCCATCTGTAAAAATGAGCTTAAAAACAGGCACATTGCACGCACTAAATGAGAAAAAAGTTATTGTTACTTTCCCTTCAGCGTTCCATCGTGATCGTGTTGCAGAAGTACATGCGAGTCGAAATATCGAAGAAAATATTAATAAAATATTTCATGCAAATGTTCGCTTAGAATGCATCCTCGAGTCAGAAGACACAGTGAAGTTACGACAGCCATCTACGGAAGTTTCTGATGCTGCACTCGAAGTGTTTGGCGTACGTTCAACACCATCTGCTCCATGAGTACAAAACAAGAGTTACGTTCTGCAATCACAGAGCGTCTCAAGCTGCTGAGCGACAAAGAACGTAGCATGGAAAGCCACGCCATCTGCAACACAATAAAAAAAATGCTGCTCAAGAGAAGTGCAGGAACGATCGGCGCGTATGCGCCCCTCATCAGCGAACCAAATATCTTCCCTCTTCTTCTCGATCTTCAGAAACAAGGCTGGAAGATTGCACTACCAGCATATACACGAGAAAATATGGAATTTCGCATCATCAACAATCTATCGATGCTCAAGAAAAATCCTCAGTGGAACATCCTTGAGCCACCAGAAGACTGTGAAGTCTGTTCTTCAGAGAAACTTGATATTGTCCTTATCCCAGGACGTGCATTTACTATCGACGGTACGCGTCTCGGTCGCGGAAATGGTAATTACGATATGTGGCTTATTGCTGCAAAAAAAATATGTCCCCTCCTACAGACGATCGGTGTAGGATTCGAATGCCAAATTCTGGAAGCAATTCCAGAAGAAGCGCATGACCAAAGAATGACGATGATCATCACTGGAAGAGGGGTACTACAATCGAAAAACAAGAAATGATGCCGAGAAGAAAAGAGTGGTGTATGCTCGGGGCATATGCCAACCTACGACGCCCTCAAGGCACAAGATCCAGCGACATACAAAGCGCTCATCGGCGAGATGGAGCGCCAAACGGAAGGAGTGGAACTTATAGCCTCAGAAAACTATATCTCTCCTGCAGTAATGGAAGCGATGGGATCAGTATTTAATAATAAGTACAGCGAAGGATACCCAGGAAAACGTTACTACGGAGGCCAGGAATACACAGACGTCGTTGAGTCCCTCGCGATAGAGAGGGCAAAGAATCTCTTTGGATGTGCTCACGCCAATGTACAGCCTCATGCAGGAGCACCTGCAAATATCGGTATGTACTTCGCACTCCTAGAACCAGGAGATACGGTCATGGGTATGGATTTAAGCCACGGAGGCCACCTCACTCACGGTCATCCTGTGACATACATTACAAAAATCTTTAAGTTCGTTCGTTATAAAATGAAGGATGCCGAAACAGGAGAAATTGATTATGATCAGATGCGCGAGACTGCACTTGTTGAACGACCAAAAATTATCCTTGCTGGATTCTCTGCGTATCCCCGTGAACTCAATTACGCAAAAATGAAAGCGATTGCACAAGAAGTAGGAGCATATGCAGTCGCCGATGTTGCTCACATCGCAGGATTGATTGCTGGAAAAGCACTACGAAATCCTTTTGAAGATGGATTTGATGTTGTCACGACAACAACTCATAAGTCACTCCGCGGTCCTCGTGGCGGGATGATCATGGCTGCGACAGAAGAATTAGGGAAAAAGATTGATAAATCTATTTTCCCAGGACTGCAAGGGGGGCCAATCATGCAAATGGTTGCCGCAAAAGCAGTAGCGCTCGGTGAGGCTCAGCAACCAGATTTTCAAATCTATGCGAAGCAAGTTATCGCAAACAGTAAGCATATCGCCAACTTTTTGATGAACAAAGGTGTAAAACTTGTGACAAACGGTACGGATAACCACCTTATGCTCATCGATTGCATCACATCCTGGAATCTCGCTGGCGCTGAAGTAGAGCAAGTACTCGATAAAGTGGGTATTACGCTCAATAAAAATATGATCGCAAACGATACACGTAAGCCGATGGATCCTTCTGGAGTTCGCTTAGGCACAGCAGCAATCACGACACGTGGGATGAAGGAGGCGGAGATGGAAATCCTTGGAAATTTCATACTGAAAGCAATCGAAAAGCGTGCAGATGAAAATGGTCTCTGGAAGCTCCATGAGGAGGTAAAAGAATTCTGTAAAACGTTCCCTGTTCCAGGAATAAAGGCGTAAAACCCCTCATGTTCAATGCAAATTTTCGATGCTGTCATCCTTGGAATTATCGAAGGAATCACCGAATTTCTGCCAATTTCTTCTACAGGGCATCTCATCATCACGAGCTCACTTCTGCAGATACCAACGAGTGAATTCTTAACAACATTTGAAATCGCCATTCAATGTGGGGCTGTTCTTTCTGTTGCGTGGCTCTACCATAAAAAGCTTCAGCAGAAGCCAGAACTTCTCCTCTTCGCGTGCATTGGGTTTTTACCGGCAGCAGTGATAGGAGCGCTTTTCCATTCAAAGATTAAAATACTCCTCGGGAGTACGGCTACCGTTGGTTGGTCACTCCTTATCGGCGGCATCTGTCTCTTGCTACTCGAAGTATGGCAATCCCACAGAAAGCAGCCGCAGCGAACGCTCACTGACCTACGATGTAGCGATGCTCTCATCATCGGTATTCTACAAACTCTTGCACTCATCCCCGGAGTTTCTCGTGCTGCAGCAACGATTGCTGGAGGTCTGCTGCTACGATTCACCCGGCAGCAAGCTACCGAATTCTCCTTCCTCCTTTCGCTGCCAACAATTATTGGAGCCACAGTCTTCGACCTTCTCTCGATGTCAAATCTACCATCGAACAACGAATGGATACTTCTCGTTGTTGGAGGTATAACGTCATTCATATTTGCAACACTTAGTATTCGATGGCTCTTACAATTCATCACAACACACACGTTCACGCTGTTCGGTTGGTACAGAATTTTTGCAGGAATCTTGATCCTTACGATGCTTGGAAACTAATCTGATACGCGCACTGAAATAGCAAACGGATCTGCGAGTGTGACACCCTGTGTTGGGCTGGAGAGTGTGACGGTAAATGTCTCATTTGTCTCAAGCGTCGTATCTTTGAGGATAGGAATCGTAAACGTTTTACTTGTCTCTCCAGAAGCAAATGTGAGTGTGCCAGTCGTCGTTACATAATCGGAGCCTGCAAGTGCCGAGCCATTGGATGTCGCATATGCAATAGTTGTCGCACTCGTACCACTGATACGATTGACAGTAATTGTAAGAATTTTCCCCTCATTCGTAGCATAACTCGATGCAGCAAATTTGATAGAACCGCTACCAAGAGCCAATATCTCATCATCAATAATAGTGAGATTAGAAATAGAACTAAGAATCCCCGCACCATTTGTAGCATTACTCAGTACAAGACTCACTGTACGATTCCCCTCAATTTCCTGCGTATCAGCAACAGTGACGGTAAATGTTTTTGTTGTTTCCCCTGCAGAGAATATCAGTGTTCCATTTGTCGCCGTAAAATCCTTCCCACTCTTCGCAGATCCTTCGGATGCGGTATACGAAACAGCATGTTCTCCTGTAAGAATTCCCGATCGTACAACAGTAATTGTCGCTGTCTTCTTCGCCTCTCCAACACCGTATGCCAAAGCACTAAAAGCGAAGTTTGTAGGCTTCAATGGCTGATCAGTAGGAATACTCGCACTCATGGAAGAACTGGATGTCAGAGAACCCAATCCACCTGGATCCAATATATTCACGACAGCAGCATTTGGGAGTCCGAGAGAGGCATTCTTTGGATTCTTGAGCTTCAAGAGCACTGTCCTTGTACCAGCAACGCCACTATTGCGTATTTTCAATGCAATCTTCTTACTTGTCTGCTTCGGATCAAATGTCACAGTGCCACTTGCAGCATCAAAATCTTGGCCAGCAATGGCAGTACCAGCTTCAAAAGAGTAATCGATAGCAGCAGTGCCCTGATTGCCACCAATACGTACAATCGAAATGGTGATTTGTCCTGTAGCGACGTTGCGCTCGACATTGTACGTGTATGCATCGAAACGAAGTGATCCCGCAGGGTTATAGGATGACGACACACTCGACTGTAATTGCTGTACATCGACGGAAGAAGCAATGGAGCTACTAGAGCTCGAAACTGTGGAACTAGAAGATGCTGACGTACTAGAGATAGAACTCGAAACTATGGAAGAACTACTGGAAGATACTTGTGCAACATTCCCTTTCAATTCATCGCGTAATTTCTTCAGTGCAACAGCAAGCTGACCTCTGGTGACATACGCTTCAGGCTTAAATTTGCCACTCTGAGCGCTGCTGAGCAGACCAAGTTCCACCATCTCACCAATCGCTTCATCGTAATACGAGCCACGAATAACGTCCTTGAACATCTCTGATCCCTTCGTACCTCCAGCTGTCACTGTAACGACTGAACCAAGTGTAATTCCAAGAAAAAATGTAAGGAGTAATGGAGACCGACGCATACAAATGATAAGGAAGAAATTACAGCAGAAGGAATTATCAAGCCTCTCTTGATGTAATAAAAGTGACAAGAGGAGTCCATAATGTTCTTACAAAAAAAGAGCATCTTCCATGGCTTCAATGACTA
>CAYRWT010000015.1:0-1430 GCA_964428105.1 uncultured Candidatus Peribacteria bacterium
AGTACGGCGCCTTGCCAAGGCGCAGACACGGGTTCGATTCCCGTTACCCGCTCCATCCGGCTACGCTCCTAAAGGAGCTACGCCGAGATTTCGCTATGGTCGAGTATTTTCCGGATGCCTGCAGTACAAAACTCCAAAAATATGATATAATATATAAACATGAACACTCCTAATTCTCCAGTAGAGGATGCACTATCACCTGATAGGTCAGTAAATGTGCCACTTTTAATAAGAGGAGAAGTTGCAGCTGCTATTCGGGCACTAGGAATCCTCGATACCATTGAAAATCCGCAGGACAGAACATGTATTCAAGCTGCAGCAACATTTCTCCAGGAACCAAATGCTTCGAAAAATTTACCGGAAATCGTAAGACATGCCGAGGCTCTTGCAGAGATGATGGCCTATATGTCAGAAGTTCCACAAGAGATCGATGCTATGCACGAACAGCTTCTTATCCTTCAATGTCAGTACCATATCGATCTTGTTGAAGCAGAGCTCCGAAAAGATTCACCGAATCAGACAATAATCACGGAATCAATGAAGTGGGCACTCGATATTGCGAAAACTCTTGCAAATCCAAAAGGTTACAATAACGATGTACTACTAAAAAATGTCCGAGCATTAGAAGTAAGAATCAGCGCTCTCTCATTGCAATCCTAAATATACAATTATTGTAGTTTCGCAGCCCTCTGCACACTAATCACTCCACCCTGACTTACAACAATCGTATCGCGTCGATGCACATCCCCTTCGAGGAGAATACGTGACACCTCTTCTTCAAGCGTATCTTGAAGTAAACGACGTAGGCCACGAGCACCAAATGTCGGATCATATCCTCTTCGCGCAAATTCTTCTACTGCTGTTTCAGCAATCTCGAAACGCACACCACGTTGATCGAGAGCTTGCCTGAGTGGTGCTAGCTGCAGCTGAACAATCGGAATCATATTCTGTATTGAGAGAGGTCGGAAGAAAACAACTTTATCGAAACGGTTGATGAGCTCAGGACGCATAGCGCGTGGCAACTCGATGTCGATGACTTCCTTGCGAATCTCTTCGATCGGCTTCCCTTCGCTCAGTCCCTTATACACTTTCGATGATCCGACGTTGCTGGTTGCAATGACGAATGCATGAGCGAAATTGAGCGTCTGTCCACGACCATCGGTAAGACGACCGTCTTCAAAAATCTGCAAGAAGATGTTCAGTACATCTGGGTGTGCTTTTTCAAACTCATCTAAGAGAAGTAAGTGTGCAGGATAGCGACGCACCGCGTCACAGAAGACCGAAGTCACACCAGATTTTCCAAGGAGTTTTTCTAGGCTCTCTGGAGTCTGATATTCCGAAAGATCGAGGCGAATCATGCGATCTTCTCCTCCAAAAGAAAGTGCTGCAATCGCTTTTGCAGTCTCTGTTTTACCCACACCAGTAGGACC
>CAYRWT010000015.1:1530-2654 GCA_964428105.1 uncultured Candidatus Peribacteria bacterium
AGACGCAAAAACCTCTTATCTTGGAGCATTTGAGGTACATCTTCGGAAGCCATGAGCTGGGCAATACCGCGGAGAAGCTCAGACTTACCACAACCAGGATCTCCAACGAGCAGAACGTTACCAAGATTACTACTGAGTGTTGAAAACACTTGATCCAAGACATCATCACGACCAAGGAGTGGTGTGGTATCACCTTTCTGCGCGAGCGCTGTTAGCTCTGTCGTAAGTTTATCGAGAGTAGGGGTAGGACACGCAGTCATCGCGATATTCATGTGTCCTGTTTTTTTGTAAAACACAAGCATGCCGACAATCGACATACGCTCACGGAGAGCCTCTTCGAAGTGCACCCATGCGACGATATGACCAGCATCTTTCGGATCAAGTGCCAAATCGAGAAACACTTCCTGAATATCCTCATCAGCCTCAATGCATGTTAATAGTAATTCCAAGGGTGTTACAAATGCATGTCGACTTGAATATGCAGTAAGGAAAGCACGATGAATCAAGACATATGATTGCTCATCACAGATACGACCAGGAGAAGGTGTCTTCGGAGACTGTAGACCAGCGAGACGAAGCTCGATACTCGAAGGTGAAATCCCCGCTCGTCGACAGAATGCTTGGCCCTCTTCACTATTGATAATTGATTGAACGATATGTACGGAGCGCAATAACTTCCCTTCACTTTGAGCAAGAAGAACTGCCTGCGCAAGCACAAAACGTGTGCGCTCTGTTAGTATTCCCTCGATTGCAACAGGCTCAGTAATAGGAAGAACTTTCAAAATATACGATGCGATATCGAGTGGGAGCTCTGGAAGTTCCTCTCCACGAGGACGCGAAGGCACGCGCAGTCCCTCCCCTTCTCCATGCCATCGTAGATAGAGAGAAAATAATCCAGAAATAACGCCAATCCATACAAGCAGTGCACCGATGCTACGCTCAAAAAAGAGAAGATAGAGTGGATCGTACAATGTCTCACCCCCCAAAAGAAACAACCCCAAAGGGATACCAATCACAGCAAAAATGACAGAAAGTATGCTGAGCACACTCGCTGCACGATGACGTATAGCAACCTGCTTTGCCCAGCCACTATCGAGCGGCTTATCTAAGCCTGCAACGATATT
>CAYRWT010000015.1:2754-14357 GCA_964428105.1 uncultured Candidatus Peribacteria bacterium
CAACCTGCTTTGCCCAGCCACTATCGAGCGGCTTATCTAAGCCTGCAACGATATTCCCGATGACCGTAACAAGATGACCTGCATACGGCAAAATCGGATACGAAAACGTACAGGCAGACGTCCCCTCTTTGCGCCCAATGGTATAGCGGATGTCTAGCACAGTGTTTCAAGAAGAGAGAGAATGAGTCGCTGCTCTTGATGTACGAAAATCCCAAACTGATAGAGAAGACCGATGAGCACAATAAATGGAAAAAGTACCCAAAGAAGAAGCATGACAATAAATGGAATGGCGATGCACACTTCCATGAATGTTAGACCAAGCGTATATGGCACACGCACGATGACACTCACGAAATGCATTTCCCAGTGATCATCTCCAAACATTGTGGAAAAAATATGCTGATAGAGAATGCGCAATTTAAAGAGCCTTCTCTTCGGAGCATACGAACGCATGATGTCTCTCCATACTTTGATGAGCCCAGACGAGTACCACCACGCAGGAAACTGAAGCATAAACAGTACAACTTCCTTGAGAACAATGCCGAGGTTTAAGCGTCGCACTGTCTGCATATCACCTTCCATTATACAGCAATTTCTTCATAAAAAGTATCCTGCAAAAATGAAAATATCGGCTTCATTTAGAGGCATTATTCATGAGAGGGATGTACAATTTTTCGACTAGCTAAGGATACATAAACGAATCAAATGGCCCTAAAAAGAGCAGAATCTCGGCGAAGCTCCCGCAGGAGCGGAGACGGATGGTGCTCCCGACAAGAATTCCTGCCTGCCGGCAGGCAGGGAACCTGTATTCCCGGCTTCGGATATCCGTTAACCTACGAGAGCAGATGGAAGAATCTTTCTGTGGTACCTCGTACTGTATCGGTGAACACAGAAAATTCTAGACCCTTCAAGGAAGCGATGCTCTCAGCAATGATTCGAACAAACGCTGGCTCATTTGTTTTTCCACGATAGGGAGGAGGTGCAAGAAATGGACTATCTGTTTCTATCATCATCTTTTCAAGTGGACACTGTCTGATTGTTTCACGAATAATTTCGGATTTTGGAAACAGTGCAATACCCGTAAAAGAAAGGTGGACTCCACGCTCGACGAGTGACGCGATGTCTTCCCATTTCTCAGAGCAACAGTGCAGTACAAGATTGTAGTAATCGACTTCCTCAAGAATCTCTCGGATATCGTCGATCGCCTCTCTGCAATGCACGACGGCAGGAACATTTAACTCTTTTGCGAGCATCAACTGAGATCGAAACACTTCTTTCTGTACGTCCTTCGGACTCCCTGTCCACCGAAGCCCCGACGCATCGGGCGAAGGTGGATTCATGTAATGATAATCGAGACCAATCTCCCCCACCGCTTTGCATTTGGGATCAGAGAAAAATGTACGAAGAAACGGAAGATTTTTTTCAAAATTAAATCGAATTGCATGATGAGGATGCATCCCAACTGTATAAAATATTTGTTCATATTTAAGAGCTAATTTTTGGCATTTTTCACTATCTTCAATTTCATCAGAAATCGTAATTATGCGATCAACACCTGCTTCCTTCGCGCGCAAAAGAAGGTTCTCGATATTTGTAATGAGATCAGGGTGTGTAAGGTGACAATGAGAGTCGATGAGCATGTATATAGGCTAGCATCAGTTTCATATATTGGTGGGTCGGGAGGGACTTGAACCCTCGACCAATGCCTTAAAAGGGCACTGCTCTACCAGCTGAGCTACCGACCCACGGAAATGAAAAGAGCGGAGAGAGTATAGCAAGAAGATTATCCAATTGACGATACGACTTCGAGTCCTTGCAATTACGTACGGAAAAGCGTACGATTATTCCATGACAGCAGTGACAGCTACCACAGCACGGACAACACTCTATCGTCTTATAGAAAACCTCCAAGGAGGAGAATCCCCTGTTCTTATCACAGGCAAGAAAGGGAATGCTGTCCTCGTATCAGAAGCAGATTGGAGAGCGATCGAAGAAACTCTGTATCTATCATCTATCCCCGGCATGAGCCGCTCGATCAAGCAAGGGCTGAAGGAACCTGTTTCGAAATGCGTGCGCAAGATTGATCTATGAGTTATCGCCTTGTGTACACCAAGCAGGCTGTAAAGGATGCTCGGAAACTCAAAAATACTGCACTTGCTTCAACTGCAAAAAAACTTCTCGCAATTCTCGAGACTGATCCTTTTCGTTCACCACCGAGATTTGAGAAACTCATCGGTGATCTCGAAGGGGCATACTCTCGACGCATCAGCCTTCAGCATCGTCTTGTGTATCAAGTACTCGAGAAAGAACACATCGTAAAAGTACTACGACTCTGGACACACTATGATGAGTAAAAATCATTCACAAATGTTCATTTTTCTAGTATAATAATCTATTATTTATACCTACATACAACAATGTTCAGTGCCATAAGTCTGCCAGCACATGGCATCCCGGCAGAGAAGGAAGTAAAAAAGCGTCGTGAAACATACGAAGTTGGAGCAGATGCTATCCATAGTTTTATGTCAGCCAGAGTAAGTGGTGTACAAGATGATACGCGGAAACGTATTTCTGATGTCATGGCGGCGATAGAAGCCGTAGACTCCGCAGTCGATGGTTTTGGACAAGGTTTTTCACTAGAAAGATTTGATCGTATCACCGCTGCAACTGTCGACTTTCTTCGGGATGGCGATGAATCGAAGCTCAGTACAACAATTGAATCCGCAGATACGCGCAGCAAACTACGAATCCTTCGTCGGCATCTCGTTGAACGCGATGCAGATCTAGAAACATATGCAAATGTGGCTAAAGAAGTGTTCGCACAAAATAGAATTGTGCACACAACAACGGATGGCAAAGAATTTCTCCATGCAACTGAAGCTGAAGGGGCAGCATGCGAAGGCCTCGTAAGCCCACTCGTAGATAATATTTCAGAACCAGTAAAAGCAGAATTCCGGCTCTTACTTGGGATGCTCAATACAGTCGATAATGTCGTGGATCTTCGATCAGATGCAAAAAATGGAGAGCTCGCTCTTGGGCCTGCCGGAATATTGAATTTCTTTGCTCGCGCTGCAGCACAAATTCCAAAAGAAGCAGCGCAGTGGCTCTATGCTTCATGGAGAAATAAGAAAAAATCTTCTAATTAAAACAAATTTTCTACGACGTATGCTGCGTAAGCGGCAGTGTTAGATGACGATTGTAACCTCCATCCATGCAGACAACTTCACCTGTTGTTCTTGCTGAATTCAGTAGATGCACCATTGTTTCAGCAACATCTTCTGGCCTTGCAAGGGACCCATCAGCTCTTGCAAGAGGTGTCACAGTACCCCATCCAGTTCTATAGGCATCAGCATTCCCGCCATATCTCTGGTATTCAACTGGGCAATCGATTGTTCCTGGCGCGATACCATTGATCGAAATCCCGTAAGGACCAAGAACCGGAGCCAAACCTGCAACCATATTATGAAGTCCTGCCTTTGCAAATTCATAAGGATCAGGCTTTATGGGGATCCTTCCTCTAACACTTCCCATCACACCAATTGCTCGATGATGACGATACTGAATACCGCCAGATTCTTCTTTTTTTCCTAAAGCAATCATGCGATTTACGGCCATTTGTACAAGGATCATCGTACTTGTCAGATTCACTTCAACCTGTTGCCGAATCTCATCAGGAGTCATTTGTAAAAATGGCTTAGGAGACTGCGAAGAAGCAACCGTTACCAATACATCGAGGGTGCCTGCATTCTTTTCTATTTCTGCAAGTACCCCAGCAATATTTTCTGGATTAGTCTGATCAAGTTCTACTATCTGGAAATCCCCCCCCTCATCACTGCCCCTATTTTCTCACGAACATCTCGAATACCCATACCCATTTCGGCATGTGCAGGATGGAAGGAGCCAATAACATGCACACCATTCCTAGCAAGTTCAGAACCAATTTCACAACCAACGTATGAATTGATGCCTGTAACAAGTGCAGTCGTATTATTGAGCCTATTTACCATAGGAGGCGTAAGCTACATCTGAGGAAGATTGCTGTAAAGAAATGACTGATAAAAGAAAATAAGGATGAATCTGCTCAGCGTATTTTCCGATATACTCTCTTTCGATGAAGATCGCACTCGTCCATGAACTCCTGACAATCCGCGGAGGAGCTGAGAGGGTACTAAAAGTACTTGCGGATATGTACCCAGATGCCCCGATCTACACGCTGCTCTATGACGAAAAGAAGCTTAGTGATTGGTTCCCGAAGGAACGCGTACGAGTAAGCTCACTTCAACAAACGGCACTCCACAAGCTCCTACAAGCTACCAGCTACTTCCTACAAGCACCGCTGTTCAATCACCATCTGTACCTGAAAAAATTCCCACGCGCAGTGGAGGCTTGGGACTTCTCGCAGTTCGACATCGTCATCTCAACTTCGTCTGCTTTTGCACACGGCATCATCACGAATGGTTCTCCAAAACATCTCTCCTATATACACTCCCCTGCTCGGTACCTGTGGGATCGCACGCACGATGTCCTAAGGCAAGCTTCCAAAGGACTGCTTGGGCCACTGAAATCCCTCTATCTCTCGCATGTCTTTCACCATCTACGTCAGTGGGACGCAGAAGTAGCTGATCGACCAGATGCACTTCTCGCTGCGTCAAAAGCTGTGAAGCGTAGGATCGAGCTTTATTGGCGAAGAGAAAGTACTGTCCTCACTCCACCAATTGATGACTCTTGGTTACAGTGCCCTACTCCCGTTCCATCATCAGAACGAAAAGGATATGTCATCGTCTCGAGCCTACGGCAATACAAACGCATCGAGCTTGCGGTACTCGCATGCAATGCACTTAAGCGCCCACTCACCATCATCGGAGAAGGGCCCTTCAAAAAAGAATTACAAAAAATCGCTGGCCCGACGATTTCATTCTCTGGCTATCTGCCACATGAAAAAATTCAGGAAGCCTACCGAAATGCAAAGGCAACTCTCTTCCCTGGCGAAGAAGATTTTGGACTCGTCCCACTAGAGTCCCTCGCTTGTGGTACTCCCGTGATCGCATACGGAGGAGGAGGCGCACTTGAAACAATTTGCGAAGGAGAAACAGGAGAATTTTTTGATGAAGCAACTGCAGAATCTCTATCTCAGGCTATAGAAAAATATGAACAAAAAAAGTATTCATATGAAAAGTGTCAGCAGGAAGCAAGGCAACACACTCGTGCGAAATTCGAAGAAGGAATACGAAAGAGTGTGGAGAACTTATGGATATAGAGCTTCTACACTAATCTTTTCTAATTCCTTGCTGGCGGCAAATAGCGAACAATAGAAAGTTACCAACCTCTATTTTGATATAATTGGGGATTTCTTGGGTCAACTGGAATACCAAGTTCGGTAAGAAGTGCAACAGTTTTTTCTGTAATACCTGCTAGCTCTTCATATCTTGTATCAAGATCATCCTTATACCATGCCTCTTGTGCCGCCTTGAATTCTGCTGCTGTCACTGTATTTCCATACCATCTTTCCCAAGTGGGAAAATCTGTTCTCTGTAAATGCCCTCTTCCGAGTGCAAGTAATTCATTCTCTCGGGGGCCATTCACCGCATCTCCAAAGTCAAAATCAAGTTTTTCCTTCGGTATACCTGCTCTTTCTATAAATTTTGCAAAATCATGTGCACGCTTTGATGTAGGTATTTCTCCAGAATCTACGCCTAATCTTCGTAGATAATTTGGTCGAGCAGCACCAAGCTCTTCTCTCCATTCTTGCTCTATTTTTGCATGCCTTTCACGTATACCATCAGCGCCATTAAGGTTCATAATTAGGTGGGGGTAACTTATACATTATAATATAAATTATATTTACTGTCAATTTTTGCTAATCAACTACAGAATCTTTAATGTAAGTTATAGAAAAGTTTGAACAAAAAAAGTATTCATATGAACAGTACTGTGGAAAAATCCTTTGCTTCCTTTGATTCTCTCATTTCGGGACGCGGCGTCCCGACTGCGGAAAATAATTCTACTCACTACTCACCACAAACTACTCACTTGTATGCCCTCGGACTCTTCGGATTCCTTGGTTTCTTCGGCTTCCTCTCGTTACGCCAACGCCGCAAGCGTTCCGCCAATCACAACAAGAATTGCACCAAGTAATAACTTCACAATCGACACCTGTCCCCACTCTTTGAAGATGATGAGTGCAAGCGTGACAGCGATAATCGTATTCATGTTAAAGATCGGAACCAACTTGGAAATCGGAGTTTTGTATTTGAGTAACGCAAAGCCGAGTGAAAACATCCCAATCCCCCATGTAAGGCCAAGGGCAAAAGCAGAAAATCCACTACTGAGTGGTGGCAAAGGATCACGAACAGCGATTTGATACACAACTCCAAGCCCAACGACAGCACTACCAATGCTGATGAGATACCAACCAAGACCGATGCCATTATCCGTACTCAGTCGAGCAAACACGTTGCAGATGCCGAAGAAAATCGCAGGTACGATGCCGCCGATCAAAAGACCAAGAGTTTGTTGACTGAGCATGTATTAGAGGAGAGATTTCTGAGACGGTAACGGAGGAGCAAGTGAAAGAAGCTGATATGCCAAATTCGTCGCACATCGGCCCTTCGGCGTACGTTGGAGGTACCCGCACTGGAGAAGATACGGCTCATAGACTTGCTCGAGCGTATCTTCTTCTTCCGAGAGCATGGCAGCAAGGGAATTTAAGCCAACCGGTCCCCCAGAGAATTTTTCGATGATTGTTTTGAGAAGCGCATGATCTGTGCGATCAAGTCCATTCTGATCGATACCAAGAGTAGAAAGTGTCGTATGGACTCTCTGCTTCGAAACTGCAGTCTCTCCTCCGACTTGTGCGAAGTCCCGCACAGCACGCACGAGGCGATTCGCTATACGCGGTGTTGCTCGGCTCGAACGCGCGACCATGCGCGCTGCATCCTGCTCAAATGTAATCCCAAGGAGATGTGATGCGCGTTCGATGATCTGCTCCATTTCATCAAGTTCATAGAAAGAGAGGCGGAAATTGTGCACGAAGCGATCACGCAGTGGCATAGAAACATCGCCCACTTTTGTTGTCGCACCAATCAACGTAAATGGCTGGAGGTCGATACGCATCGAGCGAGCAGAAGGACCCTTGCCGATCACAATATCGAGCACGTAATCCTCCATCGCGCTATAGAGCACTTCTTCGATCGCCGGTCGCATCCTATGTATTTCATCGATGAAAAGAACATCCCCTGCCTGGAGATTTGTAAGCAGTGAAGCAAGATCACCCGGTTTTTCTATCGCAGGGCCAGATGTCACGCGAATCTGTGTGCCCATCTCACGACTAATGATGAAAGCAAGCGTTGTTTTCCCGAGTCCAGGCGCACCGTGAAGAATCGTATGCCCAAGTGGCTCCGTGCGTTTTCGCGCAGCTTCCATGTACACAGTAAGATGCTGCTTGATCGCAGTTTGTCCGACGTATTCAGAGAGCCGTAGTGGGCGCAGTGCAGTATCGATCTGCTTCTCTCCCTCTGCACCGACAACACTAGGAGAGGCAGCAGACGGCCGAGCTTTTCTCTTTCGTTCAATCGCCATAGTCAGAGTATAGCAAGCGAGAAGTACATCTCGTCGAGAGTAGTAGTGCGAAAACGTAACAATGTTGCCTGCAAACAATTTATGTATTTCGCAATGAAAGAAAACAAGGAAAAACTCGCGAGAAAGAACACTCTAGGGATACGATTCTTTCTATGGCAATGCTCTCACCAACTTCTGTTGCGGTCATCGGAGCAAGTGAGGACCCTAGTAAGCTCGGGTCTCTCATCCTACGAAATATAAAAGCAGGAGGATTTTTAGGTCACATCGCAGCGGTAAATCCAAAACATACGACGATTCTCGGTACGCCATGTTTTCCGAGTATCAAAGAGTTACCAGCGACTCCTGATCTCGTTATCATCGCCACTCCCGCAGTAACAGTTTCTGCAATTCTCCAAGAATGTATCGAACGAAAGATCGAGACAGTCGTCGTCATTAGCGCAGGTTTTGGAGAACTTGGGACAGAAGAAGGAAGGGAACGAGAAAAAGAATTGGAACACATTGTTCGAGGATCAGCTACGACACTCATCGGCCCAAACTGTTTAGGGATCGTACTTCCCCACTGCAAATTGAATGCCTCATTTGCAGAAACTCCTGACATACAATCTGGGAATATCGCACTTTTAAGTCAGTCCGGAGCCATCGCTGTTGCGATACTCGATGCTGCGAGAGCACCACTCCTCGGCACATCATCAGTCATCAGTATGGGAAATAAAGCTCTCACATCAGAAGTAGAACTTCTAAAAATTCTCTCGAGTGATGAGGCGACACAGGTCATCGGTTTGTATCTCGAAAATATCGCTGATGGGGAAGCGTTCCTCGAAGAAGCGAAAAAATTACGAGGGAAAAAACCAATCGTTCTCCTGAAAGCTGGAATCTCTTCACGCGGTGCTGCTGCTGTCGCCTCTCATACAGGGAGACTCGCAGGATCCGATAAAGCCATCGATGCCGCATGCAAAGAGGCGGGCATCTTCCGAGCACATACCTTCCAAGAGTTTTTAGAACTCCTGCGGACATTTTCAGGACAACCATCTCTCCTCTCTCCTTCTATTGCGATCGTCACAAATGCTGGTGGCCCCGGAGTCCTCGCGGTGGATGCAGTGGAGGGAAGTGGACTGTCACTTGCAACTCTCACAAAGGAATCGAGCGAAATTTTACGCAAAAATCTTCCAGAAAGTGCGAGTAGCAAAAATCCTATCGATGTCCTCGGAGATGCGAGAGCAGATCGCTTTACTCTCGTCCTCGATGCTCTCACAAAAGATGCAAATGTCGATGGAGTTGCCGTGCTCCTCACTCCACAAGTGATGACGCCATGTGAAGAGATTGCACGCAGCATCGTCGCAACGAAGAAACGAGCACCTCTCATGCCAATTGTTTGTGCTTTCCTCGGTGGACCAAAAATTTTAGCCGCCGAGCAGATCCTTGCATGTGGAGGGATACCAAATTTCCATTCTCCAGAACGAGCGATCCTAGCACTGCAAGCACTACGGGAATTCTCTCTACAGCAAAAACAAGGTATCGAAACGTCAAATGAAACCTCTCCTTCTCCACGTGCGATCAGTGCGCATGCCATTATTCACGAAACACATGGCCTGCTCGAAGAAGAACTTACGGATGATCTCCTTTCACTCTATGAACTCCCTACTCCGGAGCAGAGTCTCGCACGAACAATCAACGATATACCAGAAATCGTTGCATCAATTGGCTTCCCGATCATCGCAAAAATAAGCTCTCCCGATATCCTCCACAAAACAGATGTTGGTGGCGTCATCCTCAATATTCAGAGCATACAAGAAGCAGAAAATGCATGGAAAACTATTACAAACAATGTACGCAAAGCCTGCCCCACAGCAGCGCTTCGAGGGATCTTGTTTCAACAGCAACTCCCGATTGGTTCTGAATTCATCATCGGCGCACTGAGAGACCCTTCATTTGGCCCAATGATCATGGTGGGCTTAGGTGGAATCTATGCTGAGCTCTTTGAGGACGTCTGTTTCCGTATCGCACCAGTAGAACTTACTCAGGCACTCGACATGCTGCAGTCACTCAAAGCATGGAAGCTGCTCACAGGATTCCGTGGTAAACGTGGAGATATCGTGGCACTTGCAGAGATCATTGTGCAGACCTCTCACCTCATCGCAGACTGCCCTCACATCAGCGCTATCGACTTAAATCCTGTCATTGTACGAGAGAAGCAAGTAACAGTTGCTGATGCAAAAGTGATTGTGGAGTAGAAAAGAAAAATCCCTCGCCTCATCCCCTAACCCCTTCTCCAAAGTGGAGAAGGAGGAGCCTTTGTTGTGAAAAAAGAACCGGATTTCAATGATCAATATCCTCTGAATATTTTTCAGACCAGCAGCGGCCCTCCGGGCCGCGGTGATTTTAGATCGTAGTTATGAAAACGCCGCGCCCTGGAAGGGCGCTGCTGGTGTGTTGATAAGAAAAAAGGATTATCCAAATCTCTCTAACAATGTTGTCCCTCTCCTTTTAGGAGAGGGACAAAAGGGTGAGGCGGATAGAGGAGATGAGTGCATCTTCTTAATATAATATTTCACAATATATTTTTAATACTTGCAAATATATTTTATAATGCTATAATAGTTAGAAAACTTCCCAAATCCACTTTCTCCCAATTCTATGCGTATCACATCCAAACTCATCATCCTCGGGGGCTTAAGCGCTCTCATCGTCAGCTCTGCACAAGCAGAAGATGGCCTTACCCTCTACAAGGTGCAGGCGCCACAAGCAACTTCACAAGTTGCCACACTTCTCGATGCAACGATTCAGTCTCCAATTGCTGTACAGAAAATTACAAGTCGACGTCAGAACACTCTCACACAATCGAAAATTGCAGCAGATGCAGCACAGCGTGCACATACCGCAGAGAGTTTCCGTAGAGAACAACGTGCGATGCACATCGAAGCAAGTTTCAGTGCCCCAGTTGCAGACGAGATGCCATCTCAAGGAACATTGCGTCGCGAACGTCTCTTCGCTCGTAGCCAGAACTGGCTCCCTGAACATTGTGCCGTCCTTCATACACATGAGCGTGCAAGGTGCCTAAAAGATTTTGCGAAGAAGCAATCAAATACCACTCAAGCTGTCACACTCAAGTAATCACGTATACCAATATCCATACACAACGTTGAAAAGAGAGCCTCAAAATCGGGCTCTCTTTTCTTTGAGACCTCCATGCTAGACTTTCTCGTATAGAACAAGGAACAAAAACAACGGCACTTGTAACGCTGTGCCTTACAGCTGTCTGCACAGGACTTATTGTGGCTGACTATTGGTTTGTTGAACGAAAACTTGTTCTCGAAGATTTTCCAAAACCCACAATCGAAAGTACTTCTTCATCTCTTGCTATCAGCATATCGAGTTCCAGCAGTATCACGTCTCAATCTTCAGTAGCATCTTCATCAAATAGCAGCTCTTCACAGAGCGCCTTCACATTGGTACGAAAAGGCATCAAGAAGAAAAAAATCATTGACCCAATGAAGATTCTTACGAACCTCGGCTTCGAAGTACGTGCAACAAAAGAACAATCTTTCCTTATGGATCTCCTCGGAGAAACTCCTCCAACAACAGTGGTAATTCTACAAAACAATGATCGCATCGCACTACTTTCATGGGTACAACAAGGAGATGTGAAAAGTCTTCTCTCTTCACTCAAGGAAGCACTCCTCTCAAGTTTCTCAAACGACGTTCGTGACCTCATCGATACAACGACACACGAAGTAGGAAAGCCTGTTATCGACACCCTCTCCTTTATCGATCCTTCACTGAGCTCTGATCGCATTACATTCATCAGAGTCCGTGAGCTCCTCTTCGAAATTCATCTACCAATAGGGCGGGAGAAGGACATCGAGGATTTGATGATGGAGTTACAGAAATAATATTTTTCTACACATGATCTGAAACATCCACCAAGGGGCGGCGTGCGCCACCGGTGGGGGTCGGCTGGCGGGAATTGGCACCTGCCCGGCCATATGGCAGGCGGGCACACGCGTTTCTTTCGTCCTTTCTTTTCG